>CAYLNI010000161.1:0-386 GCA_964384705.1 uncultured Fusibacter sp.
GGTGCCGCTGTGGCTCGACGTGCTGCTGTGTGAAGCGACTTGATTATAATAACATCTCACCCAAAGCGTGTCAAGGCGTTTTACTGACTTTTTTACAACTTATAAAAGAAAGTGTATTCTCAATTTTCAGACGACTCTAGCGAGTAAAAAAGAGTTCTCCTGTATAGAAGAACTCTTCTATTATTAAATTGTTAATTTGCTTACGAAACAGTGTCATTTGAACGTTTACGCATATGCGCGTATTCTATCGTCCAACAACTGACTCAAGAATAAATCAGATAAACCTCTTATATAAAGAGATTTATCTCTAGATTACATCGAAGATTTCACGTGTCGTCACTTCAAAAAACAGGTAACGGTTGAAATAGTTCTTCTTTGTTATGAGG
>CAYLNI010000161.1:407-3324 GCA_964384705.1 uncultured Fusibacter sp.
ATACCCTTCTTTTTCAAAGATCATGCCGCGGCCATAATGCTTAATAAATGACCAGCCCATATTTTGCATTTTTAAAACAAAATCGTTTTCACAACCTATAAGACCAATAAATGCCAATGATTTCATCGAAATGTTCTGGATGCTCTTCTTTTTATTGGTTTCTAGTTTCAATATACCACTAGACACATCAAGCCATTTAAGTTCATAACTTACTTTGACGATTAAACCTATCGTAAGAATAATGATTAGGTATTTAATGATTTTTTTGTTGTTCTGATAATGTTGGCACATAGATGCGACCTCCTCCAGCATGTTCTTGAGCTTGTTCTTGAGCTTGTTCTTGAATGTATCCCTATGGTTATACCCATGACGAACGCGTTAACACAATAAATTAAACGTTATAGTTTATTCCATTTGTTAAAAGTCAATTTCTCAAGTGCATCGAGTTCTTCGCCTGATTTAGGGATATCTGTTATGCGATATCTGTCGATTTCTTCAAAAGGATGAAACTCCGTTTTGATCAGCGCAGACATGATACTACCCTTTTTCATTCTGAAGACCTGGATGCCACGTGTGTTTTTCGTGATTTTTTCTGTGACTAGACTCGTGTTAAATACGATTGCACGCATTTCTTTACTTGACTCTCGAATGGCAGTCAAGTCGCCTTCTTCATTAAAGAAGTGAATTTTAACTATTTTGGATTCGTCTGAAAAAGCTTTAATCAGTTTTTTGCGATTTGTCTTGGTCTTATAAGCGTCTAGAGGCACTCTTGCAATTTTGCCATTTTCGAAACCAAAAATCATAAACCCTTTAAAATCATTGGTTAAAACGCAGTAAAGGACTTCTTCACCTTGCTCTAGACCAAGAATGTTTGGCAAGTATACGCCTAAGCTACTCACTTTGTGATCTTCAATCTCGTACATTTTCATTTTGTATGCGTTGCATTTGTTTGTAAAGAAGATGATCTCATCTTTATTGGTTCCTTCAATCTCTTGAAGGATCTCGTCTTCTTCCTTAATCTTATGATCGCCACTTGAGCGCAATGAAACGAGTGTCACTTTTTTCAAGTAGTTGTGTGCCGTGAAGAAGACCCTTAAATTATAATCCTCTACATGAGCAACTGAAACGTGTTGCACGATATCTTCCTCTGAAACAAGCTGCGTCATACGCGGCTTGCCATACTTTTTGATAATAGCTTGAAGTTCTTTGATGATAACCTTGTCAATTTTTTTATCATTGCTGACAAGGTCTTCAAGTCTTCTGAGTTCTTCTTCAAGGCCTGCAATCTCTTTAACGCGATTGAGAATGTACTCTTTGTTGATATTTCTGAGGCGAATATCCGCTACGAAATTTGCCTGTATATCATCTATTGAGAACGCACCCATGAGATTTGGCAGTACAGCCTTGTCTAGTTCTGTCTCTCGGATAATCTTGATCGCAAGATCTATATCCAATAAAACTTTTTGTAAACCATGCAATAAGTGCAATTTTTCTTTGAGTCTGTCTATATCGTATTGTGTACTGCGTTTGACACAAATTCTTCTGAACATCAACCATTCCATGAGGATTGCTTTAACGCCAAGCACTTTGGGTCTGCCGTTGATAAGAAGGTTCAGATTACATGAGAAGCTGTCTTCCAAAGTCGTAAATTTGAAAATCTTTGAAATCAATTTTTCATGTTCAGTGCCTCTTTTCAGGTCAATAGCAATTTGCAGACCCTTAAGATCTGTTTCATCGCGAACGTCATTGATTTCTTTGATCCTGCCAGCTTTTATCATCTCGACAATTTTTTCGATAATCTGCTCAACAGTTGTTGTATACGGTATCTCCTTAATTAGAAGCATATTGTCTTCTTTTGAGAATTCAATTTTTCCCCTTAATTTGAACGATCCCGTCCCAGCATCATAGATCTTGCGCATATCCTGTTTGTTGTATATAAGTTCTCCGCCGGTTGAAAAATCAGGTGCTGGCATAATATCTATGATATCTACACCCGGATCTTGGATAAAGGCGATCGTCGCTTCACAGAGTTCTTTGAGATTGAAGCTTGGAAAGTTGCTGGCCATACCGACAGCGATACCTTTATTGGGATTGGCTAGTATATTGGGGAAAGTAACTGGAAGAAGTGTGGGTTCTTTCATTGTGCCGTCATAGTTATCCACAAAATCGACGGTTTCCTTATCAATATTCATGAAAAGCTCTTCAGAAATGTCATCTAATCTTACTTCTGTGTATCTTGGTGCAGCAAATTTCATATCTCTAGAAGTAACTTTTCCAAAATTACCTTTTGAATCAATATATGGCAACAACATGGCTTCATTGCCACGGGTCAATCTAACCATAGTGCCATATATTGCGAGATCGCCATGCGGATTGAGCTTCATCGTTTGACCGACGACGTTTGCCGACTTTGTTCGACCGCCCTTTGGCAACTTCATTTTGTACATAGTATATAAAATTTTTCTATGAGAAGGCTTAAAACCGTCAATTTCAGGAATCGCTCTTGAAACAATAACGCTCATCGCATATGGCATGAAATTTTTTTCAAGCGTTTCTGTTATGATTTGATCGGTATAAAGTGGTCCTGCTATTTCGGTGCTTTCTTCAGGACCTTTGAGTCTTTTGCCTTTGCTTTTACTTTTTTCATTTTCTTTCATCATACACCTCAGCAATTCTGATTATTAGCTTAAATCCAGCAGTTCTAGATATTGCTCGCCATTATCTTCAATGAATTCTTTTCTTCCATCAAGATCATCGCCGAGTAGGATCTCAAACATGCGTTGTGTTTCAAATAACTCGTCAGGTGTAACTCGGATCAATCTTCTTGATGTTGGGCACATCGTTGTGAGCCACATCATGTCAGGATCATTCTCTCCTAAACCTTTTGAGCGCTGAATCGTATATTTTTTACTGAGTT
>CAYLNI010000161.1:3361-6908 GCA_964384705.1 uncultured Fusibacter sp.
TTTTTGACAAAGTCGTTTTTCTCTTTTTCATTGTAGGCAAAAAATGTCTGGCCATCCGCCGTCGTAATTTCAAATAATGGTGATTCAGCAATATAGACATTGCCGTTTTCTATAAGCGTTGGAATCAGTCTATAGATCATTGTAAGAACCATAGTTCTAATATGATAACCATCGACATCGGCATCGGTACATATGATAATTTTTGCCCATTTGAAGTTATCGTAATTAAAAGTATCTAGATCCTTATTGTGCCTTGTTTTAATTTCGACGCCACATCCAAGAACTTTTATCAAATCAATAATAATCTCAGACTGGAATATCTTCTCATAATCAGCTTTTAAACAGTTGAGAATTTTGCCACGTATAGGCATAAGTGCTTGGAATTCACTGTCCCTTGCGAGTTTACATGAACCGAGGGCAGAGTCGCCTTCCAGTATGTAGACTTCACGTCTCTTTATATCTTTTGTACGACAATCGACGAATTTTTTGACGCGGTTTGTGACATCCATCTTTGTGCCCAATGTCTTTTTGAGATTGAGTCTCGTCACTTCTGCTTTCTCTCTTGAACGTTTATTGATCAATACTTGATCGACGATGCGCTCAGCGTGTTCCTTGTTTTCTATAAAATAGATTTCAAGGTTTTTCTTGATCATATCTGTCATGAAATCCTGAACGAATTTATTGGTAATAGATTTTTTCGTTTGATTTTCATAGCTCGTAATCGTAGAAAAACTCGTTGTGACGAGTATTAAACTGTCTTGTATGTCAATGAATGCAATTTTCTTTTCCGTTTTTGTGTATTTGCCAAGTTGTTTGATAAATTTATCAAGCTCATAGATGAACGCGTTTTTAACCGCTCGATCGGGGGAGCCACCATGTTCGAGGAAACTCGAGTTATGGAAATACTCGAGAAGATTGACTTCGTTGTTAAATGCAAAAGCCATCTGCGCTTTTACTTTATATTCAGGCATATCGTCGCGATCGCGACCTCTGCCTTCATCTTCAAAATATATGACGTCTGTAAAATTTTTATCTTCAGATATTTCAGCGACATAATCGATGATGCCTCTATCGTACTTGTATTCAAAAGCGATATCAGAGCTTTCATCTTTTAAGATGAAATTGATGCCTGGATTGACGATGGATTGCTTACGCATAATATCTTGAAAATACTCGAGCGGAATAACATTCTCTTTAAAAACAGCTAAATCGGGACGCCATCTGATCGAGGTTCCCGTTTTCTTTGTATTGGTCGGCTTTTTTATGAATCCGCCTTCTATCATCTCACCCTTTTTAAAATGTAGTTCATATTCGAAGCCATCTCTTTTGACGATGACATCCATGAACTCAGAACTATATTGCGTTGCACATAGTCCAAGCCCATTGAGACCAAGGCTGTATTCGTAGACAGATGAATCATTGTTGTTGTACTTACCACCTGCATAAAGTTCAGTGAAAACAAGTTCCCAGTTGTATTTCTCTTCCTTTTGATTGAAATCGACAGGAATGCCACGAGCTTCGTCGATGACGGATATCGAGTTGTCGCTGTGTCTGATGACAACGATCTCTTTACCGTACCCACCGCGCGCTTCATCTATTGAATTCGATAATATTTCAAAAAAGGAATGCTGACATCCTTCAAGCCCATCGGAGCCGAAAATGACAGAAGGTCTTTTTCGAACGCGGTCTGCGCCTTTTAAAGATGTAATACTCTCATTGTTATAATTGGTTTTACTCATTTGCCACCTCTATTAAATTACTCTCAATCCCTATCATATCAAATGCTATGGTCATTATGCAAGTCTTTTCGACGGAACGTATGTTCCTTTGCCATAACAAAAAACTCAGTGCGCTATGCCTAGTGCACTGAGTTGTTAATTGTGTTAATTACTATGTTCCACCATCGATACAATTTCTAGATCGATATGTCTACGTAAGTCGAGATATTCCTCGCCGACTCTAACAAGTGGTCTCGCTGGATCATCCTTGTAAGTCATGATGATTTCGCCCTGTTGCCCATTTGTAAGTGACACCATATGACCAATATAAAAATGGGAAATGTTTGCTAAAAATGTCTTCGATATTGAAAAATCTAGTGAACTATGACATTTCTCCAATATGAAACTCATCGTTTCAAATGGGTGCATCGCCACTTTATAGATGCGATCTTGCGTCATGGCACAATAAACATCTGCAATTGCCACTAATTTTGCTAGATAATTGATGTCTGGTCCCTTAAGACCATTTGGATAACCCGATCCATCCATACGTTCATGATGCTGCATCACACCTTGTAGGACATCAAACGAAATGTTTGGGATGTCTTTTATCAAGATGTAGCCCAATATAGCATGCGTTTTCATGACTTTAAACTCTTCAATAGTCAAATGTGATGGCTTGTTCAATATTTGATCCGGAATGTTGCATTTGCCAATATCATGTAACAAGCCCGCCAATGCTGCGTCTTTGATCTGAACGGCGTTTAGGCCACACCATTTTGCAAGCAACCCAGAAATCATAGAGACACGGACAGAATGATCAAACGTATAATCATCATAAGCGTGCATTTGCCACATTTTTCTAGTAAAATGATCATCGTTTAAAATCGCTTCATACAGTGGTTCTATTGCATCGTCTATTTCTTGGTACACAGGAACGCGACCAAGTTTAAACTCAGTGTAAATTGATTTGAATCGGACAACCGTTGATTTATATTTCTCTTCAACATCAGATATTGTTTCCAGTGCAATTACTTTTTTTTCATTTGTAATTACAGGATCTTCACCTAAAACTCTGACATTGACTTCGTGCACCCTTTTACGAACGAGAAACTCAACATGATTTAAGTTGAGTTCCGTACCGGAACCTATCAGTAAAATATCATGTTCATCAAAAATATCATCAAGCAAAATCATGCCTGTTTCAATCTCAGAAACTTTTCGCTTCGCCATCTAGTCACCCATCTTTTTTTTTCTTACAAAGATATTATAATGTTTAACGAAGTAAAACGCTAGTCAAAATTTCTAATATGCTTTTCAAAGTCTGAAAGTTAGGTCCCGATGCCTAGTCAAGCAATCGAATTCACTCGAATTTACTCGGTTTCGATCTCAACTGGTATTTGTTTTCTGTGTTCCGAGTTGGCAGGTTCCAAAAATTGTACCCTTTCACCGACTATTTCTGTCATATAGACGTTTTCCCCTTCAGAATTTTCAAATACTGAAGTGCTTACTCTGCCAACGACGCTAACCATAGCGCCTTTCACGAGATATTTGCAGCAGTTCTCCGCCTGCTTGCCCCACACGATGATCCTTGGGAAATCCGCCGTCGCCTTGCCTTCACTTTTTTTCTCTTCCTTTTGTGCAAGCGCTAAATATCGATCAATTGCTACATTGAATTTTGTGACGCTATTTCCGTCCTGAAGTACCTTAAGTTCTGGGTTTTGAACCAGTCTACCGACTAAACTCACTTGATTCATCTCTACCTCCAAATTGGGATTATTTTCCATATGTAAATAATATCCATTTATTTCCAATTTGTCAACTATTTA
>CAYLNI010000162.1:0-4493 GCA_964384705.1 uncultured Fusibacter sp.
ATTGCATAATTCCATATTTATTTGACTTTAAACGTTTTCAATCTCAAGGCATTTGTTAAGACCGAGACGGAACTCATGGACATTGCGCCAGCTGCTATAACTGGATTTAGTAGTGGTCCACCGAAGAGGTATAAAAGACCGCCCGCAACTGGAATACCGATGATGTTGTATATAAATGCCCAAAATAGATTTTGCTTGATATTTCGAATTGTAGCTCTGCTTAGTGCTATGGCGCTGACAACGTCGAGCAGGTCGCTCTTCATGAGAACGATGTCTGCAGATTCCATAGCGACATCAGTTCCTGAACCGATGGCAATACCGATATCAGCTTGTGCTAGGGCAGGGGCGTCGTTGATGCCATCGCCTACCATCGCTACCACACGACCTTGCTCTTGAAGTGATTTGACGGAAGATGCTTTGTCGCCAGGTAAAACTTCTGCAAGGACGTCATCTATACCTACTGTTTTTGCGATAGCTCGTGCTGTCTTTTCGTGATCACCTGTTATCATGATGGTTTTAATGTTCATTTTATGGAGTCTCTTGATCGCTTCGATGCTGTTGTCTTTTAAGACATCGGCAGCTGCGATGATGCCAGCGAGTTGGTTGTCGATCGCTAAGAACATAGGTGTTTTACCTTCTTCAGCAGTAGCGTTAAAGCTGTCTAATCCATGCTCATAAGCGATTTGGTTCATTTTCATAAGTTTGATATTGCCTAGAGAGATGACTTTTCCATCAGCAGTAGCTTGAAGACCATGACCAGGTATCTCTTCAAATTTTGAAAGTTCGATACGCTCAAGATTGGCCTCTTGACCTTTCTTTACGATAGCAAGTGCAAGTGGATGCTCACTGCCGTATTCAGCAGAATAGGCCATTTTTAATACTTCAGCTTCAGTGAAAGGCTCAAATGCGATTACATTGGTCACTTCAGGTTTGCCTTTTGTGAGTGTGCCCGTTTTATCAAAGATTATAGTGTCGATTATATGAGCTGTTTCAAGGGCTTCGCCGCTTTTTACAAGGATGCCTAGTTCTGCGCCTTTACCCGTACCAACCATAATCGCAGTTGGTGTAGCAAGTCCAAGTGCACATGGACAAGCAATTACAAGTATAGCGATGAAAACTTTAAGTGTAAAGATGATATCCTGTCCCGAGATCAGCCAAGCAAGTGCTGTAAGCGTTGCAATGACAAAGACGATAGGGACAAAGTAACCTGAGATGATGTCGGCCATACGAGCGATAGGGGCTTTACTACCTTGTGCTTGTTCAACGAGTTTGATAATTTGTGCAAGTGCTGTTTCATCGCCGACTTTTGTCGCTTTATATTTTAGAATACCAGTTTTATTGATACTTGCGCCAAATACAGAATCGTCAATTTTTTTATCGACAGGCATACTTTCACCAGTTAGCATGGATTCATCGACAGTAGAGTAGCCATCAACGACAGTACCGTCTACTGCAATTTTGCCACCCGGTTTTACGATGACGATATCGCCAATTTCAATTTCTTCAACAGGCATTTCAATTTCTGGATCGCCATTTAAAACGATGGCTGTTTTTGGTGTTAAACCGATTAGTTTTTTGATCGCTTCAGATGTTTTGCCTTTTGAAATGGTTTCTAGTGTCTTTCCGAGTAAGATCAGCGTGATAATAACACCAGCAGTTTCAAAATACATGTGCTCAGCAGCCATATGATCACCGGTCAATATTTGATAGACTGAGAAATAGCTGTAGAGAAGTGCAGCAGATGTGCCGATAGCAATTAGCGAGTCCATATTAGGTGATCGATGCCAAATTTGCTTATAACCGACTGTATAGAATTTTCTACCTGCCCACACTACTGGAAGAATCAAGATCATTTGAACGATTGCGAAATTAAGTGGATAGTTCATAGGCGATAAAATCATAGGGAAGGGCAAATTGATAAATGAGAGCATAGGGACCATCGCGATATAGAATAATGGCAATGTGAAGATGGCAGCTAAAGTCAGCTTCTGCTTCATCACTTTGATTTCTTTTTCTTTTTTTATGCGGTCTTCATCGACATTGCGTTTTACTTCGATCTCTTTTGGTGTATAACCCAATTTGGTGATTTGTTGCTTGATTTCTGAGAGTCTCACTTTATCCGGGTTATAGACTATCTGTGCCATCTCGGTAGCAAGATTCACCGATATTTTTGAGATGCCATCTTGTTTGCCGAGTTTTCTTTCTATCGCTTGGCTACAAGAGGCACAAGTCATACCCTCAATAGGCATGGAAATCGTCTTCTCATGTTTCTCTAAAGCAGCTTCATAGCCAGCTTTCTTAACGACTTCGATGATGCGATCCTCACTAACTAAGCCTTCATCATAAGTAATCGTCATTTTTTCTGTTGAGAGGTTGACTGTCGAATGGTCTACGCCTTCTAATTTGTTTGTCACGCGTTCTACAGCGCTGGAGCAGGAAGCACATGTCATTCCGCCGATTTGATAAACTTCTGTTTTCATAGCATCTCCTATTGTGATATGTTCTAATAAAAAAATATGCAATTTCCTCAATTATAGAAATTTCATAATTACCTTATAAGTTACAAAATCAATTATCTAGTATACCCCCAAGGGGTATCCCTAACACTATAATACCCCCGTGGGGTATACTTGTCAAGCTAATTTAATCCTAATTTAATTGTAAAATACGTTAGATTATACTATCATATAATAGGTTGCAGTAATCCTTGCAATGCCCATTAATCTAAGTGAGGTGTACAATGAACAGATTGGCTATTAAGATCAAAGAAGCGCGTTTAAAGGCTAAGATGAGCGAAAAAGAGTTGGCACAGGCGTGTGGACAGAATATAAATTATATCCTTCAAATAGAATCAGGCAAAAAAGTAATCAATGAGAAGATTGCAGAGGACATCTTAAAAATTTTAGGTGAAAAAGTTGATTTTTTCCAAGATGTACCCGAAACGAAGGCTGAACCAGCCCTTATAAAACCTGTTGCAAAGCCAGTGCAATCAAAATCGGCAGATTTAGGCATCACACCGAATGATGCTTGGTCAGGTGCGCTATCAGGTGTCATCAAGAATTTTCCTGTGATTGAAGAGGTCCGTGGCAATGTCGTCGCGTCAAAAGAGCTTTCGATTATAGGCAAAAAAATAGAAGGTGTACATCATGAAAAAATCGGATTTGTAAAAGTGACGGATTCAGATATGCCGAAACTTCGTATTGCAAAAGGGGATATCTTGACCATTCATTTGATGGGAGAAATTCAATCTCAAGGCATTTACTATTTTGAATTTGGCCAAAAGAAGATGATAAGACAATTGATCAAAAGCCAAAACAATAAAGTCTTGTTCTCTAGAGGCCCTTCTGAACCTGAAACGGAAGTCGATGTAAAAAATATAAAAGTCATTGGAAAAGTCATAAAAGTGGAATTCTACTTATAATACAGCATAAAAGCTGTATTTTTTCTGATGAAATATAAAACACGTATTATAGAAAGGTGATTTTACATGATATTTTCTTCATATAGCTTTTTAGGTTTTTTAGCAATTGTATTTTCAGGGTATTATCTTCTAAACCTCGTTAACAAGCAAACGCTAGCAAAATATTGGCTGGTGTTGTCTTCATTCTATTTCTATGCCCAAGGCAGCAAGAGCTTTTTACCATTTTTCATCTTCACTGTTTTTTTCAACTACATCATTGGCACGGCCATTATTAGGCAAAAATCACATGGCTTGAAGAAGCTTTTCTTTGCAATTGGATTATTTGAAAATATAGCTTTACTCGGTTATTTTAAATATGTTGATTTTTTTCTCGAAAATGTCAACGCACTGTTTTCGACAGGCTTTGATTTATTGCAAATCGCTTTACCTATTGGCATTTCCTTTTTTACTTTTCAACTCATCGCGTACATCGTAGATTGTTATAGAGGAGAGACCAAGGAATATTCAATGGTGAATTATCTCTTGTTCATCACTTTTTTCCCTCAACTGATCGTCGGACCAATCATACATCATGGCGACATCGTGCCACAATTTGAGAATAAAGAAAATTTGAAGTTCAACATGAATCATATTATGCTTGGGCTCTTTATCTTTTCAATTGGTTGTGCAAAGAAAGTTATGCTAGCCGATCCATTAACTGGTTTTGCGCAAACATTTTTTGCAGATGTTTATAACGCGGGCTTTTTTCAGGCGAATGCCTCGGTTTTAGCTTATACCATTTCCTATTACTTCGATCTGTCAGGCTACGCAGACATGGCAATTGGACTTGGTTTATTGTTCAATATACACTTGCCACAAAACTTCAACTCACCTTATAAATCTCGCAATTTTAGAGATTATTGGAGGCGTTGGCATATTTCACTTTCAAAATTTTTGTCGGATTATATCTTTAGATCTGTTTTCAAAAAGGGCGATGGATCGATGCGCTTTTATTCAGCAGTTATGCTTACATTCCTCGTTTCGGGCTTTTGGCACGGCGCTGGATGGCGCTTTGTCTTATGGGGTGTAATCA
>CAYLNI010000162.1:4553-5380 GCA_964384705.1 uncultured Fusibacter sp.
ATTTCATTATTCATTCGCATGGGCTCTAACTTTTATTGGCATTCTAGGAACCCGAGTCATATTTGTCTCAAGTAGCACGTCAGAAGCGCTATATGTCATGAAGAAGATGATTGACTTAAGTGTATTCAATGGTTGGGCCAAAAGCGCCATTCTAATGGATGGGCTTGATTTTATGGTTACAAACGCCTATGTCATGAGCGTACTTGCCGTGGGTCTTATCATTGTGTTCTTTATGAAGAATACGACCCAAATTACTGAGAATTTTACATTTTCAAAAAAATATGCGATTATCACAGGCATTTTACTGATGCTTTCAATATTTCAAATGTCTAATGTCGCTGACTTTTTATATTTCCAATTCTAGTTAAGAGGTGTTTATGAAACCCATCAAATGGTTCAAATATGTCATAATAGCAGCACTCGTGAGCTGTATCCTTTTATTTGGCTTCAATTTTATCGTAGATCCTTTTGGCGTCTTTGGGGACAAATTTTTGGATTTCTATGCCTACAATATGAACAACAACCCAAGGGTTGCAAAAATAGCCTATCTTGAAGAACATCATGAAGCCTATGATTCCTATATAATTGGAGGGTCTAAATCAAGTTCGTTGTCACCAGCGCTATTAAACCAGTATTTTGAAGGGGCTTCCTTTTATAATATGCTGATGTATGGCGGTGATTTTTACGACTATGAAAAGACCATTCAATATCTGGTTGAAAATTATGAAGTTAAAAACATCGTTCTTCACATGAGCATGCAGGAAATTGATCACTATGATCAAAGCCCGAGAAATATCAACACGGAGATGAGTGAAAAAGTCATTTCT
>CAYLNI010000162.1:5402-6864 GCA_964384705.1 uncultured Fusibacter sp.
TCATTTCTGGTAATGACTTTAAGTATTATACCAAGTATTTGACGCTCAACTTGGAGCATGCCTTCAAAAAAATTGAAGGGCTTGTTCGAAGGGGATTTGACCCTCTGGCATATTCAACTTTTATACCAGAAACAGGTGTCTATAATAAAGGCGTGAGAGATTCTGAAGAGCTAGGTACGTTAGAAGAATTCTTAGTTAAGTACCCCGATTTCAATGAACCGCTCTGGGCGCTCCACGGAACAGCGATTGATGATAACGTTGTAGCACTAGAGCGAATCAAAACGTATCTAGAAGAACGAGGCATTCAATTTACGTTTGTCGCAGCACCGACTTACTACAAAGAGATGGACCGTTATGCTACGGAAGACATACAGAAATTGTGGCGTGGGATTGCTAGTGTCACCGACTTTTGGGACTTTACGGGCTACAATAGCCTTTCATATGATGCGCGTAATTTTTATGACAAAATGCATTATAGAAACTTCCTTGGCGATTTGATGATTCAAAAGATGTTCGATAATGAAGAAATTCCAGTATCTGATTTTGGCCATTTGACGACTTCTGAGAACGTTGAAGCGCGACTTGCTTCCATGTTATCAAGACGTGTCACTTTTGAAGAGGTTGCACCTGTAGAGGTTCCCATCGTCATGTATCATCATCTCATCGATGATGCGGACAGTTCAAACAATATAACCGCTGAAAAATTTGAAGCGGACCTTGATGCCTATAAACTGGCTGGTTTTACAACCATCCAATATGTCGACTTGATCAGCTACGTTTATGACGATATCCCTTTACCTGATAAGCCACTGATCATCACATTTGACGACGGGTATCTCAGCAATTATGAAATTGCTTATCCTTTGCTTAAAGCACGGGATATGAAAGCGGTCATATCTATGATTGGTTGGTCTGTTGGCCTAGATTATGATTCCGTCAATAAGAGAGCAATCATCCCACATTTTACTTGGGAACAAGCAAAAGAAATGGCTGATTCGGGCATCATAGAATTTCAAACGCATTCCTTTGGACTTCACGATGTGCAGACCGATAAAGATGCTAGATTGGGAATTCTTCAAAAGTCAGGTGAAGCGACGCTTGATTACTTAAAACTCATCCAATCGGACCTTAATACAATGCAAACAGCCATGAGTGAAAAGCTTGAAATTAGACCTTTTATTTTCACCTACCCATATGGCTATTACAATGCCCATACGGAAGGCTTGATTCGGGAAAACGGTTTTCTTGGATCGGTAACCGTTGATGAAGGCATGAACATGATCACTAAAGATCCAAATTCTCTTTACCTACTCAAGCGCTTTGATGCTTCTGCGTGGCTGTCATCAGAGGAGATTCTAGAAAAGATAGATCCTGTAGAATAAATGTACAATTGCCTCTTTTATGGATATTTTCGCGATTGAAAAAGGGGTAAAGTTGTGTTACTATAAAGTTAATTCAATTT
>CAYLNI010000163.1:0-6844 GCA_964384705.1 uncultured Fusibacter sp.
GGAGTGCTTCTATGAATTATAGCGTAGCTGAAATCGCATGGCTGTTTTTAATCTACTCATTTATTGGATGGTTATGGGAAACGCCTTTCGTATCCTTCAAGGAAAAAAAGTTTATCAATCGTGGTTTTTTAAGAGGCCCAATTATTCCTATTTACGGTTTTGCTGTAACAACGGTCATGCTCTCAATGGCTTTGATAGATGCATACCTGACGTTTCACCCGATCGTCAATACACTGATTGTTATGGCGTATGTCGCACTTATAGCAACTGTTTGGGAATATGTGACCTCATTGACTATGGAGCTGCTCTTTAAAACGAGATGGTGGAACTATTCAAACCATCGATTCAATTTTGAAGGGCGAATTGCACTGGATGCTTCTTTATTTTGGGGGCTTGGTGGTTTCGTTTTATGGCGTTTTGTAAATGGCCCAGTTCTTCAGTTGTTTCAAGCATTACAGGGGCCTTTTTTCAATACAGTTATGGGGTTTGTTTATGGCCTTATCGTCGTTGATGCAGGGGTTACGATATTTGAACTCATCAACCTCAGAAATGTCGTTATCAAGCTGCATAATGCTTCAGAAGAGGTCGTCTCACAACTTGCGATGAAAATTGAACAGCTTGGTGACAACTTCGAATCGTTGTCTGAGAATGTCACTGAAAATATACTGGTACAAAGGCAGAATTTTGCGCACAAAATAGCCGAAACAAAGGAAACGCTAAAAACGCGTGCGCAATATAGAAAGTATGAAGGCTTTCAATATTTTGGTGAATTTTTGGACGACATGGTAGCGAAATGGAAGAGCTGGCTAGATGAGAGTGACCGTTCACTGACGCATTTTGGCGATCTGTTGAGTAAGTTCAAGAATCAAACGCGACTTTTGAAAAACTATCCGAATGCTACCACGAAGCTATTTGAACTCATGTACGCAATTAAAAAAGATGAGGATTCTAGAAGAGATGAGGATTCTAAACGAGAAGAGGATTCTAAAAAAGATGGAGGTTCAAAATGAAAGTATTTATCAGTGCCGATATGGAAGGTGTGACAGGAACGACAACTTGGGAAGAATGTGACAACAAGAGTCCGTTTTATGCGAGATTTGCTCAGCAAATGACACGAGAAGTCTTAGCTGCGATTGAAGGGGCAACAGCTGCAGGGGCAACTGAAATCGTCGTTAAAGATTCACATAGTTCGGCGACGAATATAGATATTACGCAGTTGCCAGAACACGTTAAGCTAATAAAATGTTGGAGTGGCCACCCATATTCTATGGTTGATGGCATCGATGCTTCATTTGACGCCATATTGTTTGTCGGTTATCATTCAGCGGCAGGCATCGTTGGCAATCCCTTATCGCATACGATGACAGGTAATCCTTGGACGATCAAAATAAACGGCGACTATGCCAGTGAATTCATGATCTATAGCTATGCAGCAGCAAGGGAAGGCGTTCCCACTGTGTTCGTATCAGGAGATAAAGATCTTTGTGATGCCGCGCAATTGCAACATCCAAAGATATCTACCGTAGCGGTAAAAGAAGGCTTTGGGGGAACGACAATCAATCTTTCGCCGAATCTGGCACTTAAGCAAATAAAAAAGCAGTCAGAGACTGCTTTGAGAGGTGATTTGAATGCTGCGAAAATTGCGCTTCCGAAACATTTTGAAGTCGAGGTCACCTATAAGGAACACACCTATGCGATGCGCAAATCCTTTTATCCAGGTGTTGAAAGGGTCGGTTCACATACACTGAAATTCGAAACGGATGATTATTTTGAAGTGTTGAGATTGATTGCATTTATTCTATAGCCAAATTGTCAATTTGATGGGTTGATGACGATGGCGTAAGGGTACCAATTATTGATGGAGTCCATGAGAACGGACGATTCGTAGTAGCGATCCTTACCCATTGGCGTCCCATCTACATAGGTCATATCCCAGTTGTTTGGGTCATAAAATTCAAAATAGGTGGTTTGGTCGACTTGGGCATAGCCCTTAAGAATTAAATAATGGCCGCTATCAAAGTCGTAAAAACGGTTTGTATGTGCCTCTGCATCGGTTTCACGTGTGATATAGCCCATGCTGTTGTTGATGATTGCGATTTTTCCCGAATCGATGATGCTTTTGAGTGTGTAGGCATCCTCAATCATGACGGTGTCATAGTCGACATTATATAATTTTAGACTGCCTTCAATATCGTCGCCATACCACCAGCCACCGTCTGGTCGAAATGATTCCCTCGCGTCTTCTGGTGTGCCATCAAACGATTCATCAGCCCATTTGGCAGCCATTACGACCGAAGTTGGCCCGCAATTATTGTTTGAGTGTTCTCCTGTATGTGCTTGATCTAGATACCAGTCGTAAGAGCGGTTGCTTCCAGCATAAAAAATCAGTTCATTACCGAGTTTCCAGTTCTTGATATTTGCCTCGAGTAGAGCCTGATTTATTTCTGTTGTGCTCTCTGTTGCGTCTTCAGTCGTTATGCCCTCACTTACGCCTCCAGTCGTTATGCCCTCAGGAGTAGGAGCAGTTGCTGTGACATCAGTAGTTCCTGAAACTTGGTCAGAAGGTTTTGAATCGTTGAAGCACCCCGTCGTAAGGCTTAATAGTAAAACAAGTGTGAACATGATTGCTATAAGCTGCCTAATTGCGTTTTTTTTCATAAAACTAACCCCTTTACTATAAAAGTCATATTTAAAATTAAGGATTCTTTAACCTTTTACTAATCATTGGTATGCATAATAAGATTAACACATTATATGAGGAGATACCATTATGAAAAGAATACTTTTGACAATAACGATCATCGCTGTCGCCTTCTCGGTTTCAGCGTGTACATTCTGGAATAAAAACGATGGGGAAGGTTTTTCGTTTTTAGACAACGAGATGGATGAAAGCGTAAGTTTCAATGAGGATTTATCAAATTATAAAACACTTGAACTCAACGTTGATTTATCTGTTTCGGGTGTAACGATCGAAGCAACCAATGGCGATACACTGAAATATTCGCAGAAAGCCAACAAGATTGAACTATTGGCTAGTCTGACTAAAGAAGACAATGGCGATAAAATCACGTTAACCTTTAAAAATGAAGAAAATCCTAAACTGATATCCGGCTCTCAAACGAGTAAAACGGTGATTTTGGTACCTGAAGATATTGAGGTTGTGATTCACAGCAACGGTGACGTAGGCGATCTCATGATTGATTTGGACAGTTTAACGGTATTGGAGATCGATGCGAGCACTAATGTTGGTGACATTGATTTAACTGCAAACCAAGATCAAACGAAATTGAGCTACATAAAGGCAACATCTGATGTTGGCGATATTCGTACAACGTTAAATGGGGATATGAACGCCCTGGAGCAAATCGTGACAAATACTGCAACTGGTGAAATTGATATCAATTTGAACGGTTCATTTGAAACTGCAATGGAAGTTGAAGCAAAATCAGATGTGAGCGTCGTGTAGGGAAAGAGTGTATCACTCTTGATTTTGATGGTGCGTATGATGAGTCCGTTACGATCATGGCAGCATCAAGTGTCGGTGATATGGATTTATTTGTACCAAGAAAGCATGAAATTGTCCTTGAAGCAAATACGACAGAATTTACTTCGAAACTTGAAATTGATGATATGCCATTTTCAAAATCAAAAAGCATTTATACGATTGATGGTGATGAAAGCACATTCAATATCGATTTAACAGTGACTGTAGGGGAAGCTGCAGTAAAATATTCCAACTAGTCATTTTCTTTTTACCAAAAATACTATAAAATAGTATTAGGATGATCAGAAAGGAGAATGGCCATGTCAGAGAAAAATATGGAAATGATGAAAAAGCTTTTAGAAAAGAAAAAAGAGCAACAGCAACAGCAAGGCGGTTTTCGACCAGAGAAAGGTAAAGGCATAAGCTCTAAACCTAAGAAGAATCAAAAACCAGGCGGTGCAAACAACAAAGTCTGATTAACTAGGCACGAACGGAAGGCAAACTTTCTGTTCGTGCTTTTATTATGGCTCTATTTGAAGATTTCCTTATTTTGTGGTAATATTGATAATGAATAAAGAAATTGAGGAGGCCTCTGATCATGGAATCGGACCCTGGACCTGCGAATATCGTTTCGCAACTGATTTTAATAGTCGTATTGACACTCATTAACGCATTTTTTTCTTCGGCTGAGATGGCCGTTGCTTCAGTCAACAAAACGCGTATAAAACTGCTGGCGGAAGATGGCAACAAAAGGGCTAAACTCGTTGAAACACTACTTGAAGAACCAACTAAGTTTTTATCAACCATACAAGTTGGTATCACGTTGGCGGGATTTTTCTCCAGTGCGACAGCAGCAACCGGTTTATCAGATGATTTGGGATTATACTTAAGTAAATTTAACGTGCCTTATGCAGAAAAGATATCATTGGTTTTGATTACGATCACGTTGTCGTATTTTGTCTTAGTTTTTGGTGAGCTCTTTCCTAAGCGAATAGCGCTTCGAAAAGCGGAGAAAATTGCGATGAGTAGCGTAAAACCCATCCTATTTATCTCAAAAGTAACGGCGCCATTTGTTTGGATACTGTCCGGTTCAACCAACTTGCTTTCAAGACTTTTTAGACTCTCTAAAAGTGAAGAAGATATCATCTCGAGAGAAGAGATCAGAAGCATGGTGGAAGCAGGACAAGAGCACGGTTCTATCAACGAATCTGAAAAAGCTATGATCAACAGCATCTTTGAATTTGATGATAAGCTTGCCGTTGAAGTTATGACACCGCGAACAAATGTTTATGTGATAGATATTAACAAGCCGCTTACAGACTATCTCGACCAGCTAATTGAAGAACGGTATTCAAGAATTCCGGTCTATGATGGCAATTCGGATAACATAATTGGTATATTATACATGAAAGATTTTATGGCAGAAGCACGAAAAAAAGGTTTTGAGAATGTGGACATCAGAACCATCATTCACACGCCCTATTTCGTACCTGAACGCAAAAATATAGACGAACTCTTTAAAGAGCTGCAAGGCAAAAAGAAACACATCGCAATCTTAGTAGATGAGTACGGTGGCTTTTCAGGCATTGTAACAATCGAAGATTTAATTGAAGAAGTCATGGGGGACATCGACGATGAGTACGACGAAGACGACCCAATTCTTCAAAAAATAGATGCCCTAAATTATTATGCGAAAGGGATTTTACCAATTAGCGATCTTGAGGAACTTTTCAACGTATCACTTGAAGAAGTGTACGAAGACTATGACACATTAGGTGGTTTTCTGACCGGTCTACTTGGGCATATCCCTCAAGAAGGGGAAGAAAAGGTCATCGAATACGACCACTTGATTTTCGATATCAAGGAAGTTAAGGACAAGCGCATCGAAAAAGTTAAAATTACTGTGAGACAGAATATATTGATGACTGAACGAAACTTTTGAAAATATAGAATACAAAATAAGACGCCTAATTTAGGCGTTTTTTTGGAGGTATTTGTGGAAAAAAGAGCGATAGGCCTTGCCATTTTGGCAGCTTCCTTATATGGCATCAGTGCGCCAGTATCAAAATTGTTGCTCGCCCAGCTATCACCGACACTCATGGCAGCTTTGCTATATTTAGGTGCTGGGTTTGGCATGCTTTTAGTCAATGTGGTCAAAATTATATTTAAACGTGAAAGGCTCGAAGCACGTATGACGCGAAAAGAGTTACCCTATGTGATCAGTATGATCCTACTGGATATCGCTGCGCCAATCTTTTTGATGTTGGGCCTAACTTTGACGACGTCTTCGACGGCATCGCTCTTGAACAATTTTGAGATTGTTGCAACATCCATGATTGCTCTGTTTATTTTTAATGAAGCGGTTGGCAAGCGCATGTGGGTTGCTATCGCTCTAATAACGCTATCGAGTGTGATACTCTCAGTCGATGACTTTGGCAGTCTCTCATTTTCAGTAGGCTCACTATTTGTCTTGCTCGCATGTATCTGCTGGGGCTTTGAAAACAACTGCACCCGTATGTTATCGCTTAAAGATCCCCTTCAAATCGTCGTCGTCAAAGGCTTCGGTTCCGGTCTTGGTGCACTTTTGATTACGATTTATAGAAAGGACATGAGTGGCAGTCTTATGTATATTGGGATTGCGCTTTTACTCGGTTTTATCGCTTATGGTCTAAGTATCTATTTTTACATCAAAGCGCAAAGGGCACTCGGTGCAGCGCGAACAAGTGCCTATTATGCGGCTGCGCCATTTATAGGCGTCATTGTCTCTTGGATTGTATTAAGGGAAAGCATCACGAATACATTCCTCTTATCTTTAGGTATTATGTTGTTAGGTACTTATTTTGCCGTTTCAGAAGATCATGCACACAAACACGTGCATGAAAAGACAAGACATGAACATAAACATAGCCATGATGACGGGCATCATGGCCATACACATGAATATGAGACTATAGGTGAACAAGGACACGAACACGAACCTAGCGATGAACACAGTCACGAACATGTTCATGAAGGTGTTGAACACGTGCACAAGCACATGCCGGATTTACATCACAGACATTCGCACTAATACTGCATGTCTAGTGCGTCTAATTTGAGTGATTTGATGACTTCAACAGCAAGTGAAACAGCTGATTCAACATCTTCCAAAGCGCTGTAGTTGTAATGTGTGTGAACATAGCGTGCAGGAACGCCAAGCACTAAAACGGGAACAGCTTTGCCTTGCATGTGAATTCTACCAGCATTGGTACCGCCTTTGCGTCTAACTGCTGATTGAACTTTGATCCCTTTTTCGGTCGCTATGGATTTTGCAAAATCTATGAATCCACGATGGCTGACATAGCTTGAATCCAAGTGTCG
>CAYLNI010000164.1:0-6821 GCA_964384705.1 uncultured Fusibacter sp.
CCATGAATAATGGTTTATCCCTTTTAGGATTCGCGAGGAAAGCCGGTCAATTGGTACCGGGAGCAACCCTTTGCGAACAGGGAATTAAGAGCGGAAAAGTTACTTTACTGATCATAGCTGAAGATATGAATGAATCGACTATAGCTAAAATGGTGAGGTTATGTGAATCCGAAGGTGCGGCATATAGAATATTTTCTAATAAGGAGGCTTTGTCATGTGCAATCGGCAAAGCTGGCTATGGATTGTTCGGTATAACGAACAAAAAATTTTCACGGGCATTAATTGCCAAAATTGACGCTCTATTACCGGAGGTGACGCAATGTCTAAAACCCGAATCCATGAACTTGCAAAAGAATTACATGTTCCCACAAAAGATTTAATAGATTCTGCCAACTCACTTGGTTATGATGTAAAAAATCATATGAGTGCGTTGGATGACCAGGAAATAAAACAACTAAAAGGAAGATTTATGAAGAATGCTCCAGAGGGTACTGAAAACAAAACAATAAAAAAATCTGAAGAACAAACTGCTTCACAAAAGCCTGCGCCGGCTGCTAAACCAGCCCCAGAGAAAAAAGCGGCACCGGAAAGCAAACCCGCTGCTCCTGCGCCTACAGCTGAAAGCAAACCTGCACCTGAAAGCAAACCAGCTCCTGAAAGCAAACCGGCTACTGCAGGTGCTACTACTGGTGAGGTGAAACCTGCTGGCGAAGCAAAGCCTGCTGGCGAGAAACACCATAAAATCATCTACGATCGCACGAAAGAGATCCGTGAGGAAGAAAGCCGCCGTGCTCAAAACAGAGGCTATGACAACAGAAATAAACCATATAATAGCAATAGACCTGCAACTTTTGACGGGCGCCCATCAGCGGATAGACCGGCTTCAACCGATAGTCGCCAATCAACTGAAAGAAAGCCTTATAATTCGGGATACCAGAAGCCAGCAGATGCGACACCAGCACCAGCAACACCTGCGACTTCAACACCGGCATCTACGGATCAAACACAAACGCCTACAGAAAATAAGCCAGCAATCGATTACAGATCAAATGAGCGTAGACCTTATGATCCAAATCGTCCTGCAAGACCACAAGGTGATGGCACTAGACCGCCATATGAGAAAAAACCTTATGATCCAAACAAACCAGCTTATGAAAAAAGACCATATGATCCAAATAGACCACCATACGAGAAAAAACCGTATGATCCAAACAAACCAGCGTATGAAAAAAGACCATATGATCCAAATAGACCACCATATGAGAAAAAACAATACGATCCAAACAAACCAGCATACGAGAAAAGACCATATGATCCAAACAGACCACCATATGAGAAAAAGCCGTATGATCCTAACAAACCAGCATACGAAAAAAGACCATATGATCCAAATAGACCACCTTACGAAAAAAGACCATATGATCCAAATAGACCACCAAGACCGGTTGGTCCAGATGGCAAACCAGTTTATAGCAATGAAGGTGGCTACAGAGGCAACCGTCCTGCAGGACAGGGTGGCGGCTATAACAGACCTCCAGGTCAAGGTGGCGGCTACAACAGACCATCAGGCGGTGGTTACGGTGGTGGATTTAACAAAGATAAAGATTCTAGTGGTCCAGGCGGTAAAAAGACAGATGCTAAGACAACTTTTGCTTCTGAAATACAGGAAAAAACACCTAAGAAGAAGAAGCAACAAAAGAAAGATGCCCCAACATTTGACAAGGACAAATTAGAAGCAAAATCTAAAAAAGCTAAAAAGCTCTTAAAGGAAGAAATCACTGTAAGTGAAGTAACGCCTAGAAGAAACTTTAACTTTGATAAAAAAGTTAAGCAAAAGAGCGGTTTGTATAAAGAGAAGACAGAGAAAGAAAAATCAGAAAAACTCAATGAGATTCTTCTCAAGGAAAAAGTATTTGTGCCTTCTGAGATGACAGTAAAAGAGTTCGCAGAAGTTATCAACAAGTCACCAAATGAGATTATCGTTAAGCTAATGGCGATTGGTAATATGGCAACGCTTAACAAAGTCATCGATTTTGAAAGTGCGGCACTCGTTGCTCTAGATTACGATATCGAACTTGAAGTTGAAGATGTTGTCGTAGAAGATCAATTCCAGATGTTTGAGCTTGACTATCCAGATGAGCCTAAAGATCTTAAGAAAAGAGCACCAGTTGTTACAGTTATGGGTCACGTTGACCATGGAAAGACGTCACTTCTAGATGCTATCAGAAATACAGGTGTTGCAAGCGGCGAAGCCGGTGGTATCACGCAACATATTGGTGCATCTGAGATCATCCATAACGGTGAGAAGATTCTGTTCTTAGATACACCAGGTCATGAGGCGTTTACGTCACTTAGAGCGCGTGGTGCAAAAGTTACAGACATCGCGATTCTAGTTGTAGCAGCGGATGACGGCGTTATGCCACAGACGATTGAAGCCATCGACCACGTTAAGGCTGCAGGCGTTCCAATCATCGTTGCCATCAACAAAATTGATAAACCAAATGCAAATCCAGATAGAGTAAAACAAGAATTGTCTGACCGTGGCGTTTTAATTGAAGAGTGGGGCGGCGATGTTATCGCAGTGCCAGTTTCAGCTAAAACAGGCGAAGGTCTTGACAAACTTCTCGAGATGGTATTACTCGTCTCTGAAGTGTTAGAACTCAAAGCCAATCCGAACCGCCCAGGTATCGGAACTGTTATAGAAGCAAAAGTTGTCAAAGGTCGTGGTACAGTTATCACAGTCATCCTTGAAAAAGGTCAAATGGCAGTGGGCGACCCTGTAGTTACTGGTATTGCTTATGGTAAAGTCAAAGCGCTTTACAACGACAAAGGCAAGAAAGTTAAGCAAATTGGACCTTCTTCAACAGTTGAAATTGACGGTTTAAGCGAAATACCACAGGCTGGTGAAAAAATCTACGTAACGCCAGATGAAAAGACGGCACGTGTTATCGCAGATCGCCATGCAATTGCTTTTAGAGAAAAAATGCTCAATAAAAACCCTGGTGTTACTCTTGAAGATATCTTCTCGCGTATTAAAGATGGCGCAATGAAAGAACTTAACATCATCATCAAAGGTGACGTTGTCGGTTCTGTTGAAGCAATCAAGCAATCACTTCTCAAGCTTTCAAATGAAGAAGTGCGCGTGAATATCATCAGAGGCGACGTTGGTGCCATCTCAGAATCAGACGTTATTCTTGCATCTGCTTCAAGTGCCATCATCATCGGCTTCAACGTTAGACCATCTGCAAACGTTACGGCGATTGCTCAACAAGAAGGCGTTGACATCAGAACGTACCAAATCATCTACAACGCGATCAATGACGTTGAAACTGCCATGAAAGGTATGCTCGATCCGCTTTATAAAGAAGTGGTTCTTGGTAGAATTCAAGTTCGTGCGACATTCAAGATTCCTTCAGGCGTTATCGCTGGTGGCTATGTCACTTCCGGTAAAGTTGAAAGAAAAGCTCAAGTACGCGTTATCCGTGAAGGTATCGTCATATTTGAAGGCAAACTTTCATCGCTTAAACGTTTCAAAGATGACGTCAAAGAAGTTGCACAAGGTTTTGAATGTGGTCTTGGTATAGAGAAATTCAACGACCTTAAAGAGCTTGATGAAATCGAAGCATTCGTAATGGAAGAAGTGAAACGATAATCCATTTGAACGCATTAACGGAAAGGTGGTGTCGATATGTCCATTGCAAGAGGTAAAAAAATCTCGGAAGAGATCAAAAAAATAGTTAGTCACATTATGATGTTTGAAATAAAAGATCCAAGAGTCTCCAAATTATCATCCATCACACATGTAGAAGTCACAAACGACCTTCGTTTTGTGACGATCTACATCAGCGTTTTCGATCCTAAACACAATGTAGACGTTCATATTGAAGGTTTAAATAGTGCGAAAGGCTTCATTCGTAAAGAGATTGGTAAAAAGTTGAAATTACATTTCACACCTGAACCAATTTTTAAAGCGGATGATTCAATCGAACACGGCATGCACATCAATGAAATCCTAAACACGCTCGATATCAAACACGATGAAAAGCCTGTGGATGAAGATGATGACGCTGATTTTGATGAAGATGACGATGACGATGATTTTGAAGATGAAGAAGATGAAGACGAAGATGCTGATGAAGAATCTGAAGATGACTCTGATGATGAATCAGACGAATTAGATAAAGACGAGGCATAAGTTATGGTCCAAGTCGATGATTTGAAACGCATCTTACAAGATGATTCTGTCAAAAACATCTTGATTCTACCACACAATATGCCCGATGGTGATACACTTGGATCATGCATCGGCATGTACCATTTAGTTAAAAATTTTGGTAAAAAAGGGTATATCGTCTTAAATGACGGTATACCTTCAAATTTATTGTTTTTGTTCGAGAATGAAGCCAGATGTCTTACAACTGATCAAGTTGAAGGTGTCTCTTTTGACGCGTGCATCGCTATCGATTCTGGTGAGACGAAGTTGTTTGAAGACCGAATTGATTTGTTTCAATCGGGAAGATACAGCATCAACATCGATCATCATAAGACGAATTCATACTATGCAGCACTCAACATTATCGATGTGGATGCCTCTTCAACAGGAGAGATCGTATATATGATCTATGAAGCGCTTGATTGTCCATTGGATGCAAATAGTGCAGAAGCGTTATACGCTGCCATTGTAACGGATACTGGAAGTTTTAGATACTCAAATACAAGACCGGTAACTTTTAGCATTTGTCGCAAATTGCAGGAGACTGGATTTGATTTTAACCGTTTGAACGTCGAAATTTTTCAAAACAAATCCTATGAAAAATTACTTCTACTTAACAAGGTCTTTGAAACGCTCAAGTTGTATACTGATGGGAAATGTGCTGTTATCAAGTTATCCAAGGAATTGATTGAAAATTTAAGTTTACATGAATACGATACGGATGGCATCGTTGAATTTGTTCGTGATATCAAAGGGGTCGAAGTCGTTGTCTTTATCAGACATTTGGGTGGGATTGCTCACAAAGTATCCATGCGCTCAAAATACGATTTCGACGTTAGTGAAATCGCATTGAAATTTAAAGGTGGCGGACACAAAAAAGCGGCGGGCTTTAAAATGGATCAACCCATAGATGTGATCGAAACACTTGTCGTTGATGCTATTGGAGCTGCGCTATAATAAAAGAGGCGATATAACTTTGGAATTAAATGGCGTCGTGGTTATAAATAAGCCACAAGATTTTACATCTCATGATGTCGTCGCAATTATGCGGCGCAAACTACAGACAAAGAAGATCGGTCATACAGGAACACTCGATCCAATGGCAACAGGTGTTTTACCAATTTGTGTTGGGAGAGCTACAAAAATCGTCGATTTTCTCATGGACCGAAAAAAAGCCTATGCATGTGAAATGCTTCTTGGATCAGCTACAGATACACAGGATCAGTGGGGAACAGTCATTTCACAAAGCGATGATTTTGAATGCTCAGAAGCAACGATCAAAGAAACCATTTTGTCTTTTGTTGGTGATATAGATCAAATGCCACCGATGTATAGTGCTCTAAAAGTTGGTGGTGAGAAGCTCGTTGATTTGGCGCGTCAAGGAATCGTCGTTGATAGAGAAACGAGAAGACGTACGATTTATAGCATCGAGAATATCGTTGTCAGACATCGTACGGTTACATTTGACGTCACCTGTTCTAAAGGCACCTATATTAGAACACTTTGTCATGATATTGGCCTTAAACTTGGCTGCTATGCCCATATGACAGCTCTTAATAGAACGATGACGGAACCATTTGATTTGTCTCAAGCGGTCACATTGGACGAGATTACGCTAGAAAATGTACAGGATCATATGATTTCAATTGAAACTGCACTTAGTTTTTTGCCTTCAGTGACGATCAAAGGCTCAGATAAATTGAACACACTCGTTAAAAATGGTGTGCCAATTGACTTTTCAAGATTTTTAAAAGAAACACTAAGTAATTCTATCTACAAAATATATATAGATAAAACATTTTGGGGGATAGGCGAACAGACCAGTGACGGCCTGTTTATGAGAAAAGTGCTTAGAGATGATTCTGAGGAT
Source organism: uncultured Fusibacter sp. (assembly GCA_964384705.1). Lineage (GTDB taxonomy): Bacteria > Bacillota > Clostridia > Peptostreptococcales > Acidaminobacteraceae > Fusibacter_C. Next base: position 6,084 of record CAYLNI010000164.1, read on the forward strand.
GAAATAGGGTGAATCGATGAAAATTTTTTTTGAACTAGAAGAAATAGATGCAAATATTGAACCGACATCAGTTGCACTTGGCACATTTGATGGTCTTCATATAGGTCATGCTGAAGTGCTGAATATCATGAAACGCGCTGCGCAAGATAGAGGCTTGAAATCGTTTGTGTATACCTTTTCAAATCATCCCAAAGAAATCCTTGCACCAGACAATGTTCCGTCTAAAATTATGGACATAGATGAAAAAGTTCAGATTTTTGCGCGCATTGACGTTGATTATCTTGCACTTATCAAATTTGATGAAACGCAAATCATCTATGAACCAGAGGATTTCGTCAAAGAGGTGCTTATTGGGATTCTCAATATGAAGCATTTGACAGTTGGTCACGACTACCGGTTTGGTAGGAAGGCCAGTGGCGATGTCAATATCTTGATGGCGTTAGCGGATAAATACGGATATACCTACGAAATTGTTGAACCGATCATGAAAAATGAAATGCGCGTGTCATCAACACTTATTAGAGAGCTTTTACAGGATGGCCGTATAGAAGAGGCCAATTTTTACCTTGGCAGAAAGCATTTTATCAAAGGACTCGTAGTGCGAGGCAAAGGTGTCGGTCATACGTTAGGTTTTCCAACGGCAAATCTGCGCATCAAGGAGAATATTAGTACCATAAAACCTGGCGTCTATATAACGGAGACGATTTGGAAGGGGAAATGGTTCCCTAGTGTTACAAA
>CAYLNI010000165.1:0-208 GCA_964384705.1 uncultured Fusibacter sp.
AAAAGCGCACGCCTTATCCAATATGCACTCAGGTGACTTGGTCTCTCGTATGCAAAAAGATGTGGGTGAATTCATGAATTTTATTCATTGGAACGTCTTTTATCTGATTGGCGGCATACTCAACTTGATCCTTGCATTGTTGTATATCGCGTACATGAGTGTTCCAATGGCTGCTGTCGCACTGCTCATGACACCACTTTCCGTATTT
>CAYLNI010000165.1:264-4924 GCA_964384705.1 uncultured Fusibacter sp.
GAAGATGAAGGGCTGATGGCCTCTTGGCTTTACGAAATGTTGAAAGGGATGGACGAATTAGGTCGATTAGGTGCTACAAGGCAGATGGTCGCCAGTTTTACATCGAAACAGATTCATTTAACGAGGCTCAAGATCAAAATGGACCGCGTCGAAGTTACTGCTGAACGATCAGCAGCAGGCATCGGGCTATTGGGACAATTGGTGTTGTTTCTTGTTGCCGCCTATTTGGTGTCGCAAAATCAACTGACCATCGGCGGGGTTATTGCTTGTCTTGGCTACTTCCAGACTTGCGTGAGCGCGTTTAATGTCCTAACTCAGAAAATCACCACCATTCCAGGTAATTTGTTGTCCATGGATCGCGTCATCGAGCTGCTTGAAAAGGAACAAGAAAATTATGACTATGATCAAGCACCACGTATCATAGAAAAAGGAAATATCACATTTGAAAATGTTCATTTTTGCTACGAAGCAAATGCCCCTGTTCTAGAAGGTTTAAGTTTAAAAGTCAAAGCTGGCGAGACGGTGGCTTTGGTCGGACAAAGTGGTGCGGGCAAAACAACACTATCTACGCTTCTACAGAGATTTTACGAACCGCAATCGGGTCAGATTTTAATCGACGATGTACCACTGAGTGCGTATCCACTTTACAGTCTGCGCAGGCAAATTGGTGTGGTTCAGCAGGATACGGTACTCCTAAATGCAACACTTAGGGACAACATCACACTGAATCAAATAGGGATAGATGATTCACTGGTGACCCAGGCGCTTGAAAAAGCACACTTAAGTGAATGGTTAAGCACTTTACCAAATGGCCTTGACACGTTAATGGGCATCCAAGGTGAAGGTGTGTCTGGCGGTCAAAAGCAGCGCATTGCGATAGCGCGAATATTTTTAGTAGATCCTAAAATCCTCGTATTTGACGAGGCGACGTCGTCGCTTGATAGAGAAAGTGAACGTGCCATCAAAGCATCTTGGAAAAGCCTGAGTGAGGGGCGTACAACGTTGATTATTGCGCATCGATTATCGACGATTATTGGTGCAGACCGAATCGCAGTCGTTTCAAATGGAAAAATTGTCGGGTTTGATCATCATGAGACCTTACTGAACCATTGTGAAACCTATAAAGTATTGTTCGAAAGCCAGCATGAAATTGAACAGAATGGTGGTACCTATGCAAGCATATCTTAATCGCCTGACCTTATTTAGACGTTTAATGACACTTTGTCACGAAAAAAAGACGTCGCTCCTGAAGCTTATAGCGTTAAAGGGGTACTTTTTAGCCATCGTACTACTGACGCCACTTTGCTATTTGGTGTTTATTAGAGATGTCCTTGAAGCCAAAAGATTTGAGCTGATTTGGTTTGTGCTGGCGAGTTACACGATACTTTATGCCATGGAATCGCTTGGTATCGTATTACAAATGCGCATCCAAAATCAATTTTTCATGCCGCTCAAGCTAAAAATCAGAAAACAAATGGCACGAAAGCTTTCAACTATGGACCACGAAACGTATAAAGATTATATGGTAGGGGATTTAAACCAAAGGTTAGATTCAGATGTTGAGGTAATACAGACTTTTTTCACAACACATTGTATAGAATCCGTTTATGCAGCCATAAGTGCGCTTGTTTTGACGGCATTTATGTTTTATATCAATTGGATTTTGACATTGATTGGCTTAGTTGCCGTGCCACTTTCATTCTTGTTTGCATCGTTCATGAGTAAAAAGCCAGGTCGGATTGCCGATGCGTTCCGTATGCAACATGGCCTATATGAGACGGACGTTCACAATGCATTTCAAAATTGGCGCATGATCAAATCGCACGGTTTAGAACACCATGAGAGTGAAATGGTAAAAAAACACTGGGACGTGTTGACGCCTCTATTTATCAAGAAGCAAGTCTTCTGGTTTATTAACCGTAGCTTTATTGCGATTAAAGATACGTTTATTACGACGATGAATCTGTATTTTGTAGGTGGCATCTTAGTGATCAATGGCCAATTGGAATTGGGGCTGTTGCTCATGTTCATGAATTACTACGCCAAGTTTTATAGCAATATTGAACAGATTATTCAATCAATCATGTCCTTAAAAATCGATGATGCCTCTTTGAGAAGAGTCATGGAAATCCTCGATACGACGCATAGTGAGACGATCAAGTCATCCATTTTACACGGTCATCTGGACATGCAAACTGTTAGTTATGCTTATTCGGACAATGAAGACGCACTAGTTGATGTGACAATCAATATCCATGAAAATGCACACATTGCCATCGTAGGGCGCAGTGGATCGGGTAAGAGTACACTCATCAAGTTATTGATGGGGACGTTAAAACCCACAAAAGGTCAAGTTAAATTGGGCGAACATAGTGTGTCCGATATGAGTCGCGAAGCTATTTGCAAAAGGATTGCAGTGGTCATGCAGGAACCGTATTTTTTCAACTTGAGTATCGCCGACAATCTAAAGATGGCCAATAAATCAGCGACCATCAATCAGTTGATTACAGTGTGCAAACAAGCGAATATCCATGAATTTATCGTTGATTTGCCAGAAACTTACGATACAGTTATCGGTGAAAAAGGCATCAAGTTATCCGGTGGCCAAAAGCAAAGACTGGCAATAGCGAGAATGCTGCTTATGAATGCCGATATTCTCATATTTGATGAAGCAACGTCTGCACTGGATCACGAGAACGAAAAAAGCATCATAAGTACTTTAGCTGAGCTGAAGCATAACAAAACAATCATTTCTATTGCGCATCGGCTCTCAACCATTACCTCAGCGGATCATGTGCTTGTTTTAGAACGTGGCCGTGTGGTGTCTGAAGGCACTCACGAGGTGTTGTCAGCGAGCTGCAATGTGTATAGGCAATTGTTTAAAATCAACGGTTAGTGTTGATAAAAGAGAGAAAGGTGGCCCATGGCAAAACGACTATTCTGTGAGATTAGTCCTCTTACATACAAGATTTCAGTCACTATGAACATCCTCAGAAGAAAAATGAAATGGATTGCGAATCGCGAAAGCTATGCAGTAGAGCGTTCAGATGAAAAATTGGCTAATATTCATTATGAAAGCAAATCGCTCATAAGGCGTAAGCTTGGCAATGTTGATATGAAGCTACAAGATAATAAAGCTGTGAATCTAAGCATTGCAGCGCCCAAGATCAACGGGATAATTATAAAGCCCAATCAGGTATTCTCCTTCTGGAAGCTTGTTGGAAACTGCACGGCGTCAAAAGGTTATTTGGAAGGCTTATCGATTAAGAATAGTGACGTCAGCGTTGGAATTGGAGGTGGGATGTGCCAGATGACCAACATGATTCATTGGTTAATTTTACATAGCCCTCTAACTGTACTTGAACACCACCATCACAACCAATTTGACTTGTTTCCGGATTTTGGACGTACTGTACCTTTCGGAACAGGGACATCAATCATGTATAATTATATGGATTATCAGTTCATCAACAGCACAGCACATACGTTTCAGCTCATAATTTATACAACCGATGAGCATCTTTGCGGTGAACTTCGCTGTGACGCACCAATCGGACAGGCTTATCATGTCGAAGAACGCAATGCGTATTTTTCACAGGTTGAAGATACCTATTTTAGACACAATGAAGTCTATAAAATCACCATCGACAAAATGACCGGAGATAAGGTCGATGAAAAACTGATCAATCGAAACAAGTCGAAGGTGCTGTATGATGTACGCTTTATACCGGCTGAGTTGGTCCAGTAGCTAGTTTAATAATGCGCCAATCAAAACGCAGCAACTAGGTGATATAAAGGAGGGCAGGATCATGAGTTGTTATTTTGTAGCTCAAATTCAAATCAATGATAATGATGAATATCAAAAATACTTAGAGGGCGTTGATGAGGTATTCTCAAAATTCAACGGCAAATATTTAGCTGTAGATGAAAACCCAGAAGTACTTGAGGGAAATTGGTCATACAGTAGAATTATTATTATACAATTTCCAACTGAAAAAGAACTAAAGCGCTGGTATAAATCAGAGGCGTATCAAAGATTGGTCCAACACCGATTGAAAGCAGCCGATTGCGATACACTAATAGTAAAAGGTCTTGATACGAACAAGCAAGTGTATATAGGATGAGATTTAATTAATCGAATAAATACTGATTTTGTGAGGGATAAACATGATGACACTAAACACAGAACGTTTAACAGTAAGAAGATTTTCAGAAAATGATGGTGAAGATCTCTACGAGTACTTTTCTAATCCAAATGTATTGAAATTTGAGCCACATAAGCCGTTTACAAAAGATGAAGCACAAGCGGAGGCAAAATGGCGTTCAAATGATGAACGATTTTTTGCAGTCTGTTTGAAAAGTGGAAAAGTGATCGGCAATCTTTATTTTTCTAAAAGTGACTTCGAAACTTGGGAAGTTGGCTATGTTTTTAACGATAAATACTGGGGAAATGGCTACGCTTCAGAAAGCTTATCTGCACTGCTTGACTATGCTTTTGTAAGTTTAAACGCAAGAAGAATTATTGCGAAGTGTGATCCTAAGAACACGCCTTCGTGGAAGTTGCTTGAGCGCGTTGGTATGAGAAGAGAATCAACAATGCTTCAAAATGTTTTTTTCTTTAAGGATGCTTTTTATTTCACGCGTAATTTCGAGTGGATCT
>CAYLNI010000165.1:4986-6800 GCA_964384705.1 uncultured Fusibacter sp.
TTTGTGGGTAAAAAAAACGAAAATTTACGCACATTTCATTGACATGGGTAGTAATTACGCATATATTTATAATATGAGTAAATAAATTTAAAAATTACCCATGTGGAGGATGTTATGAGTAATCATTTGTCATTTTTGCCGCCTCAAGTTAAAGGTAAAGTAATAGACATAGAGACAAAAGATATCATGAGGGCAACAGCGAAAGCAAATCGAAAACTAGCTGAGCTCAAAGGGTATTCTGAAATTGTGCCCAATAAAAATATACTCATAAATGCGATCACGCTTAATGAAGCGAAAGAAAGCTCAGAGATTGAGAATATTATTACGACACATGATGAGTTGTTCTCGGCATTGTCGCAGTCAAAAGATATCAATGGATCCTCTAAAGAAGTATTGAATTATAAAGAAGCCCTCTGGAGAGGCATTGACCTTATACAAGAGAATGGCCTTCTAACAACAAATATGATTGTAGAGGTGCAAGCAGTCATTGAAGGAAATCGTGCAGGCATAAGGAAACAAGGCGGCACGAAACTTATAAATGACAAAACGGGTGAAATCGTTTATTCACCACCAGAAACTGAACGTGAAATAAGAAATCTACTAAGCAATTTAGAGAAGTACATCAATGAAGAGGATGAAATAGATTCATTAATTAAGTTGGCCATAATCCATTACCAGTTTGAAAGTATCCACCCGTTTTATGATGGCAATGGGCGAACTGGAAGAATCGTAAATGAACTGTTCTTGGTAATGAAGGGTCTGTTGGATGCGCCAATTTTGTATCTCAGCAAATATATACTCTCATCTAAAAGTGAGTATTATCAATTGCTAAATGATGTTCATAACAATGGTAACTGGGAAGAATGGATACTTTACATTTTAAAGGGCATTCAAGAAACTTCAGAAAATTCATTGAGTATTCTGAAGAAAATAAATGCGTTGATTGAAAATACCAGTGACGAAATCAAAATGAAACATCCTAAAATCTATTCTAAAGAGTTAATAGAAATTCTTTTTATGGAATTTTATACAAGAATAAGTACCGTGGAAAATGGTTTGAATGTGACACGCAAGACGGCATCAAATTATCTAAATGAACTCGTAGAGACGGGGATTCTTGTCGTTGAAGTAAGGGGAAAAGATAAATTATTTATCAATAAAAGATTGCTTGATGTCATGAAAAAAATATAAGAGGTGAAAACATGGAAACATTGGAAACGGATAGATTGATTTTAAGAAACTGGCTTGAGAGTGATTATTTGGATTTATATGAGTATGCTTCTAGTGAATTGGTTGGACCGAGCGCAGGTTGGCCAGCTCATAAGAATCATGAAGAGAGCAAAGCGATCATAAAGATGTTTATCGAAGCCGATGACACATATGCAATTGTGCTTAAGGCTGAAAACAAGGTTATTGGTGGAATTGGATTGCATCACAGAATGCCAGATGATAACTTGAAGGATCTAAAACAAAGAGAAATCGGATATGTACTGAACCCTTTGTATTGGGGCAAAGGCTATGTGCCTGAAGCGGTTACACGTTTAATTAAATATGGATTTGAACAGATGGGTCTGGATTTGATATGGTGTGGACATTTTGATTTTAATTTAAAGTCAAAACGCGTGGTTGAGAAATGTGGTTTTCATTACCGCTTCAATAAAGAGGTCACTTTAAAGCTGCTCGGCGATAAAGTGGTCAATGAATGGTTTTATAGTGTTTTAAAGAGTGACACCCCGTATTAATACGGGGTTCTTTGTAGGTATATCAATGATAAAATTGAAAGTGGGATGTAAACAATGATCGAATATATGAAT
>CAYLNI010000166.1:0-6641 GCA_964384705.1 uncultured Fusibacter sp.
GTCCAGTTCTTCAAGCCCACTAATCAGTTTGTCTCGCAACTTGCGTTTGTGTGCATTTCGCGTGTCTAAAGTAGCATAAGCAAGGTCAAGTCCTTTTATGAAACCAACGATATAGGGCGTATTGCTGTCATAGCTTTCATCTTTTATTACACACTGAGAGATCAGCTGATCGATCGGTACACCGTCTTTTACATAAATTGCACCACAACCTTTTGGTGCATAAACTTTATGTGCTGAAAAGCTCATGGCATCACATCCTATCGCATGAACATCGATACGCTCATTTCCAAGTGCCTGAACGGCATCAATGTGAAACAGAACTTCCTTTTCGCGGCAAATGGCGCCGATGGCTTCAACGGGTTGTCTGCAGCCGAGCTCGTTGTTCATGAGCATGATGCTGACGAGTATTGTATCCTCTCGAAATGCGGTTTTTAGCTGTTCTAAATCTATGATCCCTTGAGCATCAACCTTTATATAGGTGACATTGAATCCTTCTGTAGCAAGTTGTTCAAAAACTTTATATACGGAGGGATGTTCAATTTGACTTGTGATGAGGTGCTTGCCTTTTTTTTGTTTCGAATGTGCGAAGCTCTTGATGATTTCATTGTTGCCATAACTTCCCCCGCTATTGAATCGCACCGTTCCTGGTTCAGCGCCAATCAACTTTTCAAAAGTTCTGCTGGCGTTTCTAATCAGTTCGGATGCATCTTCGGTAGGCCTAAAGTAAGGCATCATCGCAGCCACGACTTCCGGTTTGACCGGCGTGGTCGCGGCATAGTCCAAGTACACTTTTTGATTTTTTCTGTCCATTGTTAATCCTTTTATTGTATCAATGCTAATGTAACGCATCACCGATGCGAAGCATATGGGTTGAAAATTCTTTTTCTATTATAACATAGTTGGGGAAATTGCATAATTCAAATTACTCTTTCAAAAAAGAAAAAATGGACGCTGGCGATGCATCCATTTTCTAGAGGTATTCAATAAAGTTTACGTTTTGGGGTACCTACTACTTTTAAGGGTAATAAGGAGTTAAGGTGTTACGAGTATAAGGAGTTTTAATTGATAATGAATATCAATTTCATGTACTTAATATACCACTTCTTTTTTATTTTGTAAACCCCTTTTATAAAAAAAAACAAAAAAATTTCAGACGATATTTGTTTCGTTTGCGGTGAACTATTTCTGTACACGCTATCAACTTGATTATGATACTATAGAGTTGAGTTTCAACATTATTTCGAGGTAAGTGATTATGACGCAATTATTGAACACCTTAAAGTCGTATATTATATTGTCTTTAAGCGATTTGACCCATATAAAGGACACCATTGCAAGACGTTATGGACATATGACGTCTACTGAACGCGCCGAGATTCTGTCCATGGCCATACATAATCACCTCAACAAACATCTTGAGGGCATCGATGATGCCCATAAAGAAACGCTTAAGCTGACTATCTTATCCCAAACTTTTGCAATGCACCGATACTCGATCACAAGACTCCACATATTTGATGCCATCTTAGACCTGGATCTTGATGATGCCATAAAAACAGATCTTGCTGAGAGCTGGCTGTCTGAATCCGCACAATTATCCGTACCTAGGTGGACAGTGGAAGATTATGTCGCGTTAAAACGCATGCAATTAGAAACAGCTGCTCACCCTATAAACACTGACAAGCACGTACATTATGACTCTCAAAACGATACCGACGATGGCGTCCAAGATATCAACCACCCCTTTTACTTCGATAATTCGGACAAGTACGAGAAAAAGAAGATGCGTTATTCTGTCGGCATCTTTGCATTTGTACTTTTAATCCTCATATTGGCGACACCTACTTACTTCTTTTTAAAGCGTTCTTATCAGCCAACTCCTGTTCAAAATATAACCTTAACAAACGTAGTCGGCTCAAAAGATTATTACAGCCTATCAGTCGTTGGAGGCATTCACCTTATCGCTCGTGTCGATGGCTATAAATCTGGTGAGCAAGTCAATTTATCACTTGAAAAAAAGCGCTTTGATTTTGGATTGATGAGAAAAACCGATGCCTTTAGGTTTGAAAGTTTTGATTATTATGCAGTGAAGCACTATATTTTAAACACCCGAAATGGCTTAATCGGCTCATCGGAACAATTTAACCAGATTATACACAAAGCTTATCTCAATGACATTGATCCACTCCTGCTCTTTGCTATCATCGGGCAGGAACAAGCTTTTGTTCAGGATAATTCAACCTACAGCGCTAAAATACTGAACAATCCCTATAATGTCTATCATAGCTGGATGGCGTACAATACAACCCTAAGAGATAGCACGCAAATCGCTATCAACACGATAAAAAACAGACTCAATAAAGCGCCATTTTCTGCCTCTGCGTTCAAATGGCTCAACATGACTTATGCAGAAGACACAAACTGGCACACCGGTGTCAGGCTTATATATGCGCACCTCGTCTCTATTGGACGCACATCAAGTATACAATAATAGGTCGCGTATTTGACCTTTTATTGGGTATGAAGATAACACGCTGATAAATGAAGGAGTGTGATGTAAATGCCTTATAGAGGTACGAATGCAAAACGCAATGTCGTGCACGACAAAAGCAGAGCGACAATAAGAAGCGGATCACGTGACAATTTCCTGGCTGAAAAAAAGGAACGTGAACATGAGTTGGCATCTGCAAAAGAAAAAATCGCAAAATTTAGAAACGATGGTTATCATTTTAAATCGAAAGAGGTGATTCAAGATAACGTTCGCGTCGTGTTCGCAAATGAACGCAATGAGGAAAAGCAAATCGAATTCTTGTTTCCGGACAATTTTGATATTTTGAAAGAATATTTTGATAAAGTGAATGCACATTAATCGCAACAATAAATTGAATAAATAATTGAATAAATAAAGGTGACATTAACTAAACGTTAATGTCACCTTTTCTGATTTTAGCTTGTCTGTTTCTGTTGATATAGTATGTCACCTTATTACTATACTTTGTCCTCTGCTGTCAGGCTGTCGAAGCCGACGCCTTCTCCCCACACCGTATTTACAGGCAGAACGGTTATAAATGCCTTTGAATCCACATCGGAAATCTTATCTCGAATCAAGATGGATTCTCTTTGTGAACAGATGGTGATGAGTTTAGTTCTGTGTAGATTTGTATAGCCACCTACTATATTGTACTTTGATATGCCTCTGTTTATGAAGTTTAGGATATAAGCTTCAATCTCTGCTTCTTTTTCGCTGATGATCTCAAGTTTGACCATCTTTGATGAAAATCCATATAGCACAACTTCAACGGCTTTCATTGCTACGAGTTGCGTTAATAAAGCGTAAAGGGCAATGCGCGTGTCAAAGACAAATGCTGCAAAAAGGATGACGCTCATATCCAGCGCTGCTATTATCGTCGATAAGCTCATAAATCGGAAGAGTTTGCGGCTAATGATCTTTGCGATGGTATCCGTCCCACCGGATGAAAAACCACCTTTTAAAATTAAGCCAGTACCGCCCCCAGCCATAATACCATAGTATACCGAGGCGAGAAACAAATCGTTTTGCATGATGTTGAACTCCATGCCATTGAACAAGATAAGGACCAGTGGGAAAAATATTGAAAAGACGATAATCTTCCCCGCTTCTCTTTTACCTAAAGTGAAGCGAGTTGCAATTAAAACTGCGAGCGATAATATATAATAGAATACGGTATAGCTCAATCCGAAGATTTTTTCTAGAACGAGAGAAAATCCGGTAATGCCACCTGTGATAATACCATTGGGTTTTAAAATGGACGTGATGGCTATAGCCAATATAATGGAACCCATGATGACATAAACCATGTCAATAAGTCGTTTGTCTTGATCTCTCTTCCGCATGAAAAAACCTCTCTTTCAGAAAAACATTATAACATATAAAGTCAAACTTAGGCCTTACAATCTGTCAATTATGTGAATAATTTGTTAAACTTTCGTCTTAAAAGGTCTATTTAGATTACAATTCGATGATTGCCCTTGACTTGTCTATAGAAGGTTTTATAATTACAAAGTATGGTAAATTTAAATTAGATTAAAGAAATGATGGAAGGTTAATATGACACAGGAAAACATGGAACACGATGAACATGATATACCCCTTAAAAAATCGAAGCTTCAAGGCACTTTTAAATTCTTATTAATTATATTATTATTAGGTATTATCGCATTTTTTGCAGTTGGTTATTTTACAAAAGAACGCGTCAATGTCGTCGTTATGGGTGTTGAAGGCACACGTACCGACACGATGATCTTTATGTCTATTGACACGAGTACCAATAAAGTCGATGCAATCTCTATTCCAAGAGATACTTATTACCCAACTGAAGGTAGAAGCGGTTCAGGTCAAGCAAAACTTAACGCGGTATACGGCTTTAAGGAAATTGGTGGCGCTGAAGGCGTCAGACGGTCGATCTCAAATATTCTCGGTGTGGATATCGATTACTATGTAACCGTTAATTATGAGGCGGTTAAAGAAATCGTTGACCTTATCGGTGGCGTTGAAGTGGATGTCCCTTTTAGAATGAAGTACGACGATCCATACTCTATCCCCCCATTACACATCGATTTCCAACCGGGTCTTCAAACAATTGATGGCGATCAAGCCATGGCCTACTTGCGTTTTAGAAAGAACAACGACGGCTCTAAGAGCGGTGGCGACATAAAACGTATGGAAAGACAACAAGAGTTTATCAAAAGTGCTGCAAAATCAGCGATGCAGATCAAACTGCCTTATATCGCCTTTAGAGCACTCTCATATGTAGAAACGGACATGCCGCTGTCAAAAGCGTTGATGCTATCTACGGCAATGATTGGCACTGACATGGAATCTGTCAATCTACAAACGATTCCATCGGCAGGTACAGGTACTGGCAAGGATGGCCTCAGTTATTTCTACTATGATGAAGCGGCTACGAAAGCATTGATACAGCAAATAATCGGCGAGTAAGTACAAGATACTCAGCAAACAATAAATAAAGCTCGGAAAGCGTAACTGCCTTCTGAGCTTTTTTATTACTTGAGATTAATGTAACATGATGCCTTTTTCGATTTCCGTAAGTTCACTTGCGATCTCTTCTTGATCAAAGCCATAGAAAGTCATCTCGTAGAGGCAGATGGCAATCAATTCATCTGGTTTGATTTCCAGGTCTTCCTGAATGACGATTTTAGCGTTTGCCCATTCTTCCCACTTTGTAAATCCGAGTGCAAAGTGTAAGTCTTCTTTCGCAGAATAGCCTGAAATACTCAGATATGATGCCTCATCAATATCTTCTTCAAACGATTCGTCACCTTCAGTATCGATGAGTTCAATCTGAATGATGAAATCGTCGAATGGTACCTCTGGCGTATTGATTACGTAGTCGAGCACTTTTTTGTAGTTGTGTTTATCTGCAAGACATTCAGGATATGCCACTAAAAGCTCCTCTAGTACGGCATCCGTGGTTGTCATTTTCAACATGTGTTTTAAAGTCATATTTACCCATCCTTATTTATATCCAGGCGATCTGCAATTGTACTGATAGTTCCTGATAGACGCCTGATATTTGCTGATTCTTATCTATATTATCCCATAATGCCCACTTTTTCAAATCAATTTTATGTTACAATAGATATGGAAACAAAACATAACTAAGGAGGCAACATGGCAACGACGATTGGATTCATAGGCGGAGGCAACATGGCCAGCGCAATTATCAGTGGCCTTATCGCAAAAGATCTTTACGCACCACAAAATATAATGGCAAGTGCAGCAACCGAAAAGTCTGTACTCAGGTTAAACAATGTGTTTGGTATTAAAGCGACGACATCAAACAAAGACATCGTAGAAAATTGCGACATTATCGTATTGGCAGTCAAACCTTACATGGTCTTCAAAGTCATCGATGAGATTGCTCAACACTTCAAAAAAGATCAATTGGTTATATCAATCGCGTCTGGTGTCAAACTCGAAAAATTGATGGCAGCTATGAAAGATCAAAAAGTCTATAGAGCAATGCCCAACACACCAGCTTCAGTCAACCTCGGCATGACGTCCATCTGTACAAAGCTTTCTGAAACCGATCCGACACGACAGCAAGTATCGGATATCTTTGAGGCCATCGGCAGGTATGCTTGGATCGACGAATCGCTCATGCATGCTGCAATCGCCGTACACGGTTCTTCACCAGCTTATGCCTTCATTATGATGGAAGCTATGGCGGACGCTGCAGTCCTTGAAGGCATGCCACGTGACAAAGCCTACATCATGGCGGCTCAAAGCTTGCTTGGTGCTGCACAGATGGTACTGACGACAGGTCTTCATCCAGGCGTGCTGAAAGATCAAGTGACCTCACCAGGTGGCAATACGATAAAAGCTATCGCCGTTTTAGAAGCCGATGGTTTCAGATCGAGTATCATTCGTGCTATGCAGGCTGCTGCAGATAAATCTCGCGAAATGGAAAACAATTAATATTGATCTATTAAAACTTTACTTTTGAATGCTTTTGAGCACATCCTTTTTTAACTCAAATAAAAATTCTCTAGTCACTGCCATTTGCAGTGACTTTTTTTGCGTTCCAATAAGCCAATCGATCATAAAGCTAACGAGATCACCATTCATCATTGAGTCATCG
>CAYLNI010000167.1:0-2811 GCA_964384705.1 uncultured Fusibacter sp.
ATTAATTGAGAATATGCTTTTAGGTAAATTTGAAGGTTTACCCATGCCGCAGATGATGCCGCGTTGTCCGCTTTTTACAATCGCTTCAACAGCAAGATTGGCAAGATGGTCGTGTCCCATTAGAGACGTCATACTACCGAAGCCGATATACACAGGTTTTTCACCAGAATTTAAAAAATTGGAAAGCTCTTCTGATGGTTTATAATCGCTGGATTCTTCGACAAACCAATAGCCATGTTGATGAATATGTTCATTCCAATCTTTAGGTCTTTTAAAAACAAAATTGCTACAGGAAGCGATAGCAGGGTGTTTTTGATCCTTATGGCGTTCAAAAGGGGAGCCGAAATGTTCTGGCGTTGTTCCAAATCTTTTTTTCCAGAAACCTTTTACAGAACTTTTAGAGGCCATCCACAGCATGCCCTGAATCATTTCATAGCTGATTTTCTTAGTCAATCGATTTGATTTTGCTTTGCCATAAAGGACGACGGATAAGTATTCTTTTGTCTTGTGCATGGGGAATGGTGAAGCTAGGACAGAAGGAATCCCAAATTTTTGCGCTGCAAAATAGCCGATCGTACAGCCAGGATGATAGATGATGAGTTCGCTGCCTTCACATGCAGCATAGAAGTCATTGACCATATATATGCCAAATGCCTTCATTTTATTGAAAGCTAAAAGCATCTTTAGGGGGTTGTCAGCAGAACCAGCTTGTTCCAATAACTTTGGATCAACACCTAGGGATTCAATGTCCGCATCTACGGGATAAAAATCGATGCCATAGCCACGAATGAAGCTTTCAAAACTTTTACTTCCTGTGATTCGAACGTCTTTGCCGAGTTTTTGAAGTTGTTGAGCGAGCGCAATATAGGGTTGAAAATCACCACGTGAACCCGCACAAAGTATTGTTATCATTTTTTTGTCCTCCAATTATTATGGAAATTGTATAATTACCCATCTTGATTTGTCCAACAACGTGTTGTATAGTAATTAATATAATGCAGACCCGTTGGGTTATCAACCGACAATGTAGAGCCAATTGTCGGATTGTCGGATTTTAGGAGAAATAAAAATGAAAAAGCAACCGCAAATCACTGCGCAAACAAAGCAAAATTTAATAGAGGCCTTCTGGTCTTTGTACTGTGAACAAAGAATCGAGAAAATAACCGTGAAGGATATCACCAATAAAGCCGGCTATAACAGAGGGACTTTTTATGAGTATTTCACAGATGTCTATGCTGTTTTAGAAGAACTTGAAAATTCATTGATACCAAAACTCGATGAGCTGCCACCAGTTACAATAGCATCTGAAAGTTTGGGTATGCCTTTGGAGTCCTTTTTAGAACTTTATAAAAGAAACAATCAGTATTACAGTGTTTTGCTCGGAGATAACGGAGATCCTGCATTTGCAAGTAAGTTAAAAAATGCGATTAAACCGAATCTGATCAATGTGTTTGTTGACAAACCAGGTGTAAATCTGGTAGAACTGGACTATATAATCGAATATACGCTGTCGTCTATGATTGGTATCATGAGTTATTGGTTTAAACAACCAGACCGTCTTCCCAGTAAAGACTTATTTGAACTCTTAAGTCGACTCACGGATCAAGGTGTGATGAAACAATTGAAACTTTAGTTAACAATGGATGAATAGAAAGGGGATTGCCATGAAATCGATCAAAATTGAGGAGCTATCAAAAGATTTGTTGCATCAACTCGCAAAAGGGGCCTTTTTAACGGTCAAAAATGAAAAAAACGTCAACACTATGACAATCGGGTGGGGTTCTGTAGGTTATATCTGGAATAAACCGATACTCATGGTACCAGTAAGGTATTCAAGACACACATACTCCTTGATTAATCATGCGGAGACGTTTACGGTTAGTGTACCTGTTACTAAGAATCTAAAAGACGCTTTGGCTCTTTGTGGCACGAAATCTGGAAAGAACCTAGACAAGATCAAGGCATGTGGCCTCACTTTAGTCGATGCGAAGTCCGTTGAAACGCCTATTATTGGTGAATGTGATTTGCATATAGAATGCAAAGTTGTTTACAAACAAGCCATGGAACCAGGCAACATAACGGAAGAAATTCGCGAGATGAACTACCCTCAAAGTGATTTTCACGTTCTTTTTTACGGTGAGATTGTTAATGCGTACTATATTTGATTAACTATAAACCATCTGCGACGATACGGTATCCAAGTGAGTCGCTGAGCAACTCATGCGCTTCAAACAAGTCGTTGATAATCAGATCATAATCGCTGAGTCTCTCACATTTCTTGATTTTCTTGGCGACCTTTTTACCATCGGAAAACATGTGTATCATATAAAACCAGAGCTCCTTCATTTTAAAGAGAACATTTTTCTCACCAAACATGACCTTTTGATACTCAAAGTAGAGCGTGTCATGAAAGTTCCTGAAAGTCGCTTTATCAGCCATTAAACCTGTCTTGATCTGTCCAACGAGAGCGGGATTACCGATAATGCCCCTTCCGAGCATGACATGTTCAATGGATGGAAACTGCGCATGAATGGCTTGATAATCAGTGGCTGTGAACACGTCACCATTGTAACAAACCGAATAATCGAATGTACCCAGTGTTTGACTGAATACGTCCAACCTGGGTTTGTTTTTGTACATGTCCTTCTGAATACGCGGGTGGATGATCAACTCTTCAAGTGGGTATCTGTTGAAGATTTTTGAGAGTGTATAGAATTCGTCTGGATCATATTTGCCCAAACGCGTCTTGATGGAAATTTTCATTTGTGTTTGTGAATAGATTGTGTCTAAGAAGCGATCTAGCTGCTCAGT
>CAYLNI010000167.1:2842-6596 GCA_964384705.1 uncultured Fusibacter sp.
CAGAACCTTTATTTTTCGCGACGACAGTATTGGATGGGCAACCGAGGTTGAGGTTGATTTCGTTATAACCATACTCACGAATGGAATGTGCCGCTTTAACAAACGCATCGGCATCGTTGCTGAGTATTTGAGGCACTGTGTACAACCCTGCATTATTTGCGGGAAGAATCTCCTTTAGTTCACGCGAACTAAAGCTGTTGTTTTGATTCGTCGAGATAAACGGCGTAAAATACTTGTCCATTGGGCTGAAATACTTGTGATAAGCATTTCTATATATATAATTTGTGACACCTTCTAGAGGTGCGAGGTAATATTTCATGAGTAAGTCTCCCAACTGAGAAAATTGCATAAGTAAGACTATTATAAGCGCGGAGATTTGCATTGTAAAGCACGTACAGGAAAAAATCGTATAGCAGGTCCAGAGCGGATTCAAGCCACTTTTTGCATGAAAATCGATTCTAAACAAAAAATAAATTAAATTTAGATTACATTTATGGTCAAAAAAGTGGTAAAATAGAGTATAACGTGTTGCTTGAGAGCGTAAGTCCAGTTAAGGGACAGCGCTCTTTTTTATTGTGAGAACTGCGAATCGTGATTAAGGAGGCATTAAAATGTTCAACAAAGGAGAAATTATTATCTACGGAAATAGTGGCGTTTGTGAAGTGACGGATATTGGCGTGCCAGCTATAGGCGGTATTGATCCATCAAAATCATATTATACACTTAAACCAGTTTTCGAAGCAGGTATGATATATATTCCAGTCAATACGCAAGCATTTATGCGCCATACGATGTCTCACGACGATGCGATGAAGCTGATCGGCAAGATTCCTGAAATCAGTGATGAAATCTACGACAATCGCAATCTAAACCTGCTCAAAGAGCACTATAAAACATTGCTCGAATCCTATCAGTGCAAGGATTTGATACAGATCATCAAAGCGGTTTATGCCAAAGAACAGCGTGGTTTAAAAATTGGAAAGAAATTGGGTCAAGTGGACAAATTCTACATGAAAAAAGCTGAAGATATGCTTCATGGTGAGTTTGCTGTCGCACTGGGCATCGCTAAAAATGATGTAAAGAGCTTTATTGAAGGCAAAGTAAAAGAGCTATATGAAAAAAAGGCCGATATGAAGCTGGAGAGTAAGCAGGATATCATAGCCACAAAAGCAAGAAATATGGATAATACATCATATGACGAAAGTCTTAATATCAGTATTGCTTAATTCAGTATTGCTTAATAAAGTAGATACTGACATTAAAAATCGCCCGTTTCTAGATTCTGAAATATGAATCCATGATACGGGTTTTTTATTTATGGAAATTGCATAATTACCTTTTAAGTTGCAAAATTCCGTTTATCGAATTTGACAATGGCACAATCAAGCCGTTTTGATAAATGAGAATCATACAATTTGGAATTATGCAATTTCCTCATTTGTCTAAGTAAACAATGAAAAACGCCTGTTCATCTTAGAGAAACGGAGATTAAATTGACAAAAAAATCATTTTCATAATAAAACGTACAAAAAAAAGTACAAATAATTAAAAAAAATCACCTAAAAACCTAAAATTTGACAGTTTAATGTGAAATGCTCTAAGAAAAAATGGAATTGATTCTAAGAACGGTCATCTTATAGAATGAGATTAGATAAATTTCTAAGATTCTAGCAGATCATACATAACTTTAGAAATTATAGGTTTTAACAGGAGGTTCATATGATCGGCCATATTTTTTCACTAATAACTCTGGTATTTATCGTCAAGCATCTAAGTAATAAAGTTGAATGGTTTTCTGAAAGAAACAAAGTAAAAAGAATTGTTCTAATCATTCTTTCTTCGGTTTTTTCAATTCTTTATCTCATATGTGGTATTTTGTCTATAAATAAGGGCATTTCTATTGTCAGCTTATTTAAAATGGAGTATGGTTTGTTTTTTGTGTACGCAACGTATAAACTACTTATCTTAAATAAAGCAGTCAACTACCAAACGAAGTGCTACACAGGACCAACTGAACATGTAGAATCCTTAGAACAACTCATTAAGGAGACTCTGATTTGTCTTGAAGATGACGACTTTGAAAAAGCACGACGTTTAATCGATAAAGTGGATAAACGTAGTGCCGTTGATCAAAACATCGTTCTTCTAAAGAATATTGTCAATCAGTCCTTGGTAAAAGAAGAGGACGATTTTTCTGAATCCTATTGCTATTAGTAGTTGCTAAAAAAATACTGTCGTGTTGCAAGAATCGATGCAACTGACAGTATTTTTTTATGCGATACAAGATTTGAATTTTGATTTAAAGGTATCATAGAGCGTACGATAATCACCTATAACATCTGGGTGCGCATCAGACTCAGCTTTTAATAGATATAAGATCATCTCATAATTCTCGAGATTCAGATGAACAGGCGTAAAGTATAATAAGATCAAGTTGACAGCACGATACATATGGCGCGATTTCGACTGATAGTTGAGTTTGTAGTTTGATATGGATTCTAAAACACTTTTCTCAAAATAGATGTTGTTCTTCTTGTAGATCACGCGTGGATTTTTATGATAGGAAAGGAAACTGAGCAACGCTTCATAATTGAGCTTATTGCCAGGCGTCTCATAAACAGCTTTATAAAGATACTCATAGATCGTTTGTTCATCGGCGTGATTGTCTTCAAGATACTGTGCGTATTTGAATTGAGATTCTGACACTTGAAATTTTGCGTATTCTGTGACATAATACACCACTCTTTTTTTGATGATCGCTTCTTTTTCCAAGTCGCGCTTGAGATCAAAAGCCGCTGCGAGCTGTGTCCGTCTAGATAATTGATTTTCAAAGAGGGTTAAGCAAGTACTAAGTGCATAAAAGTATTTCTGTTGATGGTATGCCTGCATGATAATTTGGTCAACGATATAATTTTCTGCTTCATCGATCAGATCGAGCAGGTGTTCCTTGTTTTTTATGGACAGTGATTCAAATTCAATTGTTTGATGAAGACCAAATGACTCTAAAAATGCGACAAACTCCGTTTTTGCAATCATGATATTGTAGATATCTGTTACAGCTTGACGGCCTTGGTTCGCATAGATATTGCGAATGTTTGGAAGTCCGATGACTTTGTCGAGGTATATATGTAACGCTCTAAGCCACCATTTTCCAATATTGTTATAGGAATTGGCGTGTTTTCTCATAATTGCACGATCGTAATAGTGTAGCGCCATTTGAATCGGTTTGTTGTCGATGTTCGTTGTTTCATTATCACATAAAACACCCAATGTCCAAAGAGAAGACCCCAGGTTCATATTCGCATTTTCTGTATATAGCTTTAAGGCTTTTTCGAGCTGCTCCTTCTGAAAATGTAATCCATAGTAATACATGTCAGCTAATTCAGATGAGATGAGAGGGTTATTATGCGTGTGCGTATCGACGTACGTCTTGATGGCGATAGCACCCATTTCACTACATATGCCATAAGTGACGGCAATTTCAAGAAAATCGTAAACATCGTTGACAGATAGCTCATGGTTTTGAAGCATTTCGACGATGGGCTGATAGGCACTTTGTGTAATTGAGTGACTAGATTTTGAATGCGTATTTAAAATAGGGTGTTGTTCAAATACGGCAATCAATGGTTTGAAATCATCCACGTGAAATGCCCATAATATGATTAAGGTCAATGCAAGATGCGGTTTGTCATTATAGTTTGAAGAGATGTTTCGGTAAAAAAACAAATGCTCGCTAGTTAACATGTCGACGTCT
>CAYLNI010000168.1:0-5158 GCA_964384705.1 uncultured Fusibacter sp.
GAGTTGATGTGATACAAATATCCACGCCTAACTTGTCTACTTCAATTTTAGTTCCACCCATTGAGCTTACTGTATCCATACAGAATATGACATCAGGGTATTTTTTAACAACTGCTGCAATTTCTTCAACAGGGTTCATGATCGCCGTTGATGTTTCGTTGTGAGTGATTGTTATTAAATCATATTTTCCAGTAGCTAAAGCTTCTTCAACCATTTCTGGTGTTGTAGGCTTTCCGAGTTCAGATTTGAAAATATCCGCAGGCACGTTATTCGCTTGCGCCATTTTGTACCATCTGTCACCAAATGCGCCTACTGAAAAAACAGCTGCTCTCTTGCGCGTACAAGATCTGATAGCACCTTCCATAAGACCACTACCTGATGAAGTCGATAACAAGATTTCGTTTTCAGTGTACATCACTTTTTTAAGCTTTTCTGAAATACTTCTTTGTAATGCAGACGCCTCTTTTCCTCTATGGCTGATCTGAGGAGTTGCCATCTTTAAAAGAACATCTTCTCTAACATCTACAGGACCTGGAATAAACAATTTCTTATGCATTCAAATCACCTCAAAATTATTTTTTAAATCATGTTTATCATATCATTTTACACGCTGAATAACAATATTTGTCCCGGGAAGTTTTCCCTTAATTTTTTAAATTAATTTCATATATTCAAATTATGTTGTAAATGGACAAATATTTAACAATTCCTTCCAGAGCTTGTCTTAAAATAAGAAAGCTGCACCACATAGGTGCAGCTCGCTTAAAATGCTACAATGACGCCTTTTTTATCGGCATATAATGATGACAAACCCGCACATTTGAGATTGATGACTTCTTTGACTGTAGAAACTTTACGAACACCTTCTTCAATTTGATTAGCGCGTTCATAATTTCCGACATGCGTGATCACGACGATTTCTCGACCGTTTTTCGTCAAACCTTCTTGCATGAGTTCGACCAACCTTTGATACGCTTTGTTGGTATTTCGAACCTTTTCAAAAAGCTTTATTTCGCCATGACCATCAGCACCCATAATCGGTAAAATGTTGAGTGTCGAGGCAATCAATCCCTTCCATTTTGAAATTCTACCGTTCTTGATTAAATTATCCAATGATTCAGAAATAAAAAGAACCGTCGTTTCACTGATGTAAGTGGTTACATTCTTTATGAGTTCTTCACTTGAAAAACCTTGACTCTTAAAGTCGTGAATTTTACGTGCAACTAGCGTTTGCCCAGCAGCAGCACCTAATGAGTCAAAAACATGAATGACTTTCTTTCCAGGATTTTCTGAATCGTAAATGTTTTTCGCGAGTATCGCACTGTTGTAAGTACCACTTAACTTTGAAGAAATCGTCACTATGTAGATTTCATCTTCTTCCCCTTCGAAGTGTTCAAGAAAATCATTCGGGGATGGGCAAGCGGTTTTAGGTGTTTCCACAGATGCTTTCATCTCTTCTACAAATTGATCGACATCAAGATGTGAATCGTCTATGAACTCTTTGCCGTCGAGATATAGTTTGAATGGGACGAGTTCGGTTGGATATTGTGCCAAGAAAGACGCATCAACCTCTGTACTGCTATCTCCAACTATTTTATACATAGAATCATCTCCTATATTTTAATAACACTATTATACGTTACTTCAAAATGTTTTACAAATTGAAATAAAAAAAACTGCCAAAAGGCAGTTTATAGGTCAGACATTTTAAGAATTTCAGCTTCTCGTTGAATCGCCATTTTTTCTAGTGCTTTAACACGTATTTTCATAGTATCGACGTATGCTTCATCCTTGATTGAGCCAAGGTTGATCTTAACATTGTATAAAGCTGATAAAATAGCCGTTCTAGCCATCATAGCAGCTACTAGGGCATCTGTTTGTGCGTTTGCATTACCCGATTTAACAAGAAATGCAATATCATCAAACAAAACAGCTGTCTTTTCTGCCACTTCAAGCGGTACAGAAGCGGCATATTTCATGCCATCTTGAATCGATTGGCTACGATTCGCCTTTTCTTCATCTGTTTCTTTTGGCAGCTTGTAGGCTTTCATAACGCTATCAAATGAATTGGCATCCTTATCGATCAAATCGACAAAAGTTTGCTTATGATCTGCCATTTTAGCTGCAACAGCAGTCATTTGATCAGACACTTCTTCGTAGTTCTTTTTACCAACTGTCAAGTTTGCAACCATGCCCGAAAGAGCAGATGCAAGCGCTGAAGACAACGCAGCAACACTACCACCACCTGGAACAGGTTCACTTGATTCAAGTTGATTGATAAATGCTTGTAATCCTAAATCTTTTAACATACCGACCTCCCAAAATTATGGTTGATGCATTTGCTTAACTGATTATAAAGGCAGATTGTTCTCCTTATCGAGAATCAAGACGCCGTTTTTGATTACTTTTTCAACCGTACTCACAGCGATATGATACGGCAAAAACTTATAAGACGGAAACTCATGAATGACCAAATCAGCTTTCTTACCAATGTCGATACTTCCGATCTGATCTGCTCTATCAAGCGCCGCAGCACCGTTGATCGTCAACGCTGTGATTGTTTCTTCTATGGTCATGCCCATTTGATTGGTCGCGAGCGCGATCAATAGAGGGATGGATTCAGTGAAGCAACTTCCTGGATTGAAATCAGTTGAAAGTGCGACGACAAGGCCATTGTCTATCATATATCGTGCGCGTGCGTAATGCTCTTTAAGTGAAAATGCTGTACATGGCAACAAAGTTGCAACGACTCCTGCTTCTTTCATAGCCGCGATGCCAGCATCTGATGCTTGCAACAAATGATCGGCAGAAATAGCACCAAGTTCAGCTGCAAGCTCCGCGCCACCTAATTGAACGATTTCATCTGCATGAATCTTGATTTTAAATCCTAGTTTTCTTGCGGCACTTAAGAAACGACGCGACTGCTCGATTGAAAAGATATTCGCTTCACAGAAGATGTCCGCAAACTCAGCGAGACCCCTCTCATCCACAATCGGAAGTACTTTTTCGATCATGAAATCGATGAAAGCATCTGGATCTTCTTTGTATGCAGCAGGACGTGCGTGTGGACCAAGAAAAGTCGTGATTATATCCAGTGAATGTAACTTGTTGAGTTCTTTCATAACTTCTAGTTGCTTGATTTCAGTGTCGAGGTCTAAACCATATCCGCTCTTACCTTCCACTGTTGTCACACCAAAGCCCGTCATGGAATTTAAGCGCTTGATGCCCACTTTAATCAAGTCTTCCTTTGAAGTTGACATAGTGCCTTTTACAGAGTTGATGATTCCGCCACCCTTAGCCATGATATCCATATAGGCGACACCATTTAAGCGCCAGTTATATTCTTCTTCACGATAGCCTCCGAAGACGAAATGCGTATGAGAATCGACAAAGCCAGGTAAAACGCACTTGTTCGTTGCATCGATGATACTAAATCCTTTTGAGGCATACTCTTCTAGATTTAATGGATCCGAGGTGATTTTTGTGATAATGCCATCTTCGACAATGACAGATGCGTTTTGCACGACTTTTAAGTCTTGCATTTGTGCGCCTGCCTTTCCTTTAAAACCACTGCATGTTACGACTTCAGTTGCGTTATAAATGACTAAGCTTCTTTTTTTCATTATCTACTCCATTATTCTTTTTTCTAAAACTTGATCATAAGAAAAATTCTCTATGCCTAAATAGTACTCAGCTGTTCCAATTAAAGCATCCATAGGTACAAGGCCCACTATTTCACTACCTACGATAGATACGCCATATCTTTGCGCTTCGATTCTAACGAGTTCGAACGCTCTGTATAATGGTGTTTTCGTAAAGTCTGTCATATTCATGGAAATTTGTACGATGCCTCTTTCTTCGAGTGCTATACCTAAAGCTTTGCAATATCTCAAACCACCGCTTAAATGTCTCACGTTTTTAGCAATTTTATTAGCAAGTTCCAAATCGTTTGTATTTAAATTCACATTGAATGCGACAAGCGGCATTCTAGCACCGATAGCTGTAATGCCTGCAGTCGGATGAATTTCAGTCCCGAAATCAGGCTTCCACTCTGGGCTTTTGACTTTTTCACTCATGCCTTCGAATTGACCTTTTCTGATGTTCGCCAAATTCTCACGATCTGACGATGAAGCCGATTTTTCATATAAGAAGCTTGGTACCCCATGCTTCGTATAAACTGCTTCAGCAACTTCTTTAGAAAGCGCGATGCATTCTTCCATTGTTGCATTTTTAATAGGGATAAACGGAATAACGTCAGTAGCACCCATACGTGGATGTTGGCCTTCATGTTTCGTCATGTCGATGAGTTTTGCAGCAAGTCCAACCGCTTCGATAACGGCAGTTTTCAATGCTTCTTTCTCACCAACGACTGTCACGACGACGCGGTTATGATCTTCATCGTTGCTATAATCCAATAATTTAACGCCTTCTTTGCCTCTAAATGGTGCAATAATTTGCTCGATTTTTGCTAAATCTCTGCCCTCGCTAAAGTTCGGGACACATTGAATAATTTGATGCATGGCAACCTCCAATTTATAAAAATTCAGTTCCAGTATAAAGTCGAATCGTCTATTTTTCGACCATATGAGAAATCATTATAACTCGAGTTTGATGCGTAACTGCGTTAACATATCTTCTGTCATTTTTGCAAGATCATACTTTGGATTCCAGTTCCACTCTTTACGTGCGCAAGTGTCATCTAAAGAATTTGGCCATGAATTTGCGATGTCTTGTTTGATAAGATCTACGCTGTAATCCATTTCAAATTCTGGAATGTGTTTTTGAATTTCCTTTTTAATATCTTCAGGACAAAAACTCATCGCTGTGATATTGAATGCATTTCTATGGATGAGTTTAGCTGGATCAGCTTCGCACATTTGAATCATAGCATCTATTGCATCAGGCATGTACATCATGTCCATATAAGTGTCTGCTGCAAGGTTGCAAGTGAATTTTTTGTTTTTAAGCGCTTCGTAGTAAATGTGTACTGCGTAGTCTGTCGTGCCACCACCTGGTAATGCTTTATAAGAAATTAAACCTGGAAAACGTACGCCTCTTGTATCCACGCCATATTTTTTGAAGTAATAATCGCATAACAATTCACCAGCAACTTTTGAAACGCCATAGATCGTCGTTGGTCTTTGAATCGTATCTTGTG
>CAYLNI010000168.1:5182-6257 GCA_964384705.1 uncultured Fusibacter sp.
GTCAGCTGGCGTCGTTGGGCCAAATGCTGCGATCGAGCTTGGCGTAAATACCATTGCACCAGTAAGTCTTCCAACTTCAAGGCAATTGTATAAACCGTTCATATTAACATCCCATAAAAGTTGTGGATTAGCTTCACCAACAGCAGAAAGCAATGCCGCCAAGTTCATAATTGTATCGATTTCATATTTTACGACGAGTTCCATTAATCTGTCGTAATCTTTTACATCGAGGAGCTCAAATATACCCTCATCTTCAACGGGTCCATTTTTACAATGACGGATGTTTGTCGCTACTACGTTCTCTACACCATAAATTTTTCTCAAGGTCTCTGTGAGTTCAGTACCAATTTGTCCACAAGCCCCAGTTATCAGTATTTTTTTCATTTAGCGCTCCCCTTATAAAATTATTTGAATCCTTAAAATCGGTTAGTCATATCTATTTTACATGATAGAGGATAAGTGTAAACAACTCTTTTTACAAAAGATTTTAACATTTATTAATCTTTTGACATTTTTGACACAATTCAATATGCGTGATCCTCACTTAGAGCCAAACGATTTTTCCAATCCAAATAAAATATAATACGGCCGCTGCATACATACAGATTCCAAGTGTTGGTACCACTTTAAATTTCATCTTAGATAGCTTATGTTTAAAGAATATCATGCCCAACATCAGCCCGATTCCACCACCAAATAGGGAAAAGCTAAGAAGAAAATTCTCAGATAAGCGCCATTTATTTTTAATGGCATACGATTTGTCAAACATCATAGCGATACATGACGCAAGATTTATCACGACAAAAAACACTGCTATTGCTATTAAGTCCATAATTCCCCCACGCATTGCATAATTTCCTAAATTGATTACATTAACATATATATTTTCAATAAAAAAGGGTATAATTCATAGTATAGCATTTGACACCTTAACACAAGATAGCTATGAATTCAAATAGGAGGGCGAACACGTGGATCTTCAACTTGAAAGCATCATAAAAATTTTAATCGCCGTCCTGGTGGGCGGCTTGATCGGACTAGAAAGAGAATCTGCCAGTAGACCCGCAGGTCTTAG
>CAYLNI010000168.1:6315-6528 GCA_964384705.1 uncultured Fusibacter sp.
GGCTAAGGATTATTTCAATGCGGATCCAATGCGTTTAGGTGCACAAGTCATTAGCGGTATGGGCTTTCTTGGTGCAGGTACGATTATAAAAGAAGGCGCCAGTGTTAAAGGTCTGACTACTGCAGCAGGTCTATGGTCTGTCGCTTGTCTCGGTTTAGTTGTAGGCTCAGGGCAATTTCTGTTGGCACTTTTTGCTGCACTGGTGATGTTGAT
>CAYLNI010000169.1:0-3088 GCA_964384705.1 uncultured Fusibacter sp.
CAAATTATTTCATAATGTGTTTTGTGTAGCTTTGTTCGTTTATGGTTAGGGTTACAGTATCCATTTGAACGTGATCTTCACCCTTGAAAATCATTTTTAATCCACCAAAATGATGCGTTCCAGAATAAGTACTACCATACTTCGTGAGTAGTTTCGTATAGTTTGTCTTTTTGTTGCCTATCGCTGCCGATAACTGCTTCGGATTCACCGTGACTATCACTTGGACAGGTGTATGGTTATCATCTGACTCTTGACTATCCCGTGCAGCATTTTGAATCGCCCTGTGTCCCCGATCCATCTCGAAAATGTGTGCCATCGCTTCATAAAACAATTGAGACATGACAAGTTCGCCAAATGCAGGATGAAACGGACCTGCGACAACCGCCGAATCAAAATCGATTAAATCCGTTCTTTGAAGGCCCATTCTAATGACTTTAATATCACACGCGTTAAACACTTTAAGTGCATAAGCTGTCCACGACACCGCTTTGTCCAAAGACATAGGTACAAAGCGCCCATCATGAAACGCGGTCTCCAGTTCCGTATCACGAATCACTAGTGCTGGATACAAACGCACACATTCAGGCTTCAATGACGCTGTCACTTCTACTGAATTTTTAAACTTTTCAAAATCATCATCCGGTAAACCCAGCATCAATTGGATTCCAAAACTCAAACCTGCCGTCTTTAGAAGCGACACGGCATTATGTATCGCTTTGACGTCATGTCCACGCTTCACTTTTGCAAGCACAGTCTCGTCAAACGACTGACAACCTAGTTCAACAAGATCGACTGAATAGGTTTTCAGTCTTTCTATGGTTTCAACATCGATATAATCAGGTCTGGTGGATAGTCTGATCTTGTGAATCAGACCACGACTTTTCAAATCTGCCGCCTGCTGAAGATAGGCATTTTGTCTACTAAGCTCTATTCCCGTAAAACTGCCACCGAAAAAAGCGAGCTCGATTTGATCTCGCTTCATGGATTCTAGATACGTGGCTACAAATGCGGGTAGTGCTTCTGGTAAAATGGCATCTTCGACGCCGTTTATTTTTCTTTGATTGCAGAACGTACAATCATTTGGACAACCCATATGTGATACAAAGACTGGAATAATGCCAATGCTAGCTTTCATCGTTAGTTAACCTTTTCAATCCTTCTTTGGCAGCTTCCTGCTCAGACTCTTTTTTACTATGTCCCGAACCCACGCCGATTATCTCATCATTCAATTTGACATGCGTGAAAAAAATCTTCGAATGGTCAGGACCTTCTTCTTTAACAAGTTCGTACTTGATGCGATTGCCCTTCTGTACTTGGATCACTTCTTGTAATCTCGTTTTATAATCTACGAACAATTTGCCTTGTACAGCATCCATGATAATGGGTTTAAGCTGATCCAACACAAACCGCCTAGCACTTTCCATACCGCCGTCGAGAAAAATGGCAGCAATCAAAGCTTCGAAAGCATCTGAGAGAATCGAAGTGCGTTCTCTGCCGCCTGTCAACTCTTCGCCTCTTCCGAATAGCATGAATTCACCGAGCTTAAGTGTCCTTGATGCCTCTGCGAGTGACGATTCACAGACAATTTTTGCTCTAATTTTAGTGAGTTGACCCTCTTCGAGTGTTAAATATTGACTGAAGAGATATTCACTGATGATAATACTTAAAACAGAATCGCCTAAGAACTCAAGGCGTTCATTATTTTTTAGCTTTTCTTTCTTATTTTCGTTGGAATAGGAACTGTGCGTCATCGCACGTGTAATTAAGTTCAAGTTTTTAAATTTGTAGTCCATCAATTTTTCAAGTTCGACAAATCTCATCGACATAACCAGCATCCTTTCTATCGAGGAATCAGATCATACAAATAAATTGTATTCTCTTTCCATAAGTATATAAAAGGGCACTAAAATATACTATTACTTACTGAAGAAACACGACGTCATAATATATTTGAACGACCTCTTATGGGCACACTATTCATTTTATAATTTTAGAAAGAAAAAGACAATGTTTTAATCAGGAAATTGCATAATTCCAATAAAAAAGCCCTAGATCTTGAGCGAACTAGGACTTCATATCTATGTGACAGATCTATTTGTTTGGTACGGGCTGTACCTTAGTGAGTACAAGGCCGCCAATGATAAAAAGCACGACGATGCTCATGACGCCATAATTGCTTCTGCCGGTCAACAATGTCACGTATCCTACAATGGCAGGACCCATAATTGCGGCAAATTTTCCAAATATATTGAAGAAACCAAAAAACTCATTTGCATTTTCCTTTGGCACAAGTTTGGCGAAATACGATCGGCTGATTGCTTGAATCCCGCCCTGTACAAGACCTACCAATATTGCCAGTACCCAGAAATCAAACGTCGTTTTCATAAAAAAGGCGTAAATACAAATGCCTGTGTAAATGGCAATCGCCACATAAAGCATCGTCTTTCCCTTAAACCTGTCGGCAAGACGACCAAATACGAGTGCAGAAGGAAAAGCCACAAACTGAGTGACAAGCAAGATGATCAGCAGCGTGTTTGAATCAACACCGAGGTCTGAACCATAAGACGTCGCCATTTTGATGATCGTGTCGACACCATCGATGTAAAAAAAGTAAGCAATCAAAAATATAAAGGCAGGCTTGTGCACTTTGATATTTTTAAATGTTTTAGCCATGCGCTTAAAACTGTTTGCAACCGGATTCGGTTCTCTTGGTATGCCATGAACTTGCTTCACGTCTTTCACCATCGGAATACTGAATGCCAGCCACCAAATAGCGGTCAGGACAAAAGCGATCTTTGGCGTCGTGTAGCCATCAAATGGCAGTACCCCCTGCTGTGACAACAATATGATCGCCATACAGATGATAAATGGAATCGTACTACCAATGTAGCCAAGCGCATATCCAAATGTTGACACGCGGTCCATGCGGTCATCCTCTGTGACATCCACGAGGAATGCATCATAAAAGATATTGCTACCCGAAAAACCAATCGCGGTTAGGATATAGACAAACAAGAGCATGAACCACTGTGTTTCTGGGACAAAGCCAAGTAAAAAGTTAGCAGATATGCCCATCGCAAGAAAGATC
>CAYLNI010000169.1:3107-6442 GCA_964384705.1 uncultured Fusibacter sp.
AGAAGCGTTTTTTAAAGCCAAAATAATCGGCAAGCGTTCCAAGAATAGGCGCTAAAAATGCGATTAAAAAAGTCGCAATGGAATTTGCAAACCCCCAATAAGCGGTTGATAGACTCGCAGTGACGCCTAAATCTGAAACGGCAGCCTTGAAATAAAGCGGGAATACCGTCGTTGTAACCGTCATCGTATAGGCTGAATTTGCCCAATCGTAAAATGCCCAGCTCTTTTCAAGTTTTGTCAGCTTCATATGCCCCCCCATACTTCATTCTAATTTTCAGCATCCTCAGTCGATGGCTCTTCTGTCTGGACAAAAGTGGACACTTTGTTTCTGATTTCTTGAAGCAGGTTGGAATCTATACCGATTTGAGCGTATTTGATGGCATTCATAAAAGCCTTCGCATTTGAAGAGCCATGTGCTTTAACAACTAAACCGTTGATACCAAGTAACGGTGCACCACCGTACTCTGTATAGTCGATGGTCTTCTTGAAGTCGGAAAGATTCTTCTTAAGAAGCATGCCACCAATTTTTCCGATTGTGTTTTTCATAATCTGCTTTTTAAGGCCACCCATCAACTGGAGCGCAACGCCTTCAGTCAATTTGAGGATGATGTTGCCCGTAAAACCATCTGCGACAATGACGTCAACAACGCCACCAGGCACATCTCTCGCTTCTACATTACCGACAAAATTCAGGTCGGTTTCCTTGAGCAATTGATGGGTTTCAATGTAAAGCGGCGTGCCTTTTGTATCTTCCGCGCCAATATTGACAAGACCGACTTTTGGATTCTTGATGCCTAATACTTTGTCGGCATACATACTGCCAAAGTAAGCAAATTCAACAAGATTTCTAGATTTACATTCGGCATTTGCACCCGCATCAACCAACACGGAAGCGCCATGCATTGTCGGGTATATCGTACAGATAGCTGGACGGCTAATGCCTTTGATTCTACCAACTTTTAAAAGGCCTCCTGCAAGTAGTGCCCCTGTATTTCCAGCTGATACAAACGCATCAATTTCACCTTTTCGAAGCGCCTTTAAGCCAACTACCATAGACGCATCATCTTTCGATTTAATCGCCTTTACAGGTTTGTCATCGTTCTCGATGACTTGAGTCGTAGCAACTACTGTTATTCTTGATGTGTCGTATTTATATTTATCAAGTTCCTTTTGAACGCTCTCACGATCGCCGTAAATGACAATGTCACTTTTAACAATCGCCAATGCGTCAATTGCACCTTTCACCGTTTCTTTTGGGCCGTGGTCGCCCCCCATGCCGTCGAAGCCTATTTTCATAAAGCACCTCTCTTTTTAAGTCTATTCTCTATTTCCAATACTGTATAATTGCCAATTTTATTATGTCTTTATTATTATAACACTATGTCTTTTTAATGTTTAGTTTAATGTTGCCAAAACCATAAAAAAGGCAATAGTCATATGACTATTGCCTTTTGCTTAACGTCTAAGCTTCTTTTTTTACTGCGTCTCTGCTGTGGTAATAGCCACACTCAGCACATTCTCTGTGTGATACATTCGCCGCTTTACATTTTGGACATTCGATAATATTAGGAGCAGTCATCTTGATATTAGACGCTCTTCTCTTATCTCTTCTAGCTTTACCTATTTTACGCATAGGTACTGCCATATCTTAACACCTCCTTAAACTAAGTGAATAAATTCTTAAGTGCCTCAAGTCTTGGGTCAATCTTCGTTTCATCACACGCACACATACCATTGTTAAGATCTTTTCCACAATGAGGACAAAGTCCTGCACAATCTTCATTACAAAGTATTTGTAGTGGCAAATTCAATGTTATATCTTCCTCCAATACAGGTGTCAAATTAAGAACACTGCCTTCGAGAAGAATCCACTCTTCGTTTACTTCCGTCTCTAAGGTCGTCACCAAAACGCGTTCCAATGTATTTTCGAGGTTGATGTTAACTTCCTTTAAGCATCTGTGGCATTCGAAAACCAAATCTCCCGAATAAGAGAGGGTTAATTCATAGCGTTTACCAATTTTTTTGACATTGCCAGAAACACTGATATCCGTTGCGCTCACACACTCAATTGACTCTAAAAAAGACTTTTCCAATGCAAAATCGTATTCAAATTCTGATTGAATCTGAAGTCCGTTTATAACCTTTAATAATTCAAGGATCATATAATCACCTCTTCAATGCAACATTAATATTATAAGTACTGTGAAGAGGTTTGTCAAGTATAATTACTTGAGGAAATTACTTAACTAATTCTAAAGTATCTCTCGCAATCATAAGCTCTTCATTTGTTGGAACAACCATGATTTTGACCGCTGACTCATCTGTACTGATGAAAGCTTCTTTGCCTCTTACTTTGTTTTTCACAGGATCGATATGTGCACCCATGAAACCTAAGTTCTCACAGATTGCTTCTCTACTCTCGATACCATTTTCACCAAGACCGGCAGTAAATACGATCGCATCTACACGACCCAATACTGCTGCGTAAGCAGCAATGTATTTTCTCACGTTACTATGGTAGATGTCAAGTGCCAATACAGCGCGTTCGTTGCCAGCTGCAGCAGCATCTTCGATGTCTCTAAAGTCTGAGCTTACGCCAGAAATACCAAGAACACCTGATTTTTTGTTCATGATGTCATTCATTTGTTCTAAAGTAAGCTTTTCTTTACCCATGATATAAGTGACGATTTGTGGATCGATGTCGCCACAACGCGTACCCATTACGAGACCTTCAAGTGGTGTGAATCCCATAGATGTATCAACTGATAATCCACCGTCGATCGCTGCAAGTGACGCACCATTGCCAAGGTGGCAAGTGATGATTTTAGTTTCTGAAAGTGGTTTGCCAAGAAGTTCAGCCGTTCTTTGTGAAACATATCTGTGGCTTGTTCCGTGGAAACCGTATCTTCTTACGTGATCTCTTTCGTAATATTCATAAGGTAATGCATAAACGTATGCCGCTTTAGGCATTGTTTGGTGGAAGGCAGTGTCGAATACGCCAACATTTTGAACGCCTGGGAGTAATTCCTCAATCGCTATGATACCGATGATGTTTGGTGGATTGTGAAGTGGTGCGAGTTCAATACATTCTTCAAGGGCACTCATAACAGAGTCATCTACGATAACAGAAGCACTGTATTTTTCACCGGCATGCACGACGCGGTGACCGACTGCATTGATTTCTTGAAGAGACGCGATAGCGCCGTGTACTGGATGCACGATAGCATCGAGCACTTGAGCAAGTGCTTCTTTGTGATCGTTCATTGACACTTCGATCGTTTTTTTATCTTTTCCCTCAACTTCGTGCTTTAATCTTGAGCCTTCAATACCTATTC
>CAYLNI010000170.1:0-5647 GCA_964384705.1 uncultured Fusibacter sp.
CACTGAAGGCAATTTAATCGAGACAATAGAACCAGTCGTTGTCAAACGCATTATCTCTGAAGAGACATCAGCAGAGTTGAGATTTCTACTTGAAAGTGCCGTACAAAAAGGTGGTGGCAAGAACGCTTATATCGAAGGCATTCGCGTTGGCGGAAAATCTGGAACAACTCAAAAGTTAACAGAGAATGGTTATCAAGATGAAGTTGTCGTTCTATCCTTTGTTGGGATCGTTCCAATAGATGATCCACAATACGTGGTTCTCGTCGTAGTGGACGAACCGAAAGATTTGTTCTTAGGGAGTCTCGTTGCAGCGCCAATAGTCAAAAATATACTCCAAGATATTTTGCGCTACAAAAACATCGTCCCGGACGTAGAAGTTGTGAAAGATATCGAAATACCAAATCTGATCGGCATGTCGCTTGAATCTGCAACTGCAGCACTTGATGCACTAAAGCTCGCTTATTCCACAACGCCGATAGGCGTTGAAGATCAAACGCTACCAGTTACGAATCAATATCCAGTAGCGGGCACAATAGTCGATTCGAATTCCATCGTCATCATATCTGTCGAAGATTAACAATTACAGAAATTAAAGAAAAATTATAAATAGCAACAAGGAGAAATTGATGAATTTGTTTAGTAACCCATGGTTGAACAGCATTATGTTTTTTTGCCTAAGTGGCTTGGCGGGACTTGTATTAGGCCCGATTGTCATCCCACGGCTTAGACAATTGAAATTTGGACAGGCGATTCGAGAGGAAGGACCACAATCACATCTATACAAAACTGGAACACCTACAATGGGCGGATTGATATTTATCGTCGCTTTTCTTATCCCCATCGCCTTGACGTTGACTTTTGAACTC
This sequence comes from uncultured Fusibacter sp., assembly GCA_964384705.1. Lineage (GTDB taxonomy): Bacteria > Bacillota > Clostridia > Peptostreptococcales > Acidaminobacteraceae > Fusibacter_C. Next base: position 867 of record CAYLNI010000170.1, read on the forward strand.
GCGAAGGTTGGCTACGTCGCACTGGCACTTTTATCATTTGGTGCGGTTGGCTTTTTAGATGATTATTTAAAAGTCGTAAAAAAACACAATGAGGGATTAAAAGCTAAGCAAAAATTTGGATTACAACTCGTCTTAGGCGTTGTTTTTACTGTTTGGGCAATGCTATGGGGAACAGATATCTACATTCCTTTTATCGAAGGTACTATAGACATCGGTTGGTTATATGTCCCATTAGTCATCATCATGTATTTAGCGATAGACAATGCCGTCAATTTGACGGATGGTCTCGATGGTCTCGCGGCAACGATCACAGCGATCGTCTCAATTTTCTTTGTCATCATGGGATTTGTTCAAAAAAACGACATCGTCATTATGATGGCGTCAGCTATGGCTGGTGGCCTTATCGCATATTTGAAATTCAATTGGCATCCTGCAAAAGTCTTTATGGGGGATACAGGCTCATTGGCACTTGGTGGTTATGTAGGCGCAATGGCAATCCTACTGAAAATGCCATTATTCATACCATTATTTGGCCTGATCTATTTTGTAGAAACGCTTTCTGTCATGATTCAGGTACTCTATTATAAGAAAACGAAAAAGCGTTTCTTTAAAATGGCGCCGATTCATCATCACTTTGAAATGCTCGGTTGGAATGAAGTCAAGATCGTCACGCGCTTCTCAATCGTCACCATACTCATGTGTTCTATCAGTTATTTAATATATTAAAATCTCATAAAATTCAGGGGGCTATATGACGTTCGAAAATAAAAGGGTCATCGTGGTTGGACTAGCAAAATCAGGTATATCAGCCATTAAAGTGCTCTCTCAAATCGGGGCAAAAGTAACCGTCACAGATATAAAAAAGGCAGATCAACTATCAGACATCATCGAAGTAATCAAACCATACGTACAAGAAATCATCGTTGGAGAACATCCACAAGCATTGGAGCAGTATGATATCGCAGTGATGAGTCCAGGGGTACCGCTCGATTTGCCATTTGTTATTCAAATGAAAACCGCTGGCATTCAGATCATCGGCGAAATAGAGCTGGCATATCTGCTTTGCAAAGGCAAATTTATCGGAATTACTGGAACAAACGGTAAAACCACAACGACGGCGCTCACTGGTGAGATATTTGAAGCTTCGGGACGCCCTTATAATGTCGTAGGAAACATCGGACTACCCGCTGTTTCAAAAGCACTAGAAGCAACAGAAGAGACGTTTATGGTCACTGAAATCAGCAGCTTTCAGCTTGAGACGATTGAGCAATTCCATGCTAAGGTTGCCGCTGTTTTGAACTTGACACCAGATCATCTCAATCGCCATAAAACGATGGCGAATTATATTGCAGCGAAAGCGCGCATTTTTGAAAATCAAGATGAAACGGATGCGCTCGTGCTTAACTACGACGATATGCCAACCCGTGAACTTGCGAACCTAACAAAAAGTCGCGTACATTTCTTTAGCCGAAAAACGCAGATTGGTCAAAGTGCCTATATCGAGAATGGTCAAATTATTTTGAATTGTTGCGGCAATATGGAACCCGTTTGCCTAGTGAGTGACCTGTTAATCTTTGGCAGACACAACGAAGAAAATGCACTAGCAGCAGCGCTCATTTGTAGATTGGCGGGTCTGGATGTGACCACTATCGCGAAAGGACTCAAAAGCTTTAAAGGCGTTGAACATCGCATCGAATATACCGCAACTGTCGAGGGGCGTAAGTTTTATAACGATTCAAAAGGCACTAACCCGGATTCGACGATATGTGCGATTGAAGCGATGGCCGTTCCAACGCATCTCATAGCGGGTGGTTATGACAAGGATAGTGATTTTGGACCAATGTTTGATGTATTTGGTGATAAAATAAAATCTTTGGTTTTACTCGGTGCCACAAAGCAAAAAATCGCTGATGTCGCTCGCGAAAAAGGATTTGAAGCCATCATCTTCGTAGAATCGATGGAGGAAGCGGTTCGCGTCGCTTTTGAACGTTCGTTAGAAGGCGATGCTATCCTATTATCACCTGCCTGTGCTAGCTGGGATATGTATGATAATTTTGAACAGCGTGGTGAGCACTTTAAAGCGTGTGTTCGCAACATGAATCAGTGATTTATATCGTATCAATTACTATAGATAAGTGAGGCAAATATGAAACAAAATAAGATGGATTACCCGCTATTGGTGGTCACACTAGGGCTATTGTCCTTCGGTCTACTCATGGTGTTCAGTTCGAGTTACTATTATGCCATCGACAAGATGCAAGATAAAACGCATTTTTTTACAACCGATCTCAAATGGATTGTACTTGGAATCATTGCGATGCTTGCTGCCTCTGCTGTCAATTACAATATCTATAAAAAGATTGCCGTGCCGTTGTTTGTTGTAAGTATCGCACTTCTCGTGTACGTATTGATTGGCGGCAGAGTGATCAACAATGCTCAGCGTTGGATTTATATTGGTAGCCAAGGGTTTCAACCCGCAGAAGTGGCAAAGATCGGCATGATCATGTTCTTTGCTTACAGTCTTGAGAAAAACCACCTATATGTCAGCAAGCTCAAGTACTTGGGAATCTATATAGGCATCATTGGTCTTGTCGTGTTACTGATCATGAAACAACCCAATATGAGTACGGCTGTCATCATCGCTGGCGTTATGGTGATCATGCTGTTTATAGCGGGCCTCAACTGGCTTTATGCGGCTTTGTTCGCAGGGGGTGGCGCTCTGATCGGCATGCTGCTCGTCTATGATGCCCCATATCGACTGAATCGACTTACGGCTTTTCTTGACCCATTTAAATACAAAAATGATGAGTCGTGGCAGGTTATCCAGTCGCTCTACGCACTTGGCACAGGTGGCATCTTTGGGGTAGGACTAGGTATGAGCACGCAAAACAAACTTTATATTCCTGAACCACAAAACGACTTTATTCTGGCTACTGTAGGTGAAGAGCTTGGACTCATTGGAACTGTGGGTTTGTTAATAATGTTTTTGATATTGCTTTATCGATGTGTTAAAATTGCTATGAATGCCCCAGATATATTTTCTACATTGTTGTCATCTGGCATCACGACCATGCTTGGTTTACAGATTTTGATGAACTATGCGGTAGCGACCTCATCAATGCCCGCAACAGGTGTGACGCTGCCCTTTATCAGCTATGGCGGAACAAGCGTCTTGATCATGCTAGGGTCTGTGGGGATTATGCTCAATATATCTAAACACTCGATGAAAAGATCTCAAAATAGAGATCAATAAAGCAACTATTGGAGAAAATTATGAAAGTTTTAATAACAGGTGGCGGCACCGGTGGACATATATATCCAGCACTGGCCATTGCGGAGCGGTTAAAGAAGGATTTCAGACCGCTTGAACTGATGTATGTCGGTTCAAAAACTGGAATGGAAAAAGACTTGGTACCAAAGAGAGGCATTACGTATGTACCGATTGACGTCGCACCGTTAAATAAAAAATTCACAAAGAAAACATTTAAATCCATCGGTTTATTGTTTAAGGGACTTTGGCAGGCGAATGGCATCATCAAACGCTTTAAACCAGATATAATCATAGGTACAGGTGGCTATGTCGCCGGATCATTGGTTCTAATTGGCGCTCTAAGAGGCATACCGACGGCGATTCACGAGCAAAATGCGTATCCAGGTCTCACCAATAGAATTCTTAGTCGCTTTGTCGACTGTATCATGGTTTCATTTGAAGATTCAAAAGCGCATTTTAAACATAGAGAACGGGCCGTTTATACTGGGATGCCTATCATGGACACTTACTTTACAACATCAAGAGAACAATCGAGACAAAAGTTAGGCATCTTGCCAGGTGAAATGCTCGTCGTAACAGTTGGTGGAAGCAACGGTGCCATGAAGCTCAATCACATCATGTTGTCCAGTTACAATCAATTTTCTGAGTATCGCAACATCAAGTTTATCCACGTTTCAGGCACGCGCTATTACCCGTATGTGCTAGAGGATATTGATAACAAACTCTATACGGTAGGAGATAACGTCAAGATTATTGGTTATTTAAAAGATATGCCAACGTATTTGTTTGCTGCAGATCTTGTCATATCAAGAGCAGGCGCTTCTACTATCAACGAAATCATCGCATCAAAAGCACCTTCTGTGATTGTTCCATCACCAAATGTTGCGAATGATCATCAACTGCTGAACGCGCAACTTATGGACAAATACGGGATGGGCGTGGTTATGAAAGAGGAAGATTTAAACGAAGAACTCATGGGGCACACAATTATGGATTTTTATAAGGATCCAGGAAAGCTCAATATCATGCGCCAAAACTGTGAAAAAATGGACCTAAGCAGAACGTTAGATGCCATATCGGCGGTAGTTAAGAGGTTGACTGAATACGATAACTAAATGAATCTTTCGCGAATGACGACGCGGGTTATGGAGTGGAAATCCTTGAAAAAATTTTTTAAAAGGTTGTTAATAGGTCTGATCATAATAGGCATGATTGGTGGTGGCGTCTATTTGTATTTCAATACAAATCTCCTACGCATCCAAAATGTCCTGTTCAACGAAAATCCGTTTGTCGATTTATACGACATTCAAAGGTATTCCGGGGTTTCAATTGGAACACCCTATTTTGAAGTTGATCCAGTCGAAGCGGCAAATAAACTTAAAACGCATCCCTATATCAAAGAGGCTACGGCAGAGAAAAAATTTCCAGGAACGATTGTCTTTAACGTGACTTATCGCGAGCACTTTTTTAACATTCGTTATTCTGATATCGTCCTATCTATGGACGACCA
>CAYLNI010000170.1:5707-6416 GCA_964384705.1 uncultured Fusibacter sp.
TTCTCTAAATTTTGTAAAGTGTGCTTTTTGTAAGCTGTATATTTTAGAAAATATTGTGGATTTGATCAACCTTCTCAAACAGAGTCATCTCACACCAAATCCGCTCATTGTATTTGAAAATAGAAATATCGTACTGACTGTCGAAACACTACACGTAAAGTTCGGTGTCGGGGAAAATATAGAAGATAAGTTTAATGCCTTTGTCAATATTTATGAAGCACTAAAGGCAGATGGCATCACCACTGGCGTAATCGATGTTAGTAGCGATGGTTTGCCTGTTTATAGACCTTTTGGAGAGTAGAAATATGAAGAAAAAAGACAACTTGTGGATTGGCGGAGCCTGTATCATATTAGGTGTGTTTATCGCATTTCAAATGAAGTTCATACAAGGTACGTATTTAAATGGTGCGAGTCCAACGCAAAAGACGACTGAAATTTTAAATGAGCTCAGTGCAGTCAAAACAGAAAAAGAAAGCTTGATTGAAGAGATCGAACGCTTAGAAGAACAACTGGATAAAATTCAGAATTCGGCATCGGAAGAGAGTGCCATTGTAAAAAATTTAACGGATGAACTCAACCGTTATAAAGCATTTTCAGGAATGACGAAGGTATCAGGGACGGGTATCATGATTACCATCGACAACCCTCCAAAGGATTTAAATATCGGTCTTGAAAAAAATATAGCCTATGATTACAAATTGATCTTGGA
>CAYLNI010000171.1:0-6403 GCA_964384705.1 uncultured Fusibacter sp.
GTCTTTATCATTACAAACAATATCATACTTGATCTCTTTTTTTTGTAGAATTCCGATTCTCGTTATTATATACGTATCAAACATCGTTTTTATGTGACAAAAAAACAGGTGATTTCAATCAGATATATAAATCCGCTTGATATCCCTGTTAATCGTTTTTATATAATAAAGGTTTCATCGGCCACCATCATAAACCCAAGTACAGATGAAAAAAATTCGATAGGGCGCTCGTACATGGATGCGTGACCACAACTCTTGATGACCAAGAACCTAGAATTTGGAATACATGCACTGAGTTCTTCTTGTCTGGACAATGGTGTGACGCCATCTTGATCAGCACCGATCATCAAAGTTGGCACGCTAATTTTGCTGACAGTCATTCGTTCGTCGTGTGTTTCAGCACTCATTACTAGACGAATAAACCCTTCGTACCATTTTTTATCAAAGACTTTGTCAAATAGACGTTCACGAGCACCTAGCCAGTCGACTTGTCGCTCATAAAAATCTCTCGAATAAATTGGAGGTATTGTCGCCTTGAAAAATTGCTTACCATCATATGTTTTGGCTGCATTGATCCATGACTCTCCAACTGCCTTTAACTGAGGATCGGTATAAGCGGTTGTATTGGCCAGAATGAGCTTCGAAAGCGATTCACCATCGCCATATTGTAAAGCGTATTTCATAGCCACTTCTCCACCGTATGAGATGCCAAGTAAAGTCACTTGCTTTAGTTCAAGTGCTTTTAACACCTCAAACACGAGTTCAACTTGAACATCCTGTGAGTAATAACCGTCTAGATAATCCGATTTACCTTGATCAAAAAAGTCGATCAACACAACTTTTACGTGTTTTGTCAGCATGCCCAAAAATGGCTGCCAACTGGCACAGCTCATCATGATCCCATTTAAGATGACGAGTACCTCATTGGAATTGCCATGGACCTCATAGTATACATTTTTATCGCGAACCTCTAAAAAGGCCATCTTAATGCTCCTTAATCAATGCGACAACCTCATCGAACTGATCGACCATTGGGTTGTGACCGCTATTTTCTAGTATGACGAGTTTAGAATTGTCTTTAAGCGCTTCATGAATGCCCGTCGCCATAGTCATTGGAACGACGATGTCTTTGTCTCCTTGAACGATGAGAACAGGGCACTTGACTTTATAGATCTCACCTGCACCAACAGAATAACCATTGTCAGTATCAGATAGATTAAAACGCGTCAAAGCATAATCAATATCCACCAAATTTCTCTGAAGAAGCATTTCTTCAATATAACGGTCGTAGTCGCTTTCTTCAGGTTGATTACCAGCTGTGTATATCGCGTAGTTCCATAGCATTTTATAAAAAGCGGCATCTTTAGAAGCAATTGCAGCTAAGACTGGCGCAACTTGCACAGGATCGCTTTCAATATCTTCCTTCGTAATCAGTTTTTCTGAAAGAATTGCTTGACCTGCAGCATCTTTTTTAAACATCGGATAACCTGTTATGCCAACGCTTTCGAGTAGAATTACGCGTTTTACGAGACTTGGAATATCGGCTGCAAGTTGTAAGGCGATGCCGCCACCTGTTGACCAACCTAGAACTTCCAAATCCTTGAGTCTGAGTTTATCGATAAAGAACTCCAGGTCCTCACTAAGGTCCTTAAGGCTATCAAAGCGTTCATGATAAGAAGAATGGCCAAAGCCTCTCAAATCCACAGCATATACTTTAAAGTCGTCATAAAGCGCATCCATCAAGTGGTCAAAATGCGCAGAAGAAGACATGTTGCCATGGATGAGCAAGATATTACGATCGCCTAGTCCACCTTCACGGTAAGCGAGGACTTCATTTCTTATTTGTATTTTTTTAAATTCAAATTCTTTCATGTATTACCCTACTTTCGTAAAATATAAAAGGTCGACGTCAAAAAAGTTGACCCTGCCACTAGTATACGCCTAATCGAGCGGAAAAAGCAGGGTCAACTAATGGGGATTTTGTATTTTTATTTACCTAATATTGAATCGATCGATGCGAGGTCTTTTACTGGTAACCATGCGCCATCTTTGTTTTCTGGATCAATTTTAGAAAGGTTCATTTCTTGTGTACCTGCTCTTAAGCCATCCGCATAATTGATTTCACCGCCAAATGGGTTGACAATCGGTGCTGATTCAAGGGCATCCATGTAATTTTCCCATGTGATGACGCCGTCCACTCTCTTAAGGCCTTCAACAAAGAAGTGAGCAGCAATCCAGCCTGTCATAGCGTATACGTTTGTCTCATAGCCAATTGTAAATTTCGAGAATTCTTCTAAAGCTTTTGCTCGTTCACCTTCAAATGATACCCAACCATTGCCGTACACGTCGAATTTACCTGCGATTTCATTGACAACGCCTTGTGCGATAACTGGTGATACGTTGACATAAGTTGTGATCACATCTTTGTTCACGTTTTGCGCTGCCAACTCTTTGATGATTGTTGGAATCGTCGCTTGAATTGCAGCGCCTACGATGAAGTCAACATTTGCATCTTTGATTGAAGTGACTGCTGAAGATACGTCTGTTGCGCCTGCAGCGACTTGTTGTTCAATGAGCTCGACACTTAGTTCTTTTGCCATTTCTTGAGCGCCCCACAATAAATCTTTACCCGCATCGTCATTTGTATAGATGATGCCTATTTTTTTTGCTCCGAAGTCGCCAACAGCACGTGCAATCATGATCTTGCCTTCTGTTTTATAGATTGGTTGAACTGGGAATATGCCTCTGTCTGCACCTTCCGCTTTATCGTTGTAGAGCTGGCCAATGCCTGTAGCAAAGTAAACTGCAGGAATGCCATAGCTTTTTATGTCTTCAATAGTCGCTGCGACAACAGGCGTACCAAAATGTCCGACTATAGCAAATACTTTTTCATCTTCAACAAAGCTTGATAATGCCGCTTTACCTTTAACTGGATCAAACTCGTCATCCACATGCTTGAAAACAAGTTGTTTGCCTTGGATGCCGCCTTCGTCATTGATTTTTTTAAAGTAAGATTCAATACCTGCATTGAATGGGACGCCAACTGGTGCAAATGCACCTGATGTTGCCGCACTGTTCGCAACGATGATTTCAGTTTCAGAGATGCCTTGTGCCCATTCGAGTTCAACCACTGCAGCCGTTGTTTCTTCTGCTCCTGCAACTGTTGTTGGCGCTTCAGTTGCCACCGCATCGTCTTTGCCACAAGCTGCAAGTGAAAATACCATGATGCATACTAATAAAAGTGATAAAATCTTTTTCATTGTTTAATCCTCCTCATAAGTGTCTCAAGCAATTAATCTAAAAAATCTTGTGCTTCTATATTTAATTAAGGATGGGATAAGCCTTAATTCAATATCACAATGCATTTTCAATGTGCGCCAAGGTAGGCCTCTATCAATTTCGGATCATTTCGTAGCGTTTCAGCCGGCCCATGTGTCTTAATCTGACCCAGCTCAAGCAAATAGGCGTAATCGGCGATTTTCAATGTTTGAGCGGCATTTTGCTCGACGATGATGACCGTAGTGCCTTCCTCTTTGATTTCTTTGACGATTCTCATGATATCTTGAACGATGAGTGGTGCAAGGCCAAGTGATGGTTCATCCAGCAAAAGTACTTTGGGACTGCTCATGAGTGCACGAGCGATCGCCAGCATCTGCTGTTCACCACCAGAAAGCGTTGAAGCGACCTGATATTTTCGATCTTTTAAAACTGGAAAGTACCTGTAGACACGCTCAAAGTTATTTTGTATCTGCACTTTGTTTTTAAGTGTGAAGGCACCTACTTTCAAGTTTTCCTCAACTGTGAACTCTCTAAAAACGGCACGCCCTTCCGGTGATTGCGCAATGCCATTTGATGCGATTTTGTTGGCTTCAACACCTGCGATTTCTTCGTCGTACAATTGAATGGATCCAGAAACTGGCTCTACAAGTCCAGAAATGGTTCTGAGTGTGGAGGTTTTTCCTGCACCGTTTGCACCGAGCAAAGCGACGATTTCGCCTTCTTTAACTTCAATATCTATGCCCTTAAGCGCTTCGACAGCACCATACCTAACGATGAGCCCCTTAATAGAAAGAGCAGATTTTTTATCACTGCGCATTTTCTTCCACCTCGATTCCCAAGTAAGCGACTTGTACGTCTTTATTTTCTTTGATTGCCTTTGGCGTTCCCACTGCGAGAAATTTTCCAAAGGAAATCGCGCAAATCTTATCGCAAACGTCCATGACGAGTCTCATATCGTGTTCCACTAAGAGTATTGAACACCCGAGTTCGTCTCTGAGTTTTCGGATGAGCTTTGAAAGTTCGACGGTCTCAAAATCATTTAATCCTGCGGCTGGTTCATCCAGGATGATCAATCTCGGATTGGACATAAGTGCTCTTGCAAACTCAACTTTTTTAAGGACACCATATGGCTGGCCACCGGCAGGAAGTGGTGCTCTGTCATCGATGCCAAGAATGCTTAAAATCCGCATCGCTTCAGCACGGAGCGCTTTTTCTTCACGTCTTGCCCTCGGCAACCTAAGCGCTTGGTCGAGTATCGTGGATTTAAAATCCACATGCGCGCCTATGAGCACGTTGTCTATGACGCTGAGCTCTCTGATCAGTTCAACATTCTGAAAGGTTCTGACCAAACCGAGCTTTATGATTTCGTGAACATTTTTCTCTAGAAGGTTATGCGTGACGCCTTGTCTATCCATAAAAGTGATTGCGCCCGCATTTGGTTTGTAAAACTGCGTAATACAATTAAAAGCGGTCGTTTTGCCCGCACCATTTGGCCCGATTAATCCAAAGACTTCTTTTTCCTTAATCTCAAAGGAGAGATTATCAACTGCTTTAAGGCCACCAAAAGCGATGGAAAGGCCTTCTACCTTAAGCACCAAACCGTCTAAATTAGTTTGCATATTATTTCACCCCTTTGATCAAATTTCCAAAAAGTCGTTTTAGATCCGAGAACATATTCACGAGACCATTTGGATAGAAGATGATGACGAGTATGATCAACACGCCGTTTAACACATACGACATTTCGCTGAAAAAAGGTATCTGTTTCAAAAACATGTCCGGTACTGCAAAGACAATCACTGCACCGATCAGCGTGCCATATATCGATCGTAAGCCACCGATGATGATCATTGCAAGGAAGTCGAGTGACAACTTAAGAGACCAGATCGTCGGATAAGAATACTTGATGAAATGCACGTACAAAACCCCAGCGATACTGGCGTACATCGTCGCTAGTGCAAATGCGATCAATCTATGGTTTAGAAGGTTGACGCCCATTGCCTGCGATGCAGCCTCACTGCCTCTCATGGCGTTGAGCGCGCGACCTAAGCGGCCGTTCATCATATTATAAGTAAGCAGCATAACGATTATGAGTGTTGCAACGACAAAGTAGTACATGCCTGTTCGATCCAGCTCAACGGAACCAAGTAAAGTTGGATAGCTCGCCGTCTTGCCGCTAAATCCACCTGTAAAAAAGTCAAATTCCTCAAACGTCTTTTTCAATATCTCAGAGACAGCAAGTGTGGCAATCGCCAAGTAGATGCCTTCAATTTTAAGCGATACAAGGCCTATCAATATACCCAGTAGTGTCGGAATCACAACCGCTAAAATCATGCCCACTTCAAACGGCAAGCCCATATCCATCGTAAAATAAGCCGACAAATATGCCGCAAGTCCCATAAAACCAGCGGTACCAAGTGATATAAGCCCGGAATACCCGAGTAATATATTGAGTCCAAGCGCTGCAATTGCCAATATAAATGTGCCCCCGAGCGTCGTTACATAACTGACTTTAAAGATGCCCATTTCTGCCAATTGTGGAACGAGTGCCAATAAAAGACCCAAAATGACAAAATGTAAATGCGGACTTTTTATAATCTTTTTCATCATGTCACCTACACCTTTTTTATGATTTTCTTGCCAAATAGACCATAAGGTCTAATCACCAAGAATAATAGGATCAAAATGTATAATATCTGACCGCCCCAGACTGAGCTTCCATAATAAAGCAATAGGTTTCTGCTAATGCCGATGATATAAGCGCCTACGACGGGACCATAAAATGTTTGAAAGCCCCCGAGAACAACTGCTACCAACGCGTTTAGCTGGACATCATCCATAATGTGTAGCGTGACTGAAGTCATTGGCGCCGTCATAACACCTGAAATGACACCTAGAGCACCTGCGACTGCCCATGCACCCATGGTCACCGTCTTTGTCGGCACGCCCATCAGCTTTGCCGTATATTCATTAGACGCTGTCGCTCTTATGGCCAAACCGACTTTCGTTTAAAGAAGAATAAAAAATAAACCGCCCGACGGTTTTATTACATTTCTATAGTAATACTTGAGCAAAAAAATGCCTCAAATTATTTTATAAATAGCTGATAGCCAAGCATAAGAAC
>CAYLNI010000172.1:0-238 GCA_964384705.1 uncultured Fusibacter sp.
CTTTAAAGATGTATCCAAATTATAGTGAGGCAAGTTATGAGAGAAAAAATCGTTAAAATAGGTAACCTTCATATTGGTGGCGGCTTTCCAGTCGCCATACAATCAATGTGCAATACAAAAACTGAAAATGTAGATGCGACTGTTGCACAAATCCTTGCGCTTGAAGCCGCTGGATGTGAGATTGTTAGGGTTGCTGTACCGACGATGGAAGCGGCAGAGGCTATCAAAAAAATAAAGT
>CAYLNI010000172.1:248-1157 GCA_964384705.1 uncultured Fusibacter sp.
ATTCATATCCCACTCGTTGCAGACATACACTTTGATTACCGGTTGGCACTTGCCGCTATAGAAAATGGCGTGGACAAGATTCGTCTTAATCCAGGAAATATCGGTAGCAGAGAACGCGTTGCGCAGGTCGTCTCACTCGCAAAGGATAAGGGCGTACCCATAAGAATTGGTGTCAACGGCGGCTCTCTTGATAAAGAAATCTATCAAAAGTATGGCGGGATTACACCAGAAGCACTTGTTGAAAGTGCCTTGCACCATGTAGAGATACTCGATGCACTGAACTTTTCGGATATTGTCATCTCACTAAAAGCATCTGATATTAAGCTGACGGTTGAATCCTATCGCCTTTTAAGTAAAACGGTGCCTCATCCATTGCACCTTGGCATAACGGAAGCGGGTACGCAATATACGGGAACGATTAAATCGGCTATTGGCATCGGCATATTGCTATATGATGGCATTGGAAGTACGATTCGCGTCTCTTTAACCGATGATCCGGTGGAAGAAGTGAAGGCTGCTAAGAAAATTCTTGAGGTGATGGAACTTCGTCGTTTTGGCATCAAGATGATCTCTTGTCCGACCTGTGGCCGTACAGAAGTTGATCTCGTGCGTATCGCAAAGGAACTCGAGGCACGCGTTGCTGGCATTGATAAGAACATTACACTCGCCGTTATGGGCTGTGCTGTCAATGGACCTGGAGAGGCAAAAGAAGCTGATCTTGGTATCGCAGGTGGTAAGAATGAGTTCCTATTATTTAAAAAAGGACTTGTCATCAGAAAGTTGAAAGAAGAAGAGGTTGTTGCAGCCGTTTTGGCTGAAATCGACAACATGTAGTTTGCCATTATAATAGATTAGGAAATTCCAATTTCCATAGACGAAAGGTGATTAAATGGATAGAGTACCCTTTAA
>CAYLNI010000172.1:1182-4343 GCA_964384705.1 uncultured Fusibacter sp.
GATCCAGGATGTTTTAAGGATCGATGACGTTGAAATTAGCAAAATTGAATATAAACGTGAGAGCGATATTTTGAGCATTCTTCTCAAGGCAAAAGATATGATCCCAAATCATAATATTGATAGGCTCAAGACGAACTTGAAAACGCATTTGGGTTTCATCGAAAATTTTGAAATCAATGTGGAGTTGTTTGAGCACATCTCAAGAAATGTCGCAGTAGAAACTTCAAATGACACGACATCTGAATCGTCATCGGAAACATCTTCAAAAGATGTTTCTTTAGCGACTCCTGACACAAATACTGGTATACGTAATTCATCAAATGAAGTTGCAGTACCAACAGAAGCAACATCAACAGATGCAACTTCGTCAGCTTCAGCGTCTGCACCAGTTTCAGTTCATGATCCATCGACTGATATCGTCCACAATTGGGACAATATACTCAATGTGGTTAGACGCAAGAATCCAGCAGTAGCAAGTATTTTGAGACGATCAAGAATATCATTCGACAACAATGCCATTCATATCGTCTTTGAAGATAAGGGACTTGAGAATACATTTTTCAAATTTAAAACGGATGATATGATCCACACAATCTGCGAGACGAATCTTAGTCGTAAATTTCCACTCACGACGGAATCGTTACGCGATGAGATTGAGGGACTAGAAGCATTTGATAGAGAGCAAGTTGAAGCGATTGAATCCATCGTAGCAAGTGCGACGAATGGCTTCAATGAAGATGCGGGCAAACAAGTGACACGTAATGAAGAAAATGTGAGAGCATCAAAGATCACTTCAGAAGATGTTCTTTTTAGAAATAGAATTAAGCGTGCAATAACTAAAATCATCGACATTCATCAAGAGGAAGAGACTTATGCCATCGAAGGCAAGCTCGTCAATTTTGATACCAGAGAACTTAAAGGCGGAAAATTTCTCGTAAAACTTTATCTTTCAGACTTGTCCAATGCGGTTGCATGTAAGCAGTTTCTAAAGAAGAAGGAGTATGAGGAGCTTTTACCAGCACTCAAACAAAACAACTGGTACATCGTTGAAGGCGTCAATCGTTACGATCAATTTGACAAGGAACAAGTCCTTATTTTCAATTCGATCAACGCTGGTAAAATTGAAGTGCCTCGCATGGACAATGCTGTTGAAAAGCGTGTCGAACTCCATTTGCATACCAATATGAGCGAGATGGACGGCATCACACCCGTTAAAAAGATCATTCAAACAGCCATCGATTGGGGACACCCGGCGATAGCGATTACGGATCACGGCGTGCTTCAAGCCTTTCCTGATGCTGCCGCTGCAGCGGGTGATAAAATTAAAGTGTTATACGGCCTAGAGGGTTATTTGGTCGATGATGAGATAGATATTATTGAACACGCGACTGATTACGGTGTCGATGAGACATACGTTGTTTTCGATATTGAGACGACAGGGTTTTCATTTAACATGGATACAATCATCGAGATAGGTGCCGTAAAAATCGTGGGTGGTGTCGTCACTGAGCAGTATAGCCAACTCATCAATCCGAAGCGCCCAATTCCACCGCTGATCACTGAACTTACAGGCATTTCTGAAGAAATGGTTGAAGATAAACCGACTCTTGAAGAGGTCTTGCCAAAATTTATGGCCTTTGTGGATGGTGCACCAGTTGTTGCGCATAATGCGTCGTTTGACTGTTCTTTCATCAGATACTATTGTGAGAAGCTCGGGCTTCCATTTACCTCGCTCATCATCGATACGTTGGCGCTAAGTAGATTGTTGCTCACAAGCATTAAAAAGCACAATCTAAAGGCTATAACAAAGCATTTGAAGATCACTTTAACCGACCATCACCGAGCTGTAGCGGATGCAGAAGCGACGGCGCGCGTTTTTATTCACTTTATCGGCCTTTTAAAAGAAAAAGAGGTCATGACGCTCAAAGAAATCAACCGATATGCCATTGCAAACTACGACTTTAGCCAGCTTGAAATGTTCCATGTCATCATATTGACTCAAACGCAGGCTGGGCTTAGAAATCTTTATGAAATCGTTTCGCATTCAAATATCAATTCGTATTATAGAAAGCCTAGGATACCGAAAAGCCTTCTTAGAAGTAAACGCGAAGGGTTGCTCTTAGGCAGTGCCTGCGAAGCGGGTGAACTCTACAAAGGCATCATGAATAACAGACCAAAGGAACGTATTTTGGAGATTGCCGATTTCTACGATTATTTAGAAATTCAGCCTGTTGACAACAATGCCTTTATGCTAGACAGCGGTAAAATTAAGAGTATAGAGGAGATCAGAACGGTCAACAAGATGATTTTAAATATTGGCGATCAACTGGGCAAGTTGGTGGTTGCTACTGCCGATGTGCATTTCCTCGATCCAGAAGATGAAGTCTATAGACGCATCCTCATGGCAGGCAATGGCTTTAGTGATGCAGATAATCAAGCGCCTTTGTACTTTAGAACGACGGATGAGATGATGAAAGAATTTGATTATCTCGGTGACCGTGCTAAAGAGCTCGTCATAGACAATCCAAGACGTATCGCAGACATGTGTGAAAACGTGCGTCCTGTTCCAAAGGGCACTTTCCCGCCAGTTATAGAAGGTGCGGATGACGATTTTAGAAATATGTGTATGGCAAAAGCAGAGCGTATTTATGGCGTGCCTCTACCGGAAATCGTAGAAAAACGTCTTTTAAGAGAGCTCAATTCAATCATAGGTAACGGCTATGCCGTCATGTATATCATCGCACAAAAACTCGTTACAAAATCACTTGAAGATGGCTATTTGGTTGGTTCAAGGGGTTCGGTTGGTTCTTCATTCGCCGCGACGATGAGCGATATCACTGAAGTCAATCCACTGCCACCGCACTATATCTGTAAGCATTGTAAACACTCGGAGTTCTTCACCGATGGCAAGTACGGTGCTGGTGTTGATATGCCAGACAAGATTTGTCCATCATGCGGGAACAAACTCACTAAAGAAGGGTATGACATTCCGTTCGAGACTTTCCTTGGATTCGATGGCGACAAAGAGCCCGATATCGACCTTAACTTTGCGGGTGTTTATCAAGCAAATGCCCACAAATATTGTGAAGTGCTATTTGGTAAAGGTAAAACCTTTAAGGCAGGTACGATTGGTACGATCGCAGACAAGACCGCTTATGGTT
>CAYLNI010000172.1:4387-4647 GCA_964384705.1 uncultured Fusibacter sp.
AGACATTCACAGATACGAAATCGAACGCTTATCACAAGGCTTGACTGGTATCAAACGATCAAGTGGGCAGCATCCTGGTGGCATCATGGTCGTTCCGGCTGACAGAGATATCCATGAGTTTTGTCCGATTCAGTATCCCGCGAACGATGTCAACTCAGATGTCATTACGACGCACTTTGATTACCATTCGATCAGCGGTAGGCTTTTAAAGCTGGATATACTCGGACACGACGTTCCGACGATCATCAAGTATTTGGAGG
>CAYLNI010000172.1:4657-4914 GCA_964384705.1 uncultured Fusibacter sp.
AACTCACAGGACTTAACGTCTTTGATATTCCACTTGATGATCCTGCCACGATGAAGATTTTTACGTCGGCAGAGCCACTTGGCATAAAAGACCCTAGCTACAGTCTTGATATTGGCAGCTTAGGCATCCCGGAATTCGGCACAAAATTCGTTAGACAAATGCTTCGCGATACAAACCCAGCGACGTTTTCAGACCTTGTACGTATTTCAGGTCTTTCACATGGTACAGACGTTTGGGTCAACAACGCACAGGATTTG
>CAYLNI010000172.1:4924-6266 GCA_964384705.1 uncultured Fusibacter sp.
ATAAGACGGTTACCATCAAAGAAGTTATCGCAACGCGTGACGATATTATGAACTACTTGATACAGATGCAGCTCGAACCGCTTACCTCGTTTAAGATCATGGAGAATGTACGTAAGGGTAAAGGCCTTAAGGAAGATGAAATCAAAGTCATGAAGGACAATAAGGTGCCAGATTGGTACATCAACTCATGCCAGACGATTCAGTACATGTTCCCTAAAGCGCATGCTGTAGCTTATGTCATGATGTCCGTGCGCATCGCTTATTTTAAAGTGCATCAACCGCTCGCATTTTATGCGACGTATTTCTCAACAAAAGTTGACGATTTTGATGCTGATCTGATCTGCAAAGGTCCAGAGACGATTCGGGCAAAGATGAAAGAAATCGACGGCATAGAAAAGCCGACGAAGAAGGAAATCGATCTTCAAGGCATTTTGGAAATCGCCGATGAAATGTACAGCAGAGGTTTTGGATTCATGCGTGTGAATCTCAATCAGTCCGATGCGGAACAATTCAAAATCGTCGGAGGCAAAATTCTGCCACCATTTTTGGCACTTCAAGGTGTTGGTGCAACTGCAGCGGTTAGTATCGCTGCGATACGCGATGAACATCAGGAGTTTTTATCCGTCGAGGATTTCCAAAGATTGACGAAAGTTTCTAAAACGGTTATTGAGGCAATGAAGGTTCATGGCTGCTTTGAAGACATGCCTGAAGATAATCAATTGTCGTTATTCTCGTTTGCATAAGAGCCCATTTTATGCTATACTAAAGCAGTAAATAGATTTTTGACGGCAAGAGTGGGGAATTCCCACTCTTTGTTATTGAGTAGGACTTAATTAAGTACAATATAGAGTACATATTCGATTTAGAAAGCAGGTGCGTAGTATGAAGAAGAAAAGAGTTGTAGATGTTGTGGAAGAGATTTTAACACCGTTTGTTAAAACACATAACATGGAAATTGTAGACGTAGAATTTGTTAAGGAAGGCCCATACCGTTATTTAAGAGTAACGATCGATAAAGATGAACCCGTAACATTGGACGATTGTTCATTGGTTAGTCAATTCTTAAATCAGAAACTCGATTCACTTGATCCAATTGAAGAGCAATACTTCTTGGAAGTGACATCGCCAGGTGTTGAACGCGTCCTCAAAAAGGATAGCGAGTTTGAAAAATTCAAAGGTCAAATGGTTCAACTCAAGTTGTTCCACACTTTTGAAGGTCAAAAGGCACTGACGGGAACACTCATTGGTTTGATAGACGATCATATCGTCATTGAGAATGACCATATGGGTAGAGTGGAAATACCAAAAAGCAAAGTATCGGTGACGAAACTCGTCGTCGATT
>CAYLNI010000173.1:0-4070 GCA_964384705.1 uncultured Fusibacter sp.
ATGAGAATGATAATAAAGTGGCACAATCTCACCAACAGACGTCAACACATAGCCATTTGTTTCATCCACCGCTCGGTTGCTGTTTGGTTTTTCTGCGGAATACCCGCCATATACCTGACTATTCGTCGTATTATCTACATTGAAACCAAAAGCAGCGTATTTAGTGCCTGACATGATGACGTAATTTCTAGCAGCGATCGCTTGAGCTTTCAAGGCTTCAATTGGCCAATCACCGCTCATCTCTTTTGGGAGAACGCCATAAAGGTACTCACTCATAGTTACGCGATTTATGAAAGTGAAATCACTCCCAGGCAGACGTTTTACGAGAAAACTGCCGCGATATTTAATAGCGCCAACCTCAAAAATCTGCGTACTAAATATAAATTCCTTTTCTGTACTATCAAAACTGAATAGGATTTTATCATTTACAGAGACGATAATACTACTTGGATTTGGGTCAGTCACGATCCGAGCATAATTTGACAGTGCGCCTGACATCGTATTCAGATTGGCATAAGCTTCTTCTTGACTTAAATACTGCCCTGTATAAACGCGCCATCCATTGTCGTATGCTAGATAGGCATCTGGTGCCAATGCTTGAATGGCCGTAAATTCCAACAACACTTGATCATATGTCTCAAAAGTAGATCCTATTTGAATATGATAGCCACCCTTAACTTGACCGTTCAAATAATAGTCACCCGTTGTCATTAAGGTTCTGCCACTTGGTTCATAATAGCCATCTTTGTAGAGTACCATTGACTTATAAGCGCTCAAATCCAAAATAGTTGAATAAACACCATTTTCAACACTGCCAAAAACAAACCCTTGATCACTGCCTACGCCGATTGGGAATTGATTATTTTTTCCATATATGATGCCTACATCGACCATACCATCCGTCTTAGGCGAGCTTACGCTAAAACTTGCAGGAGCGAAAGTGGTCAACATAAACAATAGTGCGACGATGCATCCTGTCAATAATCCCTTTTGTATAAACATCATTAAAAAGACTCCCCTTCCTCAAGCGTGGGTAGTGACTCAAAATAAATTTGTTCTGCCGTTGCGACACTCTCATATCCTAGATGCATTCTACCTTTATTTGTGATCATACGGCCTCTAGGCGTACGATTGATAAAGCCAATTTGCATTAAATAGGGTTCATAGACGTCTTCAATCGTAGACGTTTCTTCACCAGTTGACGCCGCTAAAGTTTCTATTCCAACAGGACCACCATCGAAGTTTTCGACGATACACGTCAGTACTTTTCTATCGACAGCGTCAAGTCCAAGTGCATCTATTTCCAACAGATCTAGTGCCAGCTTTGCAATTTCTTTAGTCACAAAACCATCACTTCTAACCATCGCATAATCTCTAACGCGTTTCAAAAGTCTATTGACTATACGCGGTGTGCCTCTACTTCTCATCGCCATCTCGATGACAGCTTCTTCATCCATTGGAACATTTAAAACGTTTGCCGACCTTCTGATGATATCAGAAAGCTCATGCACATCATAAAGATCGAGCTTGCAAATGACGCCAAAACGATCGCGGAGAGGTGCAGTTAATTGTCCAGCTCGTGTTGTCGCACCTACTAAAGTGAATTTCGGAAGTTCGAGTCTTACAGATCGCGCACCAGGTCCTTTGCCTATGACGATGTCGATGGCATAGTCCTCCATTGCAGGATATAGAACCTCTTCAACTTGCCGACTTAGCCTATGAATCTCGTCGATAAATAGCACATCGCGTTCTTTTAAGCTCGTTAATATGGCTGCCAAATCGCCTGGTCTTTCGATTGCAGGACCAGAAGTAACTTTTATATCGACATTCATCTCTTCTGCGATGATATGCGACAGCGTCGTCTTTCCCAATCCAGGAGGGCCGTAAAGCAACACATGATCGAGTGGTTCATCACGCATCATTGCAGCTTTCATAAATATATTCAATTTTTCTTTTGTCTTCTCTTGTCCGACATACTCACTGATCAAGCGCGGTCTGATACCATGCTCACTATATTTATCTTCTTCTGTGAGTTTAGGGGTTATAAAGCGTTCCATGCGGCCTCCAAATGTCCTTTGATCTTACGCCTTCAATCGTTCTGAAATCATACTCAGAACATCAATTTCTTAAGCGATGCCTTGATAATATCTTCAACCGTCATTTGTTCCATATCGATTTGCTTGAGGACACCTTGCGCTTCACTACGCGTGTAACCAAGTGACATTAGAGCATCAAGTGCATCTTTTTGAACGCTTTGATCAGCTATTGAAGCCGGTGCGTGTTCATGCAATTGAAGTGACAATGTCTGCGGCATTTTATCTTTAAGTTCGAGCACGAGACGCTCTGCTGTTTTCTTGCCAACGCCTTGAGCGGATTGTAGCGACTTGATATCGGCTGTAGCAATGATACCTGCAAGCTGACCAAAAGGCATTGATGATAAGATCCCTATGCCCACTTTTGTGCCGATACCACTTACTGAAGTAAGTAGCTGAAACATATTAAGTTCATCTCTAGATGAAAAACCTACAAGTGACATCGAATCTTCACGTACAATCAGTTCCGTATATACGACAACCTCTTCACCGAGTGACGAAAAATCTGCCACTGAACCGATTGAGGTGTGAATTTTAAAGCCAATGCCATTATTCTCCACGATTACCGAATCACCATAACTATGTACGAGTTTGCCTTTTATAAAATCTATCATATTGCCTCCATTTTGAGAAACTCATATTACCATTATACTAGTCTTGGCATAAAATTACCATTACAGTAAAATGACTTTTGAAAATGAAAAAAGCGCGCTTCATATTGAAGAACGCTTACTCTGTAAATTTGATCAAATATAGTTATTTACTTGGCTTACTTATATCTGTCTTCTGTATCATATGGATCAACAGTTTCTTCTTCCACATCTTGAAAATCCACTGCATCAGGATCGTATTTAGGAAGTACAATCGCCACGATGATGTAAACCAATACTGGTGAACCTACACCAAAAATAGCTGCTAGTAACCACAATAAACGGATGACTGTCACGTCAATTTTAAAATATCTAGCAAGGCCAGCACAAACCCCAAATATTTTGCCTTCTTCTTCAATCTTACATAATTTATTCATTTTGTTGTCCTCCTTAAATCGTTCCTTATACTACCCTTATGTTTGTCTTTATACTCAATATAGGTGATTTCATGATGAAAATCAAGGGTTCTAGCGGATTCTAAACGCATTCTAATCGTATCCTAACCTATGGTTTAAAAAACGCCGATTTCTTGACGAAAACGGCGTTTTTCATATCTTTTTATGCACTCATACGCTTATCTTCACTGGTTTTAGCTTTGTTGCGTTCGTGTTGACTAAGCAGTTCACGCTCGCCCTCTTCCACGAATTGGTTTGTATAAAGCTCATAATAATGGCCTTTTTGAGCCAATAACGTCTCATGGCTGCCTTGCTCGATGACTTCACCTTTGTCGATGACCAATATCACATCCGCGCTTCTTATTGTGGATAATCGATGCGCTATGATGAAACTCGTTCTATCTTCAAGGACATTGTCAATCGCATGTTGAATCTTCCATTCTGTCTCTGTATCGATCGAAGACGTCGCTTCATCGAGGAAAAACAATCTTGGTTTCGCGATGATCGCACGTGCAAAAGAGATAAGTTGTTTCTCACCTGTAGACAACAAGCCACCACCTTCACCAACTGGTGTATCGTAGCCATGCTCAAGTTTAGAGATAAAGTCATGAGCATTGACTGTTTTTGCTGCTTCAATGATTTCTTCATCCGTCGCATCGAGCTTGCCGTACCTGATATTATCCTTTATGGTACCGCTGAACAAATGCGGCGCTTGAAGCACATAGCCGATATTGGCATGTAACCAATTTTGCGAACGGTCTTTATAATCTTTACCGTCGATTAGAATCTGGCCACCCGTCGGTTCATAAAAACGACAAGCGAGGTTTACTATTGTACTTTTACCGGAGCCAGTTTCACCTACGAGAGCGATCGTCTGCCCTTTTTCTACTTTTAGGTTGAAATTCTTAAGGATGTATTCGCCTTCTTTGTAG
>CAYLNI010000173.1:4086-6262 GCA_964384705.1 uncultured Fusibacter sp.
TTTGTAGAAGAAGTCTACATTTTTAAATTCAACTTCACCTTGAAGCGGCTCCCAATTTTCAATCTTTTGATCGTAGTGGTTACCGTATTGAGCGACGACTTCAGCATCTTCTGTGATTTCTTCTCTCTCATTGATGAGCGACATGACGCGTTCTGCTGCTGCTTGCGCGCTGATCATCTCTGTATAAATCCTAGCAAGTTCTAGAACCGGATCAAAGAATTGTCGCGCATAAGTGATAAAGAGCATCAATGTACCATAAGTGATGACACTATCAAGAATGAAGATACTGCCAAAGTAAAGCGTGAGTACCGTGCCAATCGCTGAAATAAATAAAGCCATTGGCAAATAACCAGCAGATATGACGCCCGCTCTGACTGAAGTGCGTTTCATGTCAAACGTCACTTCACCAAATTCTTCTCGATTGAGTTCTTCTCTAACAAGCGTTTTTGTCGTTTTGGCACCGACTATGCCATCATTGAAGAGTCCCGTGATTTTTGAGTTGATTTTTCTGACATTTCTATACGATACGAGCATCTTTTTTTCAAACATGACGCTGATAATGGCAAGCAATGGCACTGTCACCAATGTTACAAGTGCCAACTTCCAGTTGACAATCAACATGACGACTGAAATACCAAACATCATGGCAAATCCCCAAACCATATCTACGAGGCCCCAAGCCACTGTCTCAGATATCTTAGAAGCATCGGAAGTCGTTCTTGCGATCATCCATCCGATGGCATTTTTATCATAGTAGCTAAATGAAAGCTTTTGTAATTTTTCAAAACTGTCCTTGCGCATTTGATAGAGCATGCCCATTTCAATCCTGCCCGCCTGCTTGATAAACAAAAAGACGATCAGTGACAAGAGCACTGTTAAAACTGCATAACCTACGGCAACGATCCAAAGTCCCTCCATCTTTTTAGGGATGACATAAGTATCGATTGCGTATTGTGTCAACAGTGGAAACGAGATATCGATTGCTGCAAGTGAAATCATGAACACACAAAGGATCACGAATTCTTTCTTAAAGCGTTTGAAATAGACAATCATTTCTTTCCAAACGGCTTTATCATATTTTAATTTCATTTCTTTAGAGTTTTCCACTTTATTACCTCCTCCTGGATTCAGATTTTAAGATTAAACGACCATCTTCTGCAAATCCCAAATCCTTTTGTAAAGTCCTTCTTCTTTGACGAGCGCATCATGCGACCCGCGCTGTATGATTTCACCGTCGTCCATGACTATGATGTAGTCAGCTTCAGCCAGTGTTGTGATTCTATGACTAATAATCAAAGTCGTGACATCTTTGCTTCGTTTCTTAAGAGCACGTCTGATTCTCATGTCTGTTTCAGTGTCAACAGCACTCAGGGAATCGTCAAAGATCAAGATGCGTTTATCGTGGTCAATTATCGTTCTAGAGATTGCAACACGTTGCTTTTGACCACCTGAAAGCGATACGCCCTTTTCTCCGATGACTGTATCATAACCTTCTTTAAACGTCATGATATTGTCATGAATCGAAGCTGTTTTTGCCGCTTCCATAATTTGAGGTTCACCATAATCACGATTGATGATACCTATGTTTTCTTTAACTGTCTTAGCATATAGATAGGGTTCTTGCAAAATCAAACCGATTTTCCTTCGAATCCACTGCTTCTTAATATGACTGAGTTCGACATCGTCTATTTTTATGCTGCCTTCATAATCGTATAATCTCTGGAGCAAGTGCACCAGCGTCGATTTTCCTGAACCTGTTGACCCTAAGATACCGAGTGTCTTGCCTTGTTCCAATGTGAAATTGATATTTTTAAGCGCTTGCTTGCCATCTGGGTATGAAAAATTGACATTTTCAAAAGAAATTTTTCCATCCACTTCAGGTTCAATTTCATCCTCAGTATCTCGTTCAATCTCTTCATTCAAGATTTCTTCAACACGTGTGATAGCAACAGTCGTTTTACCGAGTTCACTGAGCAACCTACCCGATTGCTTGACTGGCCATAACAACATGGATTCGTAAGTGATAAAGGCGATGAGTGTACCAATTGTCAATTCGCCAGCGATGACCATTTGAGAACCGACGATCAAGACGACACCACTTTGAAAAAGTGTGATCAAGTCTGATGATGACCAAACATGGCGAGGATTTCGATAAGTCGATAGGTAGTTTTCTTGT
>CAYLNI010000174.1:0-997 GCA_964384705.1 uncultured Fusibacter sp.
TCATTTGCGAGCATGCTGACCATGAACAGTGCGAGCAAGACAAAATAGATGCTGAATGTGCCCATCAGATTGGATTTTTTTAATTTTTCTAAATACGCTTTCATAATCAAACTCCTAATTGTTTTGTGTCGTGCCGGTTGCGAGCCTCATGATATTCTCTTGCGTGAAATCTTCACGACCGAGTGTGCCCATAATTTCCCCTTTTGCCATGACGACGATTCTGTCGCACATGCCGATGAGTTCAGGAAGTTCCGACGAGACCATGATGACGCTCTTTCCCTCTGTTACAAGATCGGAAATAAGTTTGTAGATTTCATATTTAGCACCGACGTCGATACCGCGTGTTGGTTCGTCGACGATGAAAACTTCCGGATCTGTGATGAGCCATTTTGCTAGAAGTACTTTTTGTTGATTGCCGCCGCTGAGTGATGAGATTTTCGTTTCATACGACGGCGTTTTGACTTTCATCTTGTCACAATAGTATTGAACCGCATCATTTTCTTCTTTGGCGTGTAACTTGCCATTTTTGATGAACTTTTTGAGGTTCGTTATGCTGATATTCTCGCGCACACTACGTACAGGCAGTATGCCGTATCTTCTTCTATCTTCAGTGAGCATGACCACTTTTTGGTCGATGCTGTCTTTGACATTTCTAATTTTTACATTTTGGCCAAGCATGCGAATATCGCCGCTGTGGATTGGATCGAGGCCGAATATGGCGCGCATGACTTCTGTTCGTCCTGCACCCATGAGACCTGCAAAGCCTATGATTTCGCCCTTCTTAACGTCGAAGGATACGTTTTTGAACTTTTCACCGCCAAGTCCGTGTACCGACAATATCGGTTCGCCTATTGGAACGGTGACTTTTGGAAAATCGTTGCCTAGCTTTCTGCCTACCATGAGGGAGATGACGGTTTCGATGTCGAGTGCGTCTTTTGGTTTTGAATCGATGACTTTGCCATCTCTGAAAACAGTGATGTCGTCTGCGATTCTGAAG
>CAYLNI010000174.1:1058-1282 GCA_964384705.1 uncultured Fusibacter sp.
GCTCAAGGATTTTACTGAACAGCACTTCCACTTCTTTTTGTGTGATGGCTGAAGTTGGCTCATCCATGATGATGATGTCCGACTGATACGAGATTGCCTTAAGGATTTCAAGCATCTGAATATCTGAAACCGTGAGGTCCTTGAGCTTCGTATCGGGTTTGTAGTTGAGGTTCTCTGCTTTGAGTAGCGCGAGTGTTCGCTTTCTAATCTCCGCCCAATCCACT
>CAYLNI010000174.1:1443-6260 GCA_964384705.1 uncultured Fusibacter sp.
TGGTAGATGCCGTTGATGATCTTCATCAGCGTGGATTTACCCGCTCCGTTTTCACCGCATAATACGTGAACTGTCCCTTTTCGCACCGAAAACTCGATATGATCCAAAGCTTTAACGCCAGGAAACGATTTTTCGATGTTCATGACTTTGAGTTTAACATCGTGATTCATTTTGCGTTGCCTCCCTTATGCCTTAGCATGTACTCATGATAAAACAAAATCGAGGGCTAAATAATGCCCTCGATTAACAAGATTTAATACAATATTCTCAATTTATTAACTTTCTTCTAAAAAAATTTGCAAGTGTTGCACTGGATTAAGGTGACTTTGCACTAAATTAAGAAAAAGAGCCCAGAGGGCTCTTAAAATTGTAAAAACGCTGTTAAGTTGATGTTACGTACAAAAAAAACAAGCAGAAATGTTAAGGTAGCGTTATATCTCAGTAATCTATCTGTTAATTTTGATAATGGTTACTCCTGTTCCTGCTCATCACTACTGAAGTGTTCCCTTGCCTGTTCTTTATACTCAGTCGTTGTCATCCCCGTCATTTTCTTGAACACGCGGCTGAAATACTGCTGGTTGGAATAGCCCACAAGCGCATAGATGTCCTTGTTGCTGTTGGCTGGATTGAGCAACAGCTGCTTCGCTTTTTCGATGCGAATCTGATTGATATAGGTGGACAGGTTTTGACCGGTTTCCTTTTTGAAGATGCTGCACACGTATTGCTTGGAGAGATTGATGACTTTTGCAACGTCTTCAAGGGAGATATTTTGGTCGTAATTGTGATCGATGAAGTTGATGGCGCGTTTGATCAGATGCTTAGATTGATGCTGCCTGATGTACTTGAGTTCCTGAACGATGCTCTTGGCAAGCGCTTCTGCAATATCTTTGAGTTCACTGACGTGAGTCGTTTTGAGAACCGATTCGTGGAAGCCGCTATAGCTGAATGCGATCTCGGGTGCGTCAAACACGTACTGGAATACATTGTAGAGCTCACCATAAAGCTGTGTGACAAAGAGCTTCAACATGCGTGGTGGATAATTTTTAGATTGAAACAGCGCAAAAACCTCTTCGAGACAAGCTAATGTCTGCGTCGTCTCCTCTTGCCCGATCAGATCAATCAGCTTGTGCGTGTACGTATTTTTAAGCTCCTGCGTGTTGGCGTGGACGATTTTCACATGGTCCGTATTCTCGACAAACATGTCCTCACTTGGCACATAGTAGAACATCTCGATACGGTCCAAGAGTTTTTCGTGATTGACGGCTAAGTCTTCCAGTTCGCTAAAAGCGTTGGTGAACAACAAATTGATGGCCGTGCCAAAGTACTGGTCGACGCCATTTTGGATCGTGCTTGCAATACGTCCGAGCATCGTTAGCGTCAAATCCTTTGATGACAAAAGGAACAGATGCTCATCCATGTAACCGTTGAACAGATAAGAGATGCCGCGTTCGTTGAGTAGGTCAATGATGAGATTTACTGTCGTCTCACTGATCTGCTTGCTATTTATCTTATCTTTGATTTTATTTTCGAGGTATAAAAACGCGTATTTGGTCTCAGTCAGCTCAAAGTGTTGCTCTTCAAACCGAAACCGCATGCGTTCATCAAACGTGAACTTCACTTTAATGAGGTCATTGAGAAGTGAGCGCTTAATAGCGTTGTGGTTTGCCGCTTTAGAAGCACTGTCGGGCGATTTGATATTTTCTTCATCCAAAGATGTTTTGAGTTTGATCATCAAGGCGATGAGCTCCTCGTCGACGATCTCGGATTTTAGGATGTAGTCAGAGGCGCCATTTTTAAGCGCAGTCCGTGCATAATGAAATTCGTCATAACACGTCAAAACGAGTATCTTGGCATGCTTATCTTCCTTGTGGATTTTATCGGTGAGCCATAAGCCATCTTGTTTTGGCATCTTGATATCTGTGATGACCACATCTGGTTCAAGTTTTAGAAACTGGGCATAACCCTGCTCGCCATTGGAAGCTTCTCCAACGACGGTAAAGCCGATTGATTCCCAGTCAATTGTATTTTTAAGACCGATTCTGACGAGGACTTCGTCATCTACGATCAGCACTTTGTACATGTGTACCTCCAAACGGTTTGTCGCAATTCAAGCAATATAGTAATTTAGCTTTGATTTCATGCGTTATTTGTCCAATACTTCTGCCTTTTTGAGTGGCAATCTCACAACTACAGTAGTCCCTAATCCCTCGGTTGTCAAGAGTTCAAGACCATATGCGTCGCCGCAAAAGAGCTTGATGCGTTGGCTGACATTGTTGAGACCAGCCTTGCTGAACTTGTTTCCAGCATTGATATCGCGCGTGATTTGACTTAAAACTTCTTCTGGAATACCAGGACCGTTGTCGATGATTTTGATGATGAGCGTGTCGCCTTTAGATGCTTCCACAGATGCTTCGACTGTTGAGTTAACAGATGCTTCGCTTGATGTGTTATCTGAAGATTTTACTGAAGATTCGACTGAAGATTCGATCGAGGATTCTACACTGATCTTAAGGCCTTCAGAGACTTCCATGCCATAGATGATGCTGTTCTCGATGATCGGCTGCAAGATGAGTTTAGGTATTAAAATGTCTTGATCGCTTTCAGAGATGTCATAGGTAATGTCAAAATCCTCATTGAAGCGCAGTTTTTGGATGACCACATAATTCTGGATGTACTCGAGCTCCTCTTTTAGCGGAATAAAGTCAGCGCTGATGTTGATGCTGATTCTCAGTAGCTTGACGAGGGCGACGATAGCGTTGCTGACGCTGTGTGCCCCTTGTATTTTGGCCATCCATTTGATGGTGTTCAGCGTGTTGTATAAAAAGTGCGGGTTGATTTGCGCATGCAGCGCTTCTAGCTCCACTTCACGTTTGAGACGTTCTTCTTGAACGAGCTTGTCGATGAGGACTTCCATCTCTGTGATCATATTGTTGACGCTGTCGCTGAGTTGACTGATTTCGTTGTTGGTATTTGCATTGGTTCTGACGGTCAAGTCGCCTTTCTCAACGCGCTTGAGATCGTGTATGATCTTGAGCATCGGTTCGGTGTATTGAACGGATAAGCTTAGAAGGAACACGATCATTAGAATCGCATAGATCCCGCCGCCTAGCATAAAGAACCACTGTAGCTTGTTGATTTCAAAGTATAGCGCGTCTGTTGAGATCGTCTTGATGATGCGCCAGTTGTTGGCGTCGAGCACGCTATAGAAAGCAACTTGATCTTGACCATCTGACTTATAGTAGATTTCATCACTTTCAGCGGGTTGCTCCAATAGTTGCTTCGCATAAGGCGTTTCCACGATGGACTGGCCGATCATCGCTTTGTCAGGGTGACTGACGATGGCCCCTTCTGAATCGACGATGAACACGACGCCACCATTTGAATACAGATTTTCGTATGCTTGGGCCAATTGGAGCTCTTCTATGTCTACGACCAATGTGCCGTAATTTTCAAGGGTATTAAAATCGATGATGTTGCGTACCACTGAAAAATAGTAGCGCGACGAGATGCCCGATAGAATTTTGATGTTCTGTTGCTTTGTAGAGAGCCAAATCGGCTTGCTATCATCAAATTCTTGCGTCATCTGCTGAATGGAGATCAGTGGCGTCGTCTTGTTGGTACCGATGGAATACGTACCGCTGCTATTGATGAGCGAGATACCGTCGATGCCGTTTCTGGACGCTAAAAAACCCCGCAAGGCTTCATCTATCACCTTGTCGGATGTCTTATCTGTCGATATGAGTTCGAGAAATGCACGGTTTGCGAGGATGCTGGTCGTATAGTCTTCCACGTCACCCAGCAAGTAGTTGATTTTCTCGCCCGTCTCCATGATGGACTGTAGCGCGACTGCGCTATATTTCTCGTTGAAGATGTTTTTTGTCGTTGTGGACAAGAGGGTGCCTAACGTTAAAACAGGTATGAAGATCAAAAAGACGACGATCATGGTGAGCTGAAACCTGAGACTGTTATAGAACTTTATCTTCTTCATCGTCTCACCTATTGCCTTTCCGACATGATCTGCTGGTAGATACTCTGCGCCACGTCGGCGGGATCCAGATCGTCTGTTATCATCTGATGCAGTGAATTGATGAGGATTTGTTCAATGTAATAAAAGTTTTCAAGTTTTGGTCTGAGGTAGATATTCTCTGGCTGCCAAGCTTCAAGTACCGTATCAATCTGCGGATGGCTTTCTCTGAAGGCTGGATCGATGGCATCATAAGCGGACTTTATCGTCGGCAAAGCACCGCCAGTCGGTTCTGTCAAGATGCGTAGCTGCATCTCTTTGGATGTCGCCCATGTGATAAAGAACCAAGCGGCTTCTTTTTCAGCCTGCGTCGCATATTTGTTGATGCCGATGCCAGAGCCACCGTAGATGTTGGCGCTACGTTTGTCACCGTATGGCAAAATAGCCGTTCCTACATTGGCACGGACCCTAAAGTTTTCTGAGGTATTGAGCGTTGCAAAGTTCTCATCCCAGTTGAGCATCATAGCGATTTTGCCCTTGCTAAATGCCTCTGAAGCATCTTCCCATTTCCAGTTTGCACTGTCTGGTGCTGAAACATCGACGATGCGCTTATAAAGGTCAAGTGATTTGATAAAAATGGGGCTTCTTACGTCAAGGCGTTCAAAATCCCTACGACCAAAGGTTGCGACGTTTTCATCTCGAAAATAATCACCACCATTTGACGCTAAAACGTTGGAAAATTCGCAAAATATGGAGTTATGCGTTTGCGCCATCTGGCCACTGCCGTACTCGACGATTTCGTTAGGCACGTAGGTGTCGATCCATTTGGAAATTTCGATGTAGCGCTCCCATG
>CAYLNI010000175.1:0-6197 GCA_964384705.1 uncultured Fusibacter sp.
GGTATAAATACGAGGAAAATCGCCAACACTGTAAAGGACATCGACAAAAGCGTCTGCAATCCCTTCAGTCTTCCAAACAATAGAAGCAATAACGCAAATATGATGCCGAGTACGATTAGGCCATCTGTTCGCATATATTCTCCATATACCCAATCTGAACTGAATTGATCGCTTGGCATTTGATACATGACAATTTTATCGCCTACAGCAACTTCTTTAGGTGTGACTTTAAAATAACTGTTGATGTTCTGGACGCCAGTAACGACGCTTCCTTTGTCAATACCTGAAAGGAGTTCCGCTTTATACAAAATGTCTTTAATTAGTACTGACGTTTCATCGCCAACTGCTTCCGTTTGTTCCACAACTTCTATAATTTCAGTGATTTTTGCCTTTTCTACCCTCATTTTATCTGTGCTATTAAATGCCGTCATATCTTTACTTGCAATTTGATTGCCAAAATATATAAACAGAATCGACAAGACGATTGTCGCAACGTATACTATGCCCGCATATTTATTTTTGTTCTTTTCTCTGCCTTTTACGATAATCTTAGCCATATGCCATCCTTTTTGTCTTATCATTAAAAGCGCAAAAGCTGCCAAGCTTTTGCGCTTCATTCTTACAATCTAAATTTTCTAATGTCTTCTTTCATGCGTTCGATATCTCTTAAGAAATCTTCTATGTCGTGTTCATGCTCAAGTTCATCATTTAAAATTGTGATCGCCATGTTATAAGTCGCGTGATCCTTGCCGTTAGTATAATCTGCAATACTTTCATAACGCTGAATGGCACATCTTTCTCCATTCAAGTTCTGCTTCAATATCTCTTCAATATAAGGATCAACAGGTGCTTCATATGGGCACTTCGCAAACTTGGTCCACTCCGCCGGGTCTAAAATAGGTGTGCCTCCAAGTTGTAAAATTCTGCCGATGACGAGTGTCGCGTGGCCTAGTTCTTGAGTTGCATGCAATAATAGTTCTGGTTCAATTTCGCTGCGCATTGGACCTTCCATAACCCTTGCACCAACCCAATACTGATAGTACGCCAGCCACTCTTCTGCAAGTGCCTCGTTGAGCATCTGAATCAACATTTCAACATCCAAATTTGCAATTTCAATTGCTTTCTTTCCCATATTATCCTCCTTAACTAGATTTTACTTAAGCAATTTCTCACTTATAAGAATTATACCTTTTATTTTCAAAATGGTAAAGAAACTCCCTATTTTCGCTTCACATTTATTGTAACTTATGTATATTATAAGTGAAGCTGTAATATCAAACAGGCTTTACAAAAAGTTCCTATTCCAATCTTACTATTCCTTGCATTTTATAAATGCCCACATATTTAGTTAACGTTTGATATATAATATTTTACACGGGATTACGTGTTTCTAATCAAAAAGTCCCATATTTTAGGCACTTTGGACTAATGCAGTTCCGAATACCATCAAATTAACTTAATGAGGAGTGGCCGTCTATGTCCAATCACAGGGTAGTTGTTATTGCACAAGATTTCAATTATTTCGACCCGCTGCGTGACTTTTTATCTATGCATGATATCGATTACCAGAGTTATGAAACGTTTAATAACTACATCGCAGAACATGACTACCGCAATCACGTTCTGATCGCCAATGCCTTAGATATCAACCAAAAATTTGCTATGGGAAATAATGAAGGCGAAAGATTCAATCGGAAATTATATAACTGTACATACATCATTGCCTACGAACATAGCAATTGTACCGAAACCTTAAAAGAATCCCTACTTAGCGGTGCCGATGACTATCTTTCATTCCCTTTCGATCCAGAGCTAACATGCTTAAAAATCGCAGCACAGCACAGGCACATGAATTTTCTGGAAACACTTTATCAAAACGATCAAACAGCAATCGTGTACAAGCACCTCACTATTGATCCATTTTCAAAACAAATTTTTCTCAAAAGCAAACGCTTAGATTTGACGCATTCCGAATTCAACATTCTCTACACACTTGCCAAAAATCCCAACGATGTCTTTAATATGGAGTATTTGTTTCAAATGATCACAGGTCAGAAGAGCTTGGGCGATTATAATGCACTGATGACGCATGTCAGCAGGCTTCGTAAAAAAATGGCTCAAATCGATCCATCACATCACTATATTCTAACTGTAAGAAATAAAGGATACAAATTTAACGCGCACATCGCAGAATATATGCGCTAATATGGACTTAAAAAGGACTTTCCGATAGGAAGGTCCTTTTTTATTATTTCAGCGGCAATTTAATCACAAAAGATGACCCTTTGCCAACCTCCGATTTGACCTCAACCAAACCATTAAGTGCATGGGCATTCTCTTGAACCACATAGAGGCCGATGCCCTCACCAGGTGTATCCGAATCACGATCGATTCTATAATAAGCCTGGAATATCTTATCGATCTCCTTGTTTTCAATGCCGATGCCCGTATCTTCTATCGTCAGAATCACTTGATCTATGGTCGACTTATACGAAATCGTCACGTGTCCATGTGGGTCAGTGTATTTATAGGCATTCGTCAGCAAATTGTAAATAATTTGACTCATCAAATCTTTATCCGTCTGGATCCACACTTTTTCATTTGATAAAATTTCTAGACCAATGTGCTTTTTATCGAACTGGGTTTTTAACCCTCTTACAATCTGTTTCAGAATTAGATGTAAATCAAACGTCTCAATATTGAGGGGGTCAACTTCTTTACCCGCATCGATTAGCCCACTCATGTTTGAAATCATCTGATTCAATGTATCTATTTGTGTATGACATACGCTTTTTTCTTCTTCATTGAAATCAATCAGACCATCTTCTAAGGCTTCCAAATGGAACTTTAAAATTGTTAGTGGCGTTCTCGCTTGATGGACCATTTGATCAATCAACACTTTTCTGCTTTTCTGCTTCAACTTGAGGCGTGTATTAAGCTCTTCAAGAGAAGTCCTGATTTGATTGATTTCCTTGATATAATGCATCTTATATGAAAAGTTACCGCCTAGTTCTATCGCACTTGCGGCATCGGCGGTTTCCTTCAGCGCCTTACTCATGCGACTACTCACATATAAACCAATTAAAAATGCCAGCATCAAGGCTACCGCTATAGAAATCAAGCTGTTTTTCAACAGTTCAGATTTGAACAACTGCGCGACAATTGAATTTTCTGGTGAACTTTGACGCGTGATATTCAGAATGCCAATTAGAGACCCTTGGTCCATGACGTCAAATTGATCGACCGTTTCACGAAGCTCAGTCTTGCTAAACATCATCCCTCTACCCATCATCGTATTACTAGGATGGCTCTCATCTTTTACATCGACAATCAACTCACCCGTTGGCTTATACAGTTTGATTTGCACCACAGGATCATCCAAATGCGCTTCAAGTTCTATGGCCATTTGTTCGTATGAAACTGGGGTGTTTAACAATGATTTTTTCGTATATTCAACAATTTGTGAGACATGGTTTTCATAACTGGCAGTTAAATAATCCACAAAGTAGTTATCCGTCAAAGAGGAGAGTATAAAGGCATTGACACCAACGGATATGACGGCGACCAATGTCAATATCGTCAACCAGATTTTTCGCATCGTCATTTGATGTCACCTCCAAATAGATAACCTGCGCCATATTTAGAGATGAGTACTTTCGGTTTTTTAGGGTCATCCTCTATTTTTTGTCGCAAGCGTTTTATGTAACTGTCAATATTGCGATCATAGCCATCATAATCATCTCCGAATGACTGACTGATCAGTTGCTCTCTTGTAAGCACATTGCCCTTGTTCTTCATAAATGTTTGTAGCAAATGAAATTCTGTGGTCGTTATATCGATTTCAACTTGATCTTTTGTTAGTCGCATGCCGTTTGTATAAAGTTTAAAAGACCCTACCTGATAGATAGTGTCTTCATTGTCACCATATAAGCGTCTGAATATGACTTTGATGCGACGCATGAGTTCTCTCGGGC
Source organism: uncultured Fusibacter sp. (assembly GCA_964384705.1). Classification (GTDB taxonomy): domain Bacteria; phylum Bacillota; class Clostridia; order Peptostreptococcales; family Acidaminobacteraceae; genus Fusibacter_C. The sequence goes on from CAYLNI010000175.1 coordinate 3,975, forward strand.
TAAAGGGTTTGACGACATAATCATCCACCCCTAGATCAAAGCCTTTCAGACGATCAACCTCATCTTGCCTTGCAGTGAGCATAATCACGGGAACATTGGATGTCTTTCTAATCTCAGTTAAGACATCGAAACCGTCGATGCCTGGCATCATCACATCAAGTAAAATGAGGTGAAACGATTTTTTAGAAAACAAGTCCAAAGCAACAAAGCCGTTATCTGCAACGTCAAAGTCATAGGCTTCTTTTTCTAGATATTTTGTCACGATATTGCTGATTTCCTTCTGGTCTTCAACAACTAAGATGTTATATCCCATCGATTCACCTCATTATATTTATTATTTATATTATTGCAATAAGCCTCGGCAATTATGCAACCAAACTTCACTCGTCAATGCATTGACGCTTAATCTACCGACTGTTTTGTCTGCTGCTTCAATAAAAAATGTATAGTAGTCGCCAGCTGCGATGCCCTCTGTATCTAGAGTATATTCTGATGACAACTCTTTTTCAAGATATGACTTTCCAACTGTATATGCTGCATCTAAAGTAATGGCGTTTTCAGAAAGCACGCCTGCGCTTGTTCCATCAGTATTTGACGGATTATTGATACATGCAGGGTTAAACCCATTGGCATTCGCATTTGCATTTGCATTGCCATAACCCATCATGCCACCACGACCAGAAAAGTTACCGTTCATCATGCCGCCACTATAGTTTGAATTATTGCCATACATCATACCGCCATTTTGAAAATTTCCCACCGCTGCAAAACTGGAAAGTGACATCATACCCACTAACAAACTTAAAACCAAAACGATTATTAATCCTCTTTTCATTCTTTTACCTTCTTTCTAATATATTTTTTTTGTTAAGATACTCTTCTTCTGTGATTTCGCCTTTTGCAAATTTTTCTTTTAGTATCGCAAGGGCATTTGAATCGTCAATTCTAGATTCGCTTGATTTTGATTGATTTGATTTTGTGTCGTTTGATTTATTTGATTTCAATAATAAATAAACGATAACGACAATCAGAATTACGACACCGATCATCATCAATGGACCAAAAAAGCCACATGATCCTGCGCCATAAAAGCCTCTTCCAAACATCATAGTCTTACCTCCTTTTTCATCTTTGTTACCCTTATTATAGTGACCGATTATGGCACAAATATGACAAATTTAAATGGAAATAAAAAAATGTGCCTTCGGTAGACACATTTAATCGCCGTTTGTATTACGACTTGATATTACTTCCAATTTTCAAAATAAATCGCATTATCCTCTAAAAAGGCCCCACTGATTGTCACGAACTCATCGTCTTCACTTTTTTCAGTTTCAAGAATTGGAATTGGATTACATCCACCTTTGATGACTTCAATATCATCGACGCCAAATACATTGCCGCAATTTTGGCACACGAGAGTATCGCCGACTTGTTCATAATAGCCTCTGCCAGAATCGTAACAAACCTGACACGTATTCAAAGCCGTTCGAATGCTGCCATCACTAGCTTTAATGGCTATGACTTCCATGTAGTTGCTCGCTTCTTCATAGGGAAAAAAACGCGCTTTTTCTGTGATATCCGCTTTTGTAAACTTAAGATCTTTGCCGACAATTTCAAAAGACGCGCCATTTGTTGCCTTATTGCTTGAGCTTGATTTATCCTCTGAATTTTCATTCTTATTTGCTGAACTTAGTCCAAAGTATCCAGCTATTAGAATCACACCAGCGATTACCAATATCAAATTCAATTTCGATTTTTTCATAAAATAAGTCTCCTTATAGATACGTTTCCATCAGTCTAACAAATAAATGTGGAGAAAATATGAGCATGAATTAAATCAATAAAAATGTCTCATAAGCAAAGCTTATGAGACATTCTATACAGTTTAGACTAATATTGATTAATTGATAGCCGTTACATCGTAACCAGCATCTTCAACAGCTTCTTTAAGGATTGCATCGCCCACTTCACCTACGATGTCTAAAGTTGCTTTTTTAGCTTCTAGATCGACAGAAACATTGTTTACGCCCTCTAGTTCACTTAAAGCTTTTTCAACGCGCATTTTACAGTGGTTACAAGACATACCCTCAATCATCATTTCTTTTTTCATATTGCCTCCATTAATGAGATAAATTCTCATCTCGTCTATATCTCTATTTTACAACGATATTATAAATTCTCCAGTCACATCGGAAGAGCGTCGTGTAGGGAAAGAGTGTA
>CAYLNI010000176.1:0-819 GCA_964384705.1 uncultured Fusibacter sp.
AATAATAATATAATAACAGAAACAAAATCAACAAAGAAGTTGAAATGTTGGATGCTGAGTAATTTTAATGTGGTAAAAAACTTAAACCTGTATGAGCTAGGCTTGTACAGGTTTTTTTGCGTCCGAAAGCAATTGACATAATTTTACAAATGGCATATAATGGTAAAAAATGTCATTGGAGGCACTATGTATTCTATTGAGCTCGCAATTATTATTCCCGTCATCATCATTCTTTTAGTGACTGCCTTGATGATGTTTCAATTTGTTATTGAACTTGGTATTTTTGAAATCTATTACAGTCGACAATTTATGCTGTCTCTCTCAGAACCAGCATCAATTAATGGAACGATGACGTCGATTGAAAGCCTACAGGTGCCTTATCAGGTCATTCGCACAAAATATCAACACGATGCCCATCAGGTTGGTTTAAATGCTTTTGAAATATTAAATGGTAAATCAAGTTATTCATTCAGTACCCACTTTTATGCATTGAAAAATAATCGCATCGCCCTTTCGTTTATCAAAACAGGTTATGATGAATTTATGAACATGGATCGGTGACCAATGACTCGACTTATTAAAGAAGAGAAAGGCGTCGTGTCCATCGCGATGGCCATCATAATCCCAGTGATAGTCATTGGCGTCATCTATATTTTTGCAATGCTTGATAAACCTCAACAAGTAAATACCGTTCATAAAATCGTCTATGCTTCGAGTGAAGCTTATTTGTCTCGTTACAATGCCTATTTGTTTGAACAAATGGGTCTATTGGCGAATCTTGACACGGATGGTCTTCAGCCTATTATCGTGCATCTGCTG
>CAYLNI010000176.1:829-5855 GCA_964384705.1 uncultured Fusibacter sp.
TTTGATTAGAAATAAACTCATAGCTGACCGTGATGCAGTGAACTTGAGTATAAGCTACGAACAACTCAGCAAACCCGATGTGTTTAATGAAGCGGTAAATGAAGCTGCACCTGTTTTGGTTGGCAATGCAATGGTTACCTATGGAGTAAATCTACTGGACCAGTTTACAGTAGCTAATAAAATTAGATCTCTAAATCAAACCATTCACAATTATGAGAAAAAAATGTCGGAACAGTTCGATAAAGTTGGCGTATCCGCGGTCTTAAGGACTATTGAAGCATGCCGTGATGTACAATCAGGCAGAATAGCGCTTGATGCACTAGAAAGTCAACTATACGAGCAAAATGAAGCTTTTATTCATAATTATGACGATTTATTGTCGATGATTTCAAACTTGAAAGCGACAATTGAAGAGCCACAGAAAACGATAAAGACATTTGTCGAATCAAAAGAGGCGCAGTGGCAAGAAATGGCAGTGTCGTTTAAGAATGATCAACGTGACTATCAGAATTTAGCCGAATCGATTGCAGCGAGGTATGAGCTTATAGAAACTAATGACGATTTAGTTCATCAGTTGACGGCTCAGATCGATTCTGAGAAATTAAAGAAGCCATTGAATCAGGATAAATTGGATCAATTGAGTGCGCGTCTTGCAGAAACTGAAGGAGCCATTTCAGACAGCTTTGCAGAAATTACGGCTATTGTTTCAGAGATGCTGGGTAAAGAAGAGGAAAAGCCACCTTCGATGTTGGAAGTTTTAAAGCAAATGTTACTGGAAGCGGAGCATTTATTCTCTGGAATCGAAATCGGATCTGGAGCACTCGATTTGGAAGATGCCTACAAACACTCAGCAAATGATTCTTTTGACACCAGCTTGGACGCCTTGACAAAGGTGAAAATAAATGAATATTTCCTAGCCATATTTAGCAGTTATGATCTCAACTGCCCAAGAGTATTTGACCCGCAGAATCGCCAAAAAATACTTCGAGGCATCAAAGGAGAAGTTGAATATCTCATAAGTGGCTTAGCTAAGGAAAAGCAGAGTATAAGCCTCGTTAGACTTAAAATCGTCGCGATTAGATCCGCAGCGAATCTAGTTACCCTGTTGTGTGACAAAGACAAACTGACCTCACTTTCAACTGCGACTGTTGCAATCCCACAACCTTGGCGGTCGTTGGTTTATAGCACGGCTATAGTGGTATGGAGTGGCGTAGAAAGCTATTCAGACATCAATCGATTGATGAGGGGGGAAGGTTTTTATTTTCTAAAAACACAAGCGCAATGGGCAGTTGATTTTGATGGCTTAATTAATGGCTCATGGAAAAACAAAGTTAATGAAAAACAATCAACTGAATCAAAGCTATCTACTGAATCAAAGCAATCTATCACGGACCCCAATATGTACTACTTGGACTATTTAAGGCTCTTACTGCTCATTCAAGATGAAGAGACAACACTTTTGCGCGCCATGGATCTCATAGAAGCTGAACTGATAGGTACTTCAGAGGGGAAGACGAGTCTTGCGAATTTTTCCAGAGGTCACGTCATCGAATTGACTTGGTATGTGCAGGGGATATTTGGCCTTTTTGCAGAGGATGAATCGGCGATTCACATGCGAAATGGATTCAAATAGGTTGTGATCAATAATGGTGAGGTATTCTATGCGCAAAAAAGAACGTGGTAGTGTGGCGATTGAAGCTATACTCAGTATAAGTGTCATCATGATTCTATTGATCACTCTATTTGGAACGCTATTTACCGTTTACCTTCAAGAAGAAGGACATTGGATTGCGTTGCAGGCAACAGAGGATATGGGGATATTCGGGATGCCATTTATGGGGCATGACCGCATCATTCAAGAATGCTTCAATGAGTACGTGTTAACTGAGTTGACTGTCATGGCACTCAAACGCCATATTGAGGCGCACGATTTGAGCAACTTGATATCTGTGCATCCCGATACAAAGGTCGATTTTGGCGACTATGGGTATGCAGAGTTGACTTATGTGATGCAATTTAACCTGCTTGCCTTGGATTCAGTGAAAGCTATCGTTGTACCAATAAGCGCTAGTGTTGTATCGGATGGCAATAATTTTTCGGATAACACGGTATTTATCACTACCTATGGTGAAAAATACCACAAGGAATCATGTTATCATCTGAGAAAAAGTAAATTTGGCATGTCTCTCTCTATGGCTATAGAAAAGGGATATGATGCTTGTAAGAACTGTCATAGCGTAGAGCCAGAAGAAAGATAAGGAGGTCGAAATGAATCAAGATTATACATGCATATCAAAGGGCCCTGTGGCACATATACAAATATATAAACACATACGAAGTGGTTATGAAATCATAGAGAAAACACAGACAATCAAACGTGGTCTCGATGAAATCAATATAATGAAGAATTTAAAGGGCAATTGTTTTCCTAAACTTATAGACTATACAACAAAACCCAATCAATCGATTCTTTACATGGAAAAAATAGATGGCATCACTTTTTCGGAGATTGCACTGAAGAAAAAATTTCGTGAAAAAGTACTTAGCAACCTGGATATTGTCTTGTTTAAAAGCATAGAATGCCTTAAAATGTTTCATTCTGAAGGATTTCTTCATAGAGATGTCAAACCGGACAACCTCATGATAGATGAGCAACTTGGTGTATATTTGATCGATTTCGGAACTGCAATCCCGTTCAATGCTCATCACCTTAAGTCCAGCTATGTGGGCACGCTGGCTTATATGTCTCCAGAGGCTGTATTTAGGCCGCATGAAATGGACGCGACCAGTGATTATTACAGTCTTGGAAAAACCCTGATCGAACTCATTGGCAAGGATGCAGCCAGAATATCATTTGAGACACTTGAAGCGATTTTAGACCTATGTCAAATTCAACAAAATAAACGAAAAAGAATTATGAAATAATTTAAAATGATACTTGCATAATTTGAAAACGTCCGCTATAATATGTTTATAGGATGATTGTATACAGAAATACAATTTAGAACGGAGGCGAATCATGAGAGATGTCGTTAAGGGTAACCAATTTGAAGTTAAATTTTGTAAACGATGTGGCGATGAAAAAAAAGTGAACAAATTTAATTTATGCAAAGCGTGCGAGTCGGAAGTCGATTATGAGTACGCTGTCATGTATGAGACGAAAACGAAAGAATAAAGAAATATAGAATAAATAACATTGATTTAAAGATAACCTCGACAATTTTGTCTGAGGTTTTTATTTTGTGTTTACAGAAAATACATATATTTTTCTTTTTATTGCCAATTGGAGTATGGTATAATGCAAGTGATAGTACCGTTTGGACTATACATTGATGTTTTACCTTTTTTAAATAATTTAATAGTCACGCATGATTTTAACCGAACAGCTCAGAGCCAACGCCCGAGACTGAAAGATCAAGTTTACGTAAAAGTAGCTCTTTTTGTCTTGTGCAAAAGGAGCTTTGTTGTTTTTTGAATGACGTTGAGGACAAAATATGAAAGTGGGTTTTATCGGTTCAGGAAAAGTAGGCACCTCATTTGGCATGTTCTTATATGCCAAGAAAGTGCCTCTATCAGGCTATTTTAGTCGGCACATAGAAACTGCTAAGCAAACTGCCAAACAGTTATCGTGTCAAGCTTTTGAAACACTTGAGGCACTGGTTTTACAGTCCGATCTGATCGGCATCACTGTAAACGATGATCAGATTGACAACGTAGTCGATGATCTCGTAGCGCTAAAATTGGACTTATCAAGTAAGATATTTTTCCATATGAGTGGGGCTCATGATAGTTTGACTTTAAAACAATTGAACGTCAACGCCTTTAGCTTGCATCCTTTGAAGGCCTTTCCACAGGTTGTCGAATCCGCAAGCGCCTTTGAATCGGTGGTTTTTAGTCTTGAAGGGGCGACGCAAGTGAGCCGGGACTGGGTTGAATCACTTGATATTGACTATTTTGAAATTCAGAGTGACCAAAAGGCCCTTTACCACGCAGCGGCCGTCATCGTATCCAACTATTTGGTCACTGTCATTGACTTTGGTTTGAACCAGTTTGCAGAAATGGGTCTAGATAAAGCCACAGCTATGAAAGCATTATGGCCACTGATTTCGGGAACCATTACGAATATTGAATCATTTGGAACCGAGAAAGCATTAACTGGCCCTATTGTTCGTGGCGATTGTGAAACAATAGAAAAGCATCTGTCTGTACTGGATGTAAATTCTAAGGCATTATATAAAGCACTTGGCAGGCATACATTAACGATGACGCAGCATGAGGAAACGCTGCGGAATAGATTGAGCAAATTGTTCGAGGAGGCTAATAATGACAAAAGTAACAACGACGACATTTCACGATAAAAAAGTCGCAGGTGAAAAAATTACTGTATTGACCGCTTATGATTACTCAATGGCAAGGTTACTCGACGATGCGGGTGTAGATTGTCTCTTGGTTGGCGACTCTCTTGGGATGACGATGCTCGGTTATGACGACACACTTTCGGTTACAATGGATGATATGATCCATCATACAAAAGCAGTCAGACGGGGCACAAAAAACGCTATGGTCGTAGCTGATATGCCATTTCTCTCATACCATATCAGCGATGAGGAAGCCGTTCGCAACGCTGGGAGATTTATCAAAGAAGCTGGTGCCAATGCCGTAAAGTTGGAAGGCGGCTATGCCGTGAAGTCTAAAATTGAGGCGATCGTCGCTGCGCAGATTCCAGTTATGGGACATATCGGTCTGACACCACAATCAGTCAATATGTTTGGCGGATTCAAAGTTCAAGGTAAATCCGAGGCGCAGGCTAGAAAACTGATAGAAGAAGCAAAATTGCTGGAAGCGATTGGTTGCTACAGCATTGTATTAGAATGCGTACCAGAAAAGTTGGCACGTCTCATAACAGAGCAACTGACAATACCGACAATCGGCATCGGAGCAGGTGCGGGTTGTGATGGTCAAGTATTGGTCATACAGGATGTTTTAGGCATGTATACTGAACTAACGCCAAAGTTTGTTAAACAGT
>CAYLNI010000176.1:5865-6183 GCA_964384705.1 uncultured Fusibacter sp.
GAAATAACATCTCCGTTTTACTCCCTTCACACAAACAAGAAAATAGTGAAAAAGAAATTATAGAAAATGCAGTCATCCATTATTGCGATGATGTTAAAAGCGGTCTATTTCCAGAAGAAAAGCACACGTTCAAAATAGATGATGAAGTGATCAAGAAATTATATTAATGAGGAGCGTCCTATGCAAATCGTAAAAACGGTCAATGACCTTCGAAGTATCGTTAAAGAACAGAAAAGACAAGGGAAAACGATAGGACTCGTACCGACGATGGGCTTTTTACACGATGGCCATCTATCGCTCATGACTGAAGCGAAAAAG
>CAYLNI010000177.1:0-1704 GCA_964384705.1 uncultured Fusibacter sp.
AATTTACAGATTGAAGAATCTGCACTAACGGGTGAGTCTGTACCGTCTGAAAAAAATGCAAATGAAATAATCACCGATCCAAAGACGCCAATTGGCGATAAAGGCAATATGGCATTCATGTCCACACTGGTTACATATGGACGTGGCGAAGGCGTAGTCGTTGCGACGGCTATGGAAACTGAAATGGGTAAGATTGCTAAAATTCTCGATGAAGATATCGAGGATATGACCCCGCTTCAAAAGCGATTAGAAGAACTAGGTAAAACACTTGGGTTTTTAGCGATTGGCATTTGTGCGCTCATATTTATCGTCGCACTCATCCAAAAAAGAGATTTATTTGAAATGTTTTTAACGGCAATTAGTCTTGCAGTAGCTGCAATACCAGAAGGATTACCCGCAATCGTCGCAATCGTGTTGGCACTTGGGGTTACGAGAATGTCGAAAATCCATGCGATTGTCAAAAAGCTTCCTGCGGTTGAAACACTTGGTTCAGTCAATATTATTTGCTCAGATAAAACAGGTACTTTAACACAAAATAAAATGACAGTTGTAAAGCACTATACTTTAGACAACTTGCAAGATCTTGAAGCGACAAGCGGTACACTGGAAGCAGACGCAGAAACTCAAGCGTTGATAACTTCATTTGTCCTTTGCTCAGATGCCACTTATGAAAATGGACAGAGCACAGGTGATCCAACAGAAGTCGCTCTTGTCGTCATGGGCGAACGCTATGATTTGACGCGTAAGGCACTAAACAGCGTTTACAAACGCGTGGGCGAAAAACCATTTGACTCTGATAGAAAACTCATGTCTACGCTTAACGTTCATGAGGGTGGCTACAGAGTGCATACAAAGGGTGCCATTGACAACCTCTTGAAACTCTCTACGCGCGCATTAGTTGCAGGTGAAATTGTCCCTCTCACTGAGGAGATGAAGCACAAATTTCTTGAAGTTACTGAAGAAATGTCCAACAATGCACTAAGGGTGCTTGGTGTCGCTTTTAAAGACACACATTCAATCATTGAACCCGAAGACATGGAAAACGATCTCGTAGTGATTGGCGTCGTTGGTATGATAGATCCACCAAGACTCGAAGTCAAAGCGTCTATCAACGAAGCAAAAGAAGCGGGCATCACACCCGTCATGATTACTGGCGATCACAAAAATACTGCGTTTGCAATTGCTAAAGAGCTCGGCATCGCTACAGACATTTCACAAAGTATCACTGGCTCTGAAATCGACGAGCTGTCTGAAGAAGAATTTGTTAAACAAATTCAGAACTTACGCGTATTCGCTCGTGTTTCACCTGAGCACAAAGTTAAGATTGTCAAAGCTTTCAAAGCGCTTGGCAACATAGTCTCTATGACTGGCGACGGTGTCAACGATGCACCTTCACTTAAATATGCCGACATCGGTGTTGCTATGGGTATCACGGGTACCGACGTATCAAAGAGCGCAAGTGACATGATTTTGACAGACGATAATTTTTCAACGATCGTCAATGCGATTGAGGAAGGTAGAAACATTTACAGCAACATTAAGAAAGCCGTTATTTTCCTACTGTCATGTAACCTCGGTGAGATCATCGCAATTTTCTTCTCTGTTCTCTTTTTCTGGCCGATTCCATTGCTTCCAACTCAGATCTTATGGATTAACCTTGTGACAGATACATTACCTGCTATCGCACTTGGCGTCGACCCAGGT
>CAYLNI010000177.1:1714-6141 GCA_964384705.1 uncultured Fusibacter sp.
AAAGATATCATGAAGAAAAAGCCGAGAAACCCGAAAGAGAGCTTCTTCGCTGGTGGCGCTGGCCCAAGAGCTTTAATTGGTGGATCACTTATCGGTATTTTAACTTTAGCAGCCTTCTACTATGGCCTATACGAGCACGGTTTCAGCTTAGACTCTAAAAACATTTCTGAAGATGCGTTAACTTATGCACGTACTATGGCATTTGTCGTTTTAGCTGCTTCACAGCTGTTCTATTCACTAACAATGAGAAATTCAAAAAAATCCATTTTCCAAGTTGGTTTATTTACAAATAAATACCTCATAGGTGCAATCATCATCGGTTTAATTCTACAAGTAGGCGTCATTTCAATTCCATTCCTTGCAACCGCGTTTAAAGTTCAAATGTTATCGATTAACGACTGGTTATTGGTATTTGGCTTTGCGCTCATTCCGCTCTTTGTAAATGAAATCATCAAATTCTTTATGAGGCTCAAAGACTCAAAAGGAGCAAAGAACTAAACATTCATAAAATGCACAAATGGCAGAACAAATCTAAGTAATTAGTTTTGTATCTGCCATTTTTTTGTTCACGTTATAGTCGATTGAGGAAATTGCATAATTATTTCACATATTGATCACTTACCAGCAAATCCGAGATAATATCCGTCGGTATTTCAAATTCGAGAACACCCATATACCCAGGAGCAACCGTATATTTGTCAAATGAGATTACAAGCTTACCTTTATCAGTCAAATAAAAATTCTGATCGGGTGATATCGCCTTGAATGGATCAAAATCCTCTTCCGTCACCCAATAGAAGTTGTCAGGATTTTCAATCATATCCTCTTTCATATAGGCGATCAAAAATGTTGAGATACGCTCAATATATGATTCATCAACAAATAGACTTGGCAAAGTTACCATAATTCCCTCTATTTTATCGACAGTGTCATAAGTGAAGGTCGTAGATGAAGAACCAACTGTATTGACATAATAGCGACCTATAGACAGGATCCGCTCTGTGTCTGTCTTGATCTCGAAACCACTATCAATCCCGAGATGCCCACCTGCCTCTTCGATAGCTGCCATTTCTTTTTTGAAATTTTCATAAAGCGCCTTATTTTCATCATAGTACTTCTGATTGAGTGCTGCTTGAAGGGTTTCATTTTCAAGTCCAGTTATCACAGGTGCTTCGATATTGGCTTGGACATTCTCTGTTTCTAAGACGTCAAATTTAAAACTTAAGACTTTTACGATTTGTCCTAGTAACGGAATTTCTGACAAGGTCATGGCAAAGTCTTGGTTCACATTCACTGATAACGTCAAAAGCAATAAAAAAGAAGCCGCTGCCGCCGTGATTTTTCGAATCGCACTATTTCTTCTCGAATGTTGTATTCTTTTAAAACTATTGCTGATCCTAGACTCTAAATCTACTGGTATATCAACGTTGATATATTTTTCTTTAATCGCATTAAATTGATCCATGTGAATCCTCCATAAGTTCGATTCGTAGTAACTTCAATCCTTTATAAAGCTTGGTTTTCAAAGTGTTCTCATTTTCATCAAGGACTTTGGCGATATCAGTTATTTTCATATCTTCGAAGTACCTTAAAACGATAATTGTTTTAATCTCAGTGGGCAGTTTATCTAGGGCATCCTGCAAATCAAAATCGACATATTGGTCCACCGTTTCAAGTTTATTTTCTATAACCTCTTGATCATATTGGACAAACTTCTTGTTTCTTCTAAGAAAATCAAGTGATGTATTGACAAGAATTCTATAAAACCAGCTATTCATTGCTTCTGGATACTTGCTTTTATCAATTGATTTCAGTGCCTTCACAATACTCTCATGTACAATGTCCCAAGCATCTTCCTGATGCCTTGAATAACTGTATGCGAGTCTAAAATGGGCATTTCTGTTTGTGCTGATGTAAGTCTGAAACTGCTGCACCATCTGCTTTTTTTTATTCATGAATATCTCCTGTACTTCATTTTGTAAGTTTACATGTATTAGACGTTCTAGTTATGTAAAAAGTTTTAGGACAACCAAATGGTTGTCCTAATTGTGTTTGTTTGGTAATTATGAAATTTCCATAATCATGCAATTTCTATAATCATGAATCTATTTTGGTATATCAATCATGCTTAATTTTCAAAACGATAAGTTCTACGACTTCTTCGCTGATATTGCTTAGCGATGACATAATGCCTTTTGGAACGTTACCCACCTGTCCCCTTTTGAGTTGGATCGGCGCTTCGTCTTCTAGTACAATGGTGAGTTCACCTCGCAAGACAGTGATATAAACATGAGCGTCCGTTGGATGCTTCGGAAATACTTTTCCTGATGGCATAACAACATGGTTCATCAAATAATCGCCTCTATCAAATACATTCTCTAGAGTCTCTTGATCTGTTAGCGTGTAATTATAGATCGTTGCCATTTTCATCACCTTTTTCTAATCCGTTTATTTTCTAAACAACTTAGTCAATTTCGACAGTATTGACTCGCGTTTTTGTGGTTTTTGTATCGTTTGATTCGTTTCTGATGTCGTAACCGTATTAGCCGGTTTAGCTATAACTGGTTTTGAGACTGGCTTTGTGACTGGCTTTGTGACTGGCTTTGTGACTGGTTTGGTAATTGTTTCAGATGGTTGGGTTATTGGTTTCGATTCGTAAGGTTTATTGCCCTGATAATTTGGTTTAGTTCCCTGATAGTTAGGTTTATTCCCTTGATATGGCGTTTTGTTTGATTGTGACGGTTTGTGTCCTGTTGTAGGCTTAGAAGCATGTACTGGTCTTGCATGTGTTACTGGACCATCATGTGCAGGTTTTGAGCCCTCATAAACTTTTCCTTTACGATCATGACCCTGTGCTTTTGAATGGCTATGTGGTCTACTCGACTTATGCTCAGATGCTGAAGCATGATCGGCTCTTGGTCTAGGCTTTGGCGTTTTCTGCGGTTTTGAAGCTACCTCAGCATCAGTCGGAAGCGGTTCTTCCTGAATCAAGACGCCAACGTGCTCCTCAATTTCATAAAGAGAAAATAAATCGTCTTTTGTGACAAGTGTAATTGCGCGCCCACCATTGCCAGCGCGTCCTGTACGTCCGATACGGTGTACATAGCTGTCTTTTTCAAGCGGTACATCGTAATTGATGACTAAAGATAAATCGTCTACATGGATACCTCTTGCGGCGACGTCAGTAGCTACTAGCACTTCGAAATCGCCTTTTTTAAACTGCTGAATCGAGCGCATACGGTTGCTTTGTGAGTTTGCGCCATGGAGTGCCTTACAGGTGTACCCTTTGCCTTCGAGAAACTCGTTGACTCTATCGACAGCGATACGCGTGTTACAAAACACCATACAACTTTCAGGCTGCTCAACAGTCAATATCCTGTGAAGTTGTTTCCGCTTTTCATTGGCTTCCACTTTATAATAATACTGTGAGATTGAGTCCACTGTTTTTGTTTCAGACTCTATTTCAATCGTTTCAGGTGTTTTCATATATGTTTTACAAAGCCTTTGTATCTCGGGTGGCATTGTCGCAGAAAAGAGCATCGTTACGCGATTTCCAGGTATTTTTTTGATGATGCGCTGCACTTGATCGAAAAAACCCATATCGAGCATGCGATCTGCTTCATCAAGTACTAAGTATTCAATTTTATTGGTCTTTAAATTACCTTGATTCATATGGTCAAAAACTCTGCCAGGTGTTCCTGTAACAATCTCAGCACCTTTAGCTAACTTTTCAATTTCCTGTTGCATGCTGTGTCCACCATACAACACTGTCGTTCTGACAGGTTTGTATTTAGACATCTGCTTCAAATCTTGATCGACCTGTACGGCAAGTTCTCTGGTAGGCGTCAAGATCAGCGCTTTTGGTCCATCATCTGTTTTATCGAGTGCATGAAGCATCGGAATTCCAAACGCACCTGTTTTTCCACTCCCCGTTTTCGATATGACGATCAGGTCTTCATGGAGAAGCACTTTTGGTATTACTTTGCCTTGAACTTCAGTTGGGCTGCTATAACCTAGCTCTTCGAGCGATTTTAATATTTCTTGAGATAATCCAAATTCTGAAAATGATTGATTCATATTGCCTTCTTTCACGATAGTTTTAAGTTGATTACATTTCATTATAACAGAGAAAACAAAATTTTCACAGATTCGGGTTACATTCAACCGATTTTCATGTAAAATTGAAGAAATGACACAATTTGAGGTTGGACATGAAACATACACTAGCTGAACTGATGTTACTAATTTCTGTCGCTTTTTGGGGTTCCTCTTTTGCTCTAACAAAGCCTTTACTTGATTCGATGGGCGTTTTCACTTTTATGGCTTCACGTTTTGTCGTTGGCGGTATAATCTTGGTTCTGGCACTTTTGATACTCGGAAAATTCAAACCAGACTATCCCTTCCGCTTCCCAGCAGGTTTTTAATGG
>CAYLNI010000178.1:0-264 GCA_964384705.1 uncultured Fusibacter sp.
GAAAACATATTCGAAACGTATGAAGAATTGGCGCCACTTAAAGGAAGACCAGAGCTTGAAAGTATTGGGCAATAAAACGCAAAATTTGGGGGATATTAATGAAAGATAACATTAATCCATCATTGATTCAAAATATTTTAGTGGAAGAAATGGTGATAGCTGAAAGAGCTTTTAATAGAGTAAACAATTTGGAAATGAACGTTGACGATTTACTCAAACAGTTAATTGACGATGTTTCAAAGCATACTGATGAAGTTAGGGAAC
>CAYLNI010000178.1:291-604 GCA_964384705.1 uncultured Fusibacter sp.
ATAAAAATAAATAGGATAGAGAGGAATATAATGTATATAATGTAGTTATGAAAATGATTAAGTGACTACGCATGACTCACCGTTTTATAATGTTCACATAGATTTGGACATTATATTTTGAATAATTAAAGCACCTTTATACATTCAATATCAAATAAATAAAGGGGGGGAAAATGAATTTTATAGTTAGACCTTGGATTAGATTTCATGAGGATTATAATATAGATGGTCCATGCATCTTGTTGTTAAGTGATACATGGGATGACTTTGGATATAAGACTTATTTTTATGCTTTTTATATTTCAAAAGAAAA
>CAYLNI010000178.1:629-2686 GCA_964384705.1 uncultured Fusibacter sp.
TAATTTAAGAATATTACACGAAAAAGAAATAAACACAAAAACTATTATACCTTCCGAATTTACACAATTGCCAAAAGAATATTGTTCTCTTGGAACATCAATGGATTATTATGAGAAATTATCACATTTAGATTATGATGTATACTCTGCTATTTTAAAAGGACTTAATGATTCTGCAATATTTGATGAAGTGAAGGATAAATTCATTGATCATGAAGGTTTTAAAAACTCTCTACTTAGAAATGGAAGTAACGTATGATGAATGCTGAGGACTTTTTAAAACAATCCTTAGCAAGACAAAAGTACATCTTTACCTATGAATCCAAACTTATAAATGCAAATAATCCACATAAAGTTAATTTTTCATTTTATAGAACGGACGGACTTCCCTATAGAGTAACAGCAATTATTGGTAAAAATGGAACAGGCAAAACTAGATTTTTAGCTAATCTATGTAGTGATTTAACTTCTGACTTCAGAGATAATCACAATAAGTTTGATGGCAAGCGACCAGATTTTGGAATGATAATAAGTCTATCTTATAGTGCTTTTACACAATTCACAATTAAACCTACAAAAATTGAAAATTCTATTATTTACGAAAATTTTGGTGCATTAGATATACACAACAAGTTTAATTCAGAATTAATGCTAGAAAAATTAAAAACTTCTATAAAAAGAATTATTGAGTTTGAAAGAGTACAATTTTGGTTAGAAATCTTAAAAGAAATTCTAAACGAAGAATTTGAAGCAAAAATCGAACAACTAATATCTACCGAAGAAAAAATTGAAATTCTAACCGATTTAAGTTCTGGAGAAAGAATGATATTTGAAATAATCACTAATATTATTGCAAATATTAGAATAAACACATTAATAATATTTGATGAACCTGAGATCCATCTTCATCCTAATGCAATAGCGCTATTAATGAAAGCACTATATAACGTATTAGATGAATATGACAGCTTTGCTATTCTCGCTACTCATATTCCATATGTAATTCAGCAGATTCCATCTGAATCAGTAGTAGTTTTTGAACGTATTGGTCAAACAGCTTTAGTAAGAAACTTGGAATTTGAGTCATTTGGAGAAAATTTATCTGAGTTGACTGTTGGAGTATTTGAAACTAATAATGTCTTTGATAATTATTAAATTAAATTTTATGCGATGTTTTAAAATAAAATGTTTTGAAAAAAATGTCTTCAGATCAATCCTATGAGCAAATAATGCAGTTGTTCGATAACAAACTTTCTCTTAATGCAAGAATTTATTTGAGAGGTTGTTATTATGAGGATGATTTATGAGAAAGTTAATACCATTTGAAGAAAATCAAGAGGAAATATTCATAAGTATATATTCTAAGAAAAGAGGTTTTATTCAAGATGATATTACTAGCTATAAAGTTTCTGATATTGCTTTAGAAATGTATGAGTTGGTCATAAAGTCATATTCAGATTATTATAATTTAAGAAATAATCTAGAATTTTTAAACAAAAGTTTTTGCAATGCAACACAAAAACTTGTAATGCATAGTTGCTATGATAATTCGACAAAAGGTTTAGAAAATTTAAAAAGTAAAATTAAATTGAATCAGCAAAATGATATGGGTAATTTATGTCAGCTATGTGGAATTAACTCTGCTAATACTTTTGATCACTATGTACCAAAGAGTGCAATGCCAGAATTCTCTGTCTTCGGACCAAATTTAATACCATGTTGTAGTGAATGCAATTCATTTAAAAACGACTCTTGGATTGCCGAAAAAAGGTTTTTTTTGAATTTATACTATGATTCAATTCCAAACATACCAATAATTGAAGCACAAATTAGTATTATAGAAAATATACCAGCCATTATTTTTAAATTTATAAGAACCAAAACTGGTGGTCAATTGTATGAACAATTTTACAATTATTATACAATTTATGAACATTACAAAAGATTAAATTTATTGAATAGATTTCGAGAAAATTGCAATAATTATTTATTCGAAATTATAAATTCGTTAAGTATTAAAAACAAAGTAACTCAAAGCGATGTTTTAATGCATCTAA
>CAYLNI010000178.1:2698-5517 GCA_964384705.1 uncultured Fusibacter sp.
GGAACATGTTATGACAACAAAATTATATGGTCCCAATCATTGGAAAACAATACTTGTAAAAGGTTTATCAGATTCGTCAGAATTTTTAAATTGGTGTACGATAAAGTGAAACTGAAAAACCTCTGTAGAATCTCATAAAGTTAATTGTCCACTAATCGAGCTAAATGATATTATTAAGACACAAATATAAAGTTTATTTTGAATTTTTATTTTCGCTTCATTGGAAAATTTGATCGTTAATAATATTCTAGGTACAACAGAATTTAAATCAAGACGTGATTTACGCATGCTATTTGGCGATAGAGAATTTGGAAGGCCAGGAGAAATGTCTGGATGCGCTTGTTTCATTGGTACCGGCCGAAAGATCCTTTTGCTTATGATAAATTGATCGTCCAGCGCGAACTTGGAAACATCGTCGAGCGTTACGTGATGACTGCGGATTATAGAGAAGCCGCTGGTGATTTTGAGGCAGAGAGGCTGTTTGCGGATTTTTCATACAATTATGTGTCAGACGTCCAAGGTGTTGGCCTTTATAGCGAAATTTTATCAAAAGATGCATTGACGTAATCGGAGTATTCTGTTGTTGCTGAAGATGTGCATTATCTGGATGAACCTGAGCTTTTAGCGAGTGTTCTCGATAAAGTCGAAAAAAATCTCAGTAGGGAAGAGCGTCTTCAAATCGAAGCCTATCTCTACTATTATTATGATGATCCTGAAAGGCTTATGAATGCTGCACTTGAGATCGTCGCCATCAATCCTGAAAGCGGTTATGGCTATGAATATTTGGGCGACGCCTACTACTTTATGAAGGATTACGAGCAGGCCGCAGCGAGCTACGGTTTGGCGGTTATGTACAGCGAAGACACTTACTACTCAAGTCAGGCACAGGTCGATGCGCTGATTCTATCTGGCGACGTCGAACAAGCAAACCAAGTCAACGCGCAGTTTTTAGAGTCTTATCCGGACGATGCTTATGGCTATGTGTATCAAGCCCGTATTGCTATGAAAATGGGAACCACTGAGGCCGCTGTAGACCAGCTTATCACCGCGATGACACTTTCAGATTATCTGGAAGATATATTTGAAACATATGAAGAATTGGCGCCACTTAAAAGTCGGCCAGAGCTTGAAAGTATTGGGCAATAAAACGTGAAATTTGGGGGATATTTATGGAAGACAACAATAGAGTCAAGAGTAGAGGCGAAAACACGTTGAATAACGACAATACGTTAAAGAGCGACAACACGCTAAATAGCAACAATAACTATGGACAACGTGATTATATGAATGAGGAGCAAAAGCAACCCAATCCTATGAAAGGACTCGTAGTCGCGATCTTACTTGGTATTGTCGGTGCCATATTATGGGCGATCGTCGTGAAAGTTACGGGTTATAATATTGGAATCGCTGCGATTGCAGTTGGCTATCTCGTGTCGCAAGGTTTTGTGTGGGCTGGTAAAGGCGATTCTGCCACTTGGGGAGTTGTAGCTGCTGTGATTGCGACGCTTAGTATTTTACTTGGTAAGACATTGGCGGTTATCATCGTTGTTGCTGAGTATTATGGCATAACGATATTTGAGATGATGCAAGTGCTTGATTACGGTCAATTGATGGGCTTTATGGTCGATACTTTTGAGCTGTTTGACCTTGTCTTTTATGCCATAGCGCTTCAAACTGCCTATAAGAGAAGCTTCATACAGCCGTCAAAGAATTATGCGGACTATATGAAGCCTAGGTTGGGTGATTCACAGACTTCAAGATCAAGTACTGATTCAAGGGTAACGACTGATGAGAAATATAAATCTAGAAGTGAATTTGAAACTGAAACACGTTATGAATCAGTTGAAAGTTCAGCGTTTAATGATACAGCTTATGAAGATACTGGCGACCGCACGAAAAGACCTGTGGCGACTCCTGAGTCTGAGGCTCGGTAGAATTAAATTTAGCATGTGCTGAGAAAGTTAATGTAATGTTATCAGAAGATTACAAGAAAAAAGTAGATAACTTCAAAGGGAATGTTGGAACAGAAGTTAGAAATATTATTAAAGATATCGAAATAAATAATGCTGTAATAGATTGTTAATTGGTGACATTCAATAGTTATGTTTAATGGGGAGATTCTTAATGGATATTAAAAAGAGAGTAATTCATTTTATAGTTTTAATTTTACTTGTTTTGGGAATACCGATACTTATTAATGAAAGTTATATAAATAATTGGGGCTATAAAACTTTATGGGGAGCAAGTGAAATTCTTATTTTTTATAGCACATTATTAAGTGGATTAGTTGTTTTTTATTCTCTATTTATTACAATTAAGCATGAAAAAAAAATCTTAACAGAGCAAAAACATGAAGGTGTAATTCCTGTTATTAAAGCTTGGCATCTTACAGGTGCTGATTCACAAGAAGCTTATATTAATTATACAAAATATGATTATGTTTATATAACTGAAGAAAAACTCTTTAAGAAGAAAGTTGGATTTAAAATTGATGAACATTGGTTTCAAAGGACACTAATAATAAAAAATATAGGTCATGGAATCGCATCTTCAATTACCCTTCAAATTAAAGCAATATCCAATGACAAAATAATCAAAATTGAGGATACCTTTAGTCTGGGGATAGGAGAAGGCGAAATATATACATTCAAAATTATGAATAAATTATTAAAAGCAGAAGAATATCAATTGTTATTTGAATTTTATGATGTATATAATAGGAAGTATCAGCAAACTATTAATTTTTCTTTGATGCTTGACAATGAGCAATCAAAATTAACCTTAGGTGGTTTTTTGACAATATCTCTACCTAAAATAAT
>CAYLNI010000178.1:5553-5809 GCA_964384705.1 uncultured Fusibacter sp.
TTTTTAAAGTTTCTATGTTGAATATAACATCGCTTAACTAGCAATTAAGGAGAACAATTTTAATAATAAAATTGAAGTCTATATCCATAAATAGTTCACAAACATTCCTAGTTAGGCAACCGAAATTAACCAACAATTGAGGACATAAAAATGAGAATAGAGAATATGACTATTTTTAATCCTCTTACAGACGATCCATGTGCTATTCCTGAAAGTAGAGGTATATACATTATCACAGCTAATAACATAGAGTGTT
>CAYLNI010000178.1:5835-6090 GCA_964384705.1 uncultured Fusibacter sp.
AGACGCAGTTTATTCCTTATACGAAGATAGACCAATAATTTATGTCGGAATTTCTAATCAAGGAATAAGAACTAGAGATTATAGTAGCCACTTCAATGGAAATGCGAGACGTTCTACACTACGTAAAAGCATTGGTGTTATGATGGGTTTACACAAGGAATATGAAATTCTACATCCAAACAAATATAAGTTTATAAAGAATGATGAAAATCTTTTATCTGTATGGATGAAGCAAAATTTATGGTTACATTATTG
>CAYLNI010000179.1:0-1160 GCA_964384705.1 uncultured Fusibacter sp.
ATTTCCAGGCGGTCGACATCGTTGATCATGATGGTCAATTTTGTTTTGATACTGAGCAATTCTTGTTCATACGATGTGAAATCATGTCTAGATTGCTCAGAGATATCAAAGATTTCTTTTTTGCCCTCTTCAAGTGCAAATGCAGTCTTTTGTATGATTTGATCAAGCGCACTTACATCAATTAGATTTTTCACATTAGCCCCCATCTTCAGTCTGAAGATTATTATATCATAAAAGCCCACGTGTATAAATAACGTGGGCTTTTTTGAATCTTGAGTCCTAGTAAACTAGGCAATATTTCTAAAATTACAATGAAACGAGGTCATTTATTTCATCTTCGGACAGCACTCTGTCTAAATCGACGACGATAATGAGTTCATTGTTGTAGATGCATACTTCAGATATATAGTCGTTTTCTCTTTTTATTGCGATCTGTGGCGGGGGTAAAATCTTCGATTCTTCAACCGTCATCGATTGCGACGCATCGTCTACTAGAAAACCGATTTGTACGTTGTCTTTTCTAGCTATCAAAATGCGTTTCTCATTCATTTTTTGCTCAGCCATTTTAAAGCGCTTTTTGAGATTGACCACTGGTATGATATCACCACGTAAATTCAAAAGGCCATCGACATAAGCTGGTCCATTTGGTAGAGGTGTAATTGAAGTATATTCGGTTATTGATGCGATATGATTGATATTGGCTGCAAATTTCTCGTCGTTTAATTTGAAAATAATATATTGTTTATCAGCCATAAGCGCCCCCTACTTAGTCTTTATATACGATCTCTACGTTATCGAGTTGTTGCTTGAAATTCTTTCTAAACGCTTTTAAATACGCTTCTCTTAGTTCTGCTTGCTCAACTTGTTCAGCTTCCGTCAAACCTTCCAGTTTTTTCTTCTTGGCCAATGCGTTGATTCTATCCAATTTTACTTGTCCTAACACGGTAATTCCTTTCTAGTTCCAATCATATAGTACCTTGCTGCTAATCTATGCTTTTAATGGTCCGAGCACTTTTTCAACAGCTTCGACAATTTCATTCGTTTTAATTATATCATAAATTTTATTAAAATCTATATTCATTACGCGATCCTCGACAATTTTAGTCACGTGTGAGCGCACGACGCCATAAGCTGCGCCAGTGCCTTTGCCAAGTTTAGTT
>CAYLNI010000179.1:1178-6064 GCA_964384705.1 uncultured Fusibacter sp.
CCAAAATCAATGGCTTGAGCAGCACTTAAAAGCTCAATTGCGATGACGTTTTGCGCATTGAAGAGGATTTCCATCGCTTTTCTAGCTGCAATTGTACCCATGCTTACATGGTCTTCTTGGTTCGCAGAAGATGAGATTGAATCCACGCTCGCTGGATGTGCCAACACTTTATTCTCTGATACGAGTGCCGCTGCAGCATATTGAGCGATCATGAATCCAGAATGCAAGCCGCCGTTTGGCGTTAAAAAGGCTGGTAGTCCACTAAGTTGCGGATTGACCAATCTTTCAATACGTCTTTCAGCCACATTTGCCACTTCTGCAAGAGCGATTCCGAGGAAATCAAAAGGCAACGCCATTGGTTGTCCGTGGAAATTGCCACCTGAGAATACGACGCCATCTTCTGGAAATAGAATTGGGTTGTCTGTAACAGCGTTGATCTCAATATTGATTCTTTCTACAACGTAATTGACAGCATCTTTGGATGCGCCATGGATCTGTGGAATACAACGAAGCGTATAGGCATCTTGCACGCGAATATCGCCTTGATGCGTTGTAAGGCTACTATCTTCTAGCAAACTAAGCATGTTTGCTGCCGTGTCAATTTGACCTTTATGTGGTCTAACAGCGTGAAGTCTAGGATCAAATGCATCTGTGATGCCATTTAATGCCTCTACAGTCAACGCTGCTGAAATATCACTTAATTTGAGTAATTGAATTGCTTCATAAGCTGCAATGGTACCAACAGCAGTCATAACTTGCGTGCCATTGATGAGTGCAAGGCCTTCTTTAGATGTGAGCTTAATGGTAGGAATGCCTGCGCGTTTCATCGCTTCAGCCCCTTCAAGTCTTTCACCTTTGTAAGTTGCTTCACCAAGACCAAGCATAACCAATACCATATGTGAAAGCGGTGCTAAATCGCCACTTGCACCCAAAGATCCTTTTTCAGGAATAATCGGATGAACGCCTTCATTTAACATATCAACAAGCGTCTGAATCGTCGCTGGATGTATACCACTGTGTCCTTTTGCCAAGTTATTGGCACGTAGAAGTATGATTGCTCTAACAATCTCTTCTGAAAAAGGATTGCCAACGCCACATGAATGGCTGATGATGAGGTTCGTTTGGAGATCTTGCGTCTCTTCTTTTGAAATTAAGACGTCAGAAAATTTACCAAAGCCTGTTGTTATACCGTAAACCACTTTTTTGGAATCTACGAGTTCATCTACGAATTTTCTAGCAACGACGACTTTCGCCTTTGCCTCTTCAGAAATTTCTACTTTATAGCCAAATCTAGCAACTTCAAGTACTTGATCAATCGTTAAGCTTTGTCCATCAATAATAACAACATTTTTCATAGCTTTTCCCCTTTTAAAAAAAGTTTTAGTTAAACTGTAACCGATTAGCGTCTTTTTTGAGTCTTTTGGGTCGTACTTGCTTTGAATGCGATCTTTGTGCCTCGCCTGATTTCTGCTGCGTACCAGATTTCTGCTTATTTGTATGATTAACTCTCGGGCGTATCAACGCTTTGTCATGTGTACCGATTAGATCTTGACGATTTGCCAAGATCAAAGCTTCATAGACGAGGTCGTAGTTCTTCGGATTCTTATATTGAAGCAATGCGCGCTGCATCGCTTTTTCTTGTTTTGTTTTTGGCACATAAACTGGTTTCATGGTTCTTGGATCGATGCCCGTATGGTACATACAAGTACTTAATGTACCTGGTGTTGGATAAAAATCTTGTACCTGCTCTGGCGTGTAGTTGATGTCTCTGAGGTACTCTGCAAGTCTAACCGCTGATTTAAGTGTGCTGCCTGGATGAGAGCTCATCAAGTAAGGGATAATATATTGATCTTTGCCAAGTGACTTATTGATATCATCGAACGCTTTGACAAATTGGCTATACAGTTTACCACTTGGTTTTCCCATATAGTCGAGCACCACCTCGTCGATGTGTTCTGGTGCCACTTTTAACTGACCGCTGACGTGATGCTGACATAGGTCGACGAAAAAGGTTTTATCTGGATCGTGCATGAGGTAGTCATATCTGATGCCGCTTCTGATGAACACCTTCTTAACGCCTTCAAGCTTTCTAAGTTTCTTCAGCATATCGTTGTAATCTTTGTGATCGACGTTTAAATGTTCACAAGGCTCGGGATACAAGCATTGTCTGTGCTTACACGCACCGTATTTCAGCTGCCTGTCACATGCGGGGTTTCTGAAGTTAGCCGTTGGGCCACCGACGTCGTTGATATAGCCTTTGAAATCTTTATCCGCGATGATTTGTTGTGCTTCCTCGACTATGGACTCATGCGATCTTGAACTGACAATTCTACCTTGGTGGAATGCCAGTGCGCAAAACGAACAGTTTCCGAAACAACCGCGTTCACTGATGATGCTGAGTTTGACTTCTTGTATCGCTGGAATGCCACCCTGTGCCACATATGAAGGATGTATATCCCTCTGATAGCCCAGTTTGAAAGTCCAATCAAGATTTTCTCTTTCAAGTGGACGCGTTGGTGGATTCTGTACAACATAACGGTCTTTATGCTTTTGAACAAGTGTCTTCCCTCTAATAGGGTCCTGTTCGTCATAGATGATTTTAAAACTCTTTGCATAAGCTATTTTATCTTGGCTGACTGTTTCAAATGGATCAATTTCAACATATGAGGGTAACATGTCCAGGTGATCGGTGATGAAACACGTGCCTGGAATATGTTGAATGTACTGAACATCGATGCCATTGTTCAAATATTCCGCAATCTCAACAATCTGATTTTCGCCCATGCCATAGACGAGTAGATCTGCACCACTATCGAACAAAATAGAACGACGCACTGTGTCATCCCAATAATCATAGTGTGCAAAACGACGTAACGATGCTTCGATGCCTCCGATGATAATCGTATCTTCTTTAAACTTCTTGCGTATCAAATTGGTGTACACAATCGTCGCGCGGTCTGGACGAAGGCCCATTTGTCCGCCTGGTGAAAAGCTGTCCGTTGTTCGACGACGTTTTGAAACATAATAGTGATTGACCATTGAATCCATATTACCTGCTGTAACAAGAAAACCAAGTCTCGGTCTACCCAATACTGCGATGCTTTCTGGATCATTCCAATCCGGTTGTGCGATGATACCGACCTTATACCCGGCATCCAATAAAACCCTTCCGATGATGGTTGGACCAAACGTTGGATGGTCGACATAGGCGTCTCCAGAAACCAAGACGAAATCTACACCCTCCCATTCAAGCTTTTTTAAATCTTCCCGATTCATTGGAAGAAAATCGTTTAATATCATTTTTTCCCTTTCTTACCCCTCGCCTCGCGTAGGACTTAAACCTTAAACAAAATATGTTCGAGAACTGGCCTTAGTGATTCCACAAAATTAAAATTGCTAAAATCAAACTCTTTGACCTTTATACTGACTGAAATTGATAAGAGACCCTTTTTAGAGCCATTGTTAAAACTCATGATGATATAAGATTTCCAATCGGGCATGACAGCAGAATCATTTATTGGTGCACCTGATTCCGTCAACTCATCCCAATCGATAAAGTAAACGCTTTGATTGGAATTTTGGTAGGTCTCAATAATGCGACTGTTGAGAACGCGTTCGTTGCTAATAGAATCTTGTCCCTTTTTCTTATAGAGAACTTCTTCTATTGTATCATCTTCACCAAATCTAACAAACTGTACCTCATCCCCTTCTGTAATATCCAGGATTGAAATAAAGGTATTTCGAATGCCTTCATGATCATAATGGCCATTGTTCAACTGATTGATGATATCAAGCAATGCCTGCATATTTCTTGTGTCTGATGAAATATTGCCGGTCAAGATACCCGTTAAGCGGTCATATCGATGGCCTTCTTTGATGAGCTTGTCATCCCAGCTCGTCGACTTGTTTCTGCCATTGTTTTTACTATAATACAGTGCTTGGTCTGCTTTTTCTATTAGTTCCTCTTCGTTCGCGCCATCGTCTGGGTATGTTGAAACGCCAAGACTTACTGTCAGCGGCATTTCATCGCCGAGCAATTTGCTCTGCTCAATCAACGTACGAATTTTCTCAGCAACTTTATGCCCACTCATAGCATCGGTTTCAGGAAGCAAAATGATGAACTCTTCTCCACCGTATCTCGCGACGTAGTCAGTTGCTCTTACCGATTTTAGTAAGCGTTCACCGATTTTCGATAAAATTTCATCGCCTTTTCTATGCCCATAAGTGTCATTGACATTTTTAAACTTGTCGATGTCCAGCATGATAACAGATAAGCTAAAGCTTTGCTGTCTGGATATACTCATCTGAATCGCAAACTGTTGTTCAATATGCTTACGAAGATACACTCCAGTGAGTTTATCAATAGTCGAGAGTTTTTTCAAGTTATAATTATCGATGAAAACGTAAATTAAATTAATAAATGACTTTGCCTGATTAAATGTAAATGCGTTGAAACGGTTGATGACATTGGTAGAATCAAGGAATACGTACCCTATGATTTTTCTTTTTGCAGTGAAAATATCATCTCTTCTCTTTGCACCTGGAAGTTTGTGATTTGAGGCTTCATATATCGGGAAGCAAATCATACCCTTTTGTTCTTCCGACAGCAACTGAATGTTGGTGTGTGGATTGAGTTTTGAAATGTAAATGCCATCGATGTCATTACCAAAACTGTTGATAAGACGCATGATATCATAATCAGCGGCTTGGTCATCCGCCTTGATGACTTCACTGATATTGTCGTTTTCGTCGAGTAAATAAATAAAGGCACGCTCACCGATCGTCACTTGCTGCAGGTATTTCAAGATAATCTTGAGATTTGCAATTTCATCTTTTTCCAAATTCTTGATCAGATCTGTTGAGCTTTCGAATTTTTCATTTTCCTC
>CAYLNI010000180.1:0-5969 GCA_964384705.1 uncultured Fusibacter sp.
GTGGTCGTGTTCGTGGTTATGCGCGTGGTCGTGCTCATGGTCGTGCTTATGGTCGTGCTTGTGGTCATGCCCGTGGTCGTGGTCGTGATCATGCTTGTGATCGTGATTATTTTTATCGATGACATCAATTTTAGTGCCAAATATGCCGTGTTTATCCGTTCGCGACTTTATGAGTTCAAATTCGCAGTCCAAACCCAACTTGGAGAGCTCATGGCGTAACTTATCAAAATCAACGCCAAGATCTATCATAGCACCTAAGTTCATATCGCCACTTAGACCTGCGAAGCAATCATAATATAAAGCTTTCATAGTGCCTCCCATTCAATCAATAGTAAACTTCTTCCAATATCAAGCCTTTAGCAGGTGCCGTTTCTCCTGCGAGTTCTCGGTTATTACTCTTATACACGGCTTCAATAGTCGATGGGTCACGTTTCCCAAGTCCAACTTCAATAAGGGTGCCTACGATGATGCGAGCCATGTTATACAAAAATCCGTCTCCGGTAAACTCAATTTTCAATAGGTTTCCGTCTGTGATAAACGCTATATTCTCAATCGTTCTAACGGTTGATTTTTTAGTCTTATCTGTTGAGAAGCCTTTGAAGTCATGTTTGCCAATAAAGAGATGTGACGCACGCTTCATCACCTCCAAATCAAGCGCTTTGCCCTCAAGATCCAAAACGTAGTGGCGCTCAAATACAGGTGGATGCTCCGCCGTCCAGATTTGATAAACGTATGTTTTTTTCTGGGCATTGAATCGTGCATGAAAAGTATCACTAGAGGCTGTCAATGATGTAACGACAATATCCTCAGGTAGATACTGGTTTATTTCGTGCATCAACACGTCGGCAGCCATATTGCTTTGCGTCTTAAAACTCGCAACTTGTTTTCTGGCGTGTACGCCAGCATCGGTTCTACCAGACCCTTGAATTTCGATAGACTCACCCAATAGACGCGTCAAAACGGTTTCAATTTTGCTCTGAATGGTGGCTTCTGTCGTCTTTAACCTTTGCCAGCCTTTGTAGCGCGTGCCTTCATATTGTATTTCCATTTTATAAGTTATCATGTTTTCTCCAGTATACTGATGCAATTTCCTCTAAATAAAACAAAAGCCGACGGCAACGTCAGCTTCAATATCATTACTATTTCGAGTCCCTAAATTAGTATATCAAAAAACAGTGGTTTTCGAAAGAACGAGTTTTCCCTATGGAAATTGCATAATTACCTTTTAAGTTGCAAAATCCGGTCACTAGAAGTTAACAATGTCTTAATCACACGGTTTTCATAAATGAAATTCATACTAATTGGAATTATGCAATTTCCTCACCTATCTAGATGCAAAAATATAATCTTCTACAGACCTTAAATACTCAATATCCTCGTCATCCAGACTCTTGTATAAGCTCTGTCTATAGTGATAGCTCAAGCTCTCTCTTGGGTTTATTCCCTTAACTTTAACTTCGTCCCAATGAATCTTCTTCTTTTTATAGTACAAGTCAAAATCGACGATGCGCTCTCCATTTTCCATATACTCAAGCGCTAAAAGAATTTTTTTGACTTCGATCGGTTCGAGATATGTGTATAGGGTCAACTTGTATACGCCAGTAGTCGAGAAAAAGCGACCAGTTTCTTCGCTCCAGCCCTCTTTTAAAACCATACCTGCACCAAGGCAGTCCAGTGTATAAATGAGTCTGTCGTAATGTGTTTTGTAGTCTTCGTATTTATCGCGGATGTTAATCGTCAAATCAAACCAATCTTTATTTTCCGTATTTCGATTGATGTACTTGAGTGCATGGTGGTCCAAAATGTTGATAATCGTTGAAAAATGTTCTGTCGTATAGACCGCTTTAGCGAAAAACTCGGAGAACTCCAATTTTTTGTTAATGTTTCCTTTAGTAAAAAAGATGACCGTTCCATCTGAATGTGTACTTAGAATCGTCTTCGTCTGTTCAATCGTCGCCTTAAAGTCTTCAGCGATATCATCCACCGTTTTATCAACACTTCCGATGACTTTCATGATGATGATTCTCGGTGCACGGCGTACAAAGGTGATAAGACTTGAGCCATTTGAGTTAAGTGCCTTCATCAAAAACGATTGGCAACTTTCCTCTAATATGACACAACTATCAATGTCAAATTGTGTGATATTTTCTTTCGCATTTTTTGTAATATAAATCAATGTTTGATGATGCGTCATAACGGATACGATATCTTCAAATGTCTTTACAGATTCGGGAATCTTAAAGTGATCAAAATGCGACATCAAAAAACTTCTAAATAAAGTTTCATCTTTGGGTTCCACGATTAACATACGAGGTCCACTGCGTACAAAAGACATAGTTGTCAGGCTCCTTCTAAATAATTAAGCCCCAAAACAATGGCTGCTTTGGGGAATCCAGTTCATTCTATTCAATAGTGCAAAATAATGATTCAACTATAGTGTAATCCTTTTTATACAAAAATCAAGGTCTTGTTGCATTTATACCCTTTATTTTTATGATAACACCACTTCTCAATTTCAAATAAAGGTATATACTATTATTATCTGAATAATCAAAATATTTCGGATGGCGATTGCACACAATAATCACAGGGAAAGGAAGGTCTATATGTCAGATATTTTTAGTCTAGAGCATGCTGATGTGAAATTGAAAGCGCTAGATGCCTTTATCAAAGAACAAGACGCACAAGAGGAAGCGCTCATATCCATACTTCACAAGGCACAAGAAATCTTTGGCTTTTTGCCAAGTGAACTTCAACTTTATGTGGCGAGAAAACTGAATATACCAGCAGCAAAAGTCTATGGCGTTGTGAGTTTTTACTCGTACTTTACGCAAGAAAAACGCGGTGAATTTACTATCAGTGTATGCTTGGGAACAGCATGCTTTGTAAAGGGCATCGAAAAAGTGATGCATGAGTTTTCCGAACAATTAGGCATTAAGTCCGGAGGTAGCACATTAGATGGCCTGTTTTCATTAAAAGACGTCCGTTGTATTGGCGCTTGTGGCCTTGCACCTGTGGTCATGATCAACGATAAGGTGTATGGCCATGTTAAACCTGGTGATGTGAGCAAGATAATCGCCGAATATAAAGCGATGGAAGGGAGAGAGGCATAATGTCAGTCAAATCCTTGGAAGAACTAAAGAAGATTCGAGAAGATCACATTAAGAAAGTCAAATTAAGAGAAACAGGCGAATCGGAAGATCAAACCATAGAAATACTTGTCGGGATGGCGACCTGCGGTATTGCAGCTGGAAGCAGAGAGGTCATGAATGAACTCGTGACTCAAATAACGGAAAACGGCATCGACCACATCAAAGTTGTACAGGTTGGCTGCATGGGGTATTGCCACAGTGAACCTACTGTTCAAATCAATATGCCTGGTCATGAACCAACAATATATGGCAATGTCGATAAAGCATTTGTTGCTGATATTCTCAATAAGCACATTAAAAATGGCGAGATCTTAGATGATCACGTGCTTATTAAGACTTATCACAGCGCTTTATAAGGAGGTCGGGGTATGACTACACAAAGAACGCATATTATGGTATGTGGTGGTACGGGTTGCGTATCAGCACAAAGCTTGGATATCGTCGATAAGTTTAAAAGCGAGTTAATGACTGCAGGTTATGGAGAAGAAGTTGCCGTTATCAAGACTGGTTGCTTTGGTTTTTGCGGACAAGGACCTATCGTCAAAGTTCATCCTGACAATATTTTTTATGTTCAAGTTGGATTGAGTGATGTTTGGGAAATCGTCAATGAACACATCATCAAAGGGCGTGTTGTTGACCGTCTACTATATAGAGAGCCAGAAACAGATAAAGTACTACCAAAGCACGATGAGATGAGTTTTTATAAGAAGCAATACCGCATTGCCCTGCGCAATTGTGGTCTTATAAATCCAGAAGATATCAATGAATATATCGCATTCAGTGGCTATGAAGCACTTGGTCAAGCCATTTCAAATTCAACGCCAGAAAAAGTCATCGAAACTGTCAAAGCCAGTGGTTTAAGAGGCCGTGGCGGCGGTGGATTCTCAACAGGACTCAAATGGGAACTTACAAGAAAATCGATTGCCGATCAAAAATATGTCATCTGTAATGCAGATGAAGGCGATCCAGGTGCATTTATGGACCGTTCTATCTTGGAGGGCGATCCACATTCCGTATTGGAAGCAATGGCGATTGCTGGATACGCGATTGGTGCTTCAGAAGGGATCATCTATATCAGAGCAGAATACCCTCTCGCTATCAAGCGCCTTGAAGTGGCCATGGAGCAAGCAAAAGAGTACGGACTTTTGGGCAAGCATATTTTCGGTTCCAATTTTAGTTTTGATATAAAAATCAAGCTTGGAGCTGGTGCTTTTGTCTGCGGTGAAGAAACGGCGCTCATCCATTCAGTTGAAGGTAAAAGAGGTGAACCGACCAAAAAACCACCTTACCCTGCAGTAGAAGGTTATAACGGCAAACCGACGAGTGTCAACAACGTTGAGACTTTAGCAAATATTGCACCTATTTTACTTAAAGGGTCTGATTGGTTTAGTTCTATAGGTACAGAAAAATCAAAAGGAACTAAAGTCTTTGCATTGGCTGGTAAAGTCAATAACGTTGGTCTAGTGGAAGTTCCAATGGGTACGACACTAAGAGAAATTATCTACGATATTGGCGGTGGCATCATCGACGGTAAGCAATTTAAAGCTGTTCAGACGGGCGGCCCATCAGGCGGCGTTATCACAGTAGCCGACCTTGACACGCCAATCGATTATGACAGTCTTCGCAACATAGGCTCTATGATGGGGTCTGGTGGTATGATTGTCATGGACGAAGATGACTGTATGGTCAACATTGCTAAATTCTACTTAGAATTTACTCAAGACGAATCCTGTGGCAAATGTACCCCATGTCGACTTGGTACAAAGCGTATGTTTGAAATTCTCGATCGCATCACTAAGGGTGAAGGCACGATGGAAGATATCAATAAATTACGTACATTGGGCAAAAGCGTGAAAGAAAGCGCACTTTGTGGCCTAGGTCAAACTGCTCCAAACCCTATTTTAAGCACACTCAACTATTTTTATGATGAATACCTCGCACATATCAATGACAAGCATTGTCCATCAGGCGCATGTAAAGCACTTGTCAAATACAGCATCATCGAAGAAAACTGTGTCGGTTGTACGGCGTGTGCACGCGTATGTCCAGTCAATTGTATATCTGGCCAAGTCGCCGTGAAGCCGCTGACGCCGGCGTTGTTGTTGCCGCCGGAGTTTTCGTAGTTGTAGTTGCTCACGTAAGCGGCCCAAGGACTCGGCAACGCGGAAATCGCGCTGAAAGACAGGTTGCCCAAAATCCAATACGACGCCTTGTTTTGGATGACGGCGGTGACGTGGCCGTCGGTCTTGTCGTATTGCGCGGACAGCGGCAGTTGCCCGCTTTCCGCCGTGCCGACGTCCAGCGCCGTCAACCACGCGTTGTCGCGGATGGTGTGCAGGTTGTCGCGCAAGCCTCCGTTGCGGCTGGTGATTTCCGCGCAGATGGACGAAGTGAAGTTGGCGCTGGGCAGGCCGTTGTCCGGCCAGACCAGCAGCGCGTAGCGCGCCCAGCCGGGATCCTCCGGCAACGGCCAGTCGTACAACTGAATCCATTTCGACTCGTTGTAATGGTGTTTCTTGCCCGTCCACGGCTCGACGCCCATCGCGTCCACGCTGCCGTAGAGGTCGCCGAGTTTGGCGTCTTCATAGAGTTCGAAGGAATAATTCAAATTGACTTGGTTGAGGTTGATCGCGTAACCCAACGGGTCTTCGTAGCGGCTGGTGCCCCAGACGCCGCCGGGCAAACTGTAACCGTACGGCCAGCGCGAGGCGTAAACGTGGGGACTGCCTGCGGCGGAGGTTCCCGTGGCGCAGCCCAAGTGCAACGCGCGATTGACCCGACAGCCGGCGTCGTCCACGGCCGGGTTGGTGCGTGAAA
>CAYLNI010000181.1:0-4164 GCA_964384705.1 uncultured Fusibacter sp.
AAAATACAGAGATAAAAGTGGTCGGACTCAAGACGAAGTATCCTCAAGGTGCAGAAAAACAATTAATCGTAGCTTGTACGAACCGTGCGATACCATCTGGTGGATTACCAATGGATATTGGCGTAGTCGTTAATAACGTAGCAACTGCTGCAACAATAGGCAAATTATTTGAAACAGGTATGCCTTTAATTGAACGCGTCTGTACAGTCACTGGAAAAGGCATCAAGTCTCCTAAGAATATTCGCTTTAGAGTGGGTACACCATTAAAAGCGTTGATCGATTTTTGCGATGGATACAATGGTATTCCAGGTAAAATTCTACTCGGTGGTCCTATGATGGGCGTTGCTCAGTTTTCTGATGCATTGCCAGCTATGAAAAATACATCGGGTATATTGGTTTTCTCTCAAGATGAAGCAAAATTACCTGAACCGACAGCATGTATCCGTTGTGGCAAATGTGTAACGACTTGTCCAGTTAATCTTGAACCGATTCAGATTAGTGCTTATGCATTGTTACACGATTATGATAAAGCGGCAAAATATAATGCCTTAGATTGTATCGAATGTGGCTCATGCTCATTTATTTGTCCGGCAAAAAGACCGTTGTTACAAACGATACGCGTTGCAAAACGCGAAATTTTAGCAAGAAAGCGAAAATAGGGGGAGGATGATTATGGAAAATAGATTGACGGTTTCATCCTCATATTCGATCTTCTGAAACAACTCAAAAGATTATGAGGGATGTTACGATTGCATTGACACCTGCTGCGGCATTCGGTGTATACAATTTTGGCGTTCGCGCATTGATTATCTTAGTCTTATCGATTTTGACGGCTTTGGTTTCTGAAGCACTTTGCCAAAAGATAAGAAAACAACCGATTACAATTGATGATTTTAGTGCAGTTGTAACGGGTTTATTACTCGGTATGAACTTGCCATCGACGGTTCCATATTGGATTCCAGTTGTAGGTAGCTTTTTTGCAATCGTTATTGCTAAGCAATTATTTGGTGGTTTGGGTCACAATTTTATCAACCCAGCGCTTGCAGCTAGAGCTGTATTGGTTGCTTCTTGGCCAGTCCAGATGACGACTTGGGCATCCGTTAAGCCAGATGCGACAACGACGGCAACAGTATTGGGCATCATGAAGGAAGGTTTAGATGTACCCCTTCCAAGTATGATGGACATGTTAATTGGTAGAGTCGGTGGCTGTATTGGTGAAACATCTGTATTGTTATTATTACTTGGTGGTATCTATCTAATTTATCGTGGTGTTATTTCAATTAAAATCCCAGGCATCTATATCGGAACAGTTGCGGTATTGACTTTATTAATTACTGGTTTCGACATAGAAATGACGATTATCAACATATTGTCAGGTGGTTTGATTCTCGGTGCATTTTTCATGGCAACAGATTACGCCTCATCTCCAATTTCTCCAAAAGGACAAATTATTTACGCGTTTGGTATAGGTTTATTGACAGTGATCATTCGATTCTATGGCGGTTATCCAGAAGGCGTATCTTATGCGATTCTTCTTATGAACGTCGCAGCGCCATTGATTGATAAATATACAAAACCTCGCGTGTTTGGAGGTGCTAAATAATGAAACAGATTATTAAAATTGGGTTTATATTATTACTCATTAGCGCTATTGCAGCTTTTGCTCTTGGTTTTACTAATGAAGTTACTAAAGATAGAATTGCGGAGCAACGTTTCTTAGCCAATGAACAGGCTAAAAAAGACGTGTTACCAGATGCCGCATCATTCGTAGATATTACTGGTGAAGATTTAGAAGCGATTGTGAGTCAGTTTGAACCGATCACAGAAGCATATATAGGTCTTGATGCATCTGGTTCGCCAATCGGTTATGTTTTCAAATCCACACCAAATGGTTTCAGTGGTGCGGTTGAAGTCGTAACTGGTGTGACTATCGACGAAGTGGTTACAGGATTGCGCGTAGGTAGTCATAATGAAACACCAGGTCTTGGTGCTAAAGCAAAAGACGCACAATTCTACGACCAGTTCACAGGTAAATCATCAACATCTCAAATCGGCGTTTCAAAAACTGCCGCTTCAGGTAATGATATCCAAGCAATTACTGGCGCTACCATTTCAAGTGTTGCTATATCAAATGGTGCAAATGCATCTATCGATGCATTTAACTGGATTCTTGAGAATGGAGGTGTTGGCAATTGAAATTAAGCAATTTGACTAGAGGTATATTAAAAGAAAATCCGATATTTGTACAGTTGTTAGGTATGTGTCCAACACTTGCTGTAACGACATCTGCTGAAAACGGTATCGGTATGGGTTTAGCGACAACTGCCGTTCTTATAGGCTCAAACGTCGCCATTTCGTTGCTACGTAAGTTCATTCCAGCACAAGTTAGAATTCCAGCATACGTTGTCGTCATTTCAACATTTGTAACGGTTATCAGTATGCTTATGGAAGCATTTGTACCTGCATTATTTACATCGCTAGGTCTGTTTATACCACTTATTGTTGTAAACTGTATTATCCTTGCGCGTGCAGAATCATTTGCCAATAAAAATGGCGTCATCGATTCAGCTTTTGATGGTATTGGTATGGGATTAGGATTTACACTTGGCCTGTTTGTTCTGGGCAGTGTCAGAGAAATATTAGGCAATGGCAGTATATTTGGTGCTGCAATCCTAGGTGCTTCTTATAAACCGGCATTAATCATGATTTTACCTCCAGGTGGCTTCTTAGCACTTGGATTGTTACTTGCTTTATATAATAGCTACACACTAAAAAAAGCGAAATAAGGAGGGGTTGTAAATGGAAAATGCAAGTATTTTTGTCATAATGGTCAGTGCGATTCTCGTTAACAACGTTGTCCTTTCGAGATTTTTAGGAATCTGTCCATTCTTAGGTGTTTCTAAACAAGTTGAGACGGCATTCGGTATGGGCATGGCGGTTACATTCGTTATCACATTAGCTGGTACGATCACTTACTTTGTACAACATTATTTATTAGTAAGATTTAATTTAGAATATCTTCAAACAGCAGCATTTATACTCGTTATCGCATCTTTGGTTCAGTTTGTTGAGATCGTCCTTCAAAAGATGAGTCCAACGCTTTATCAAGCATTAGGTGTATTTTTACCACTGATCACGACGAACTGTGCAGTACTAGGTATTGCTCTTTTAAACATTCAATACAAGTTTGGTCTCGTTCAAACGATTTTCCATTCATTTTTCGCAGCAATCGGTTTCTCATTATCAATCGTATTATTTGCTGGAATTCGTGAAAAACTTGAAACATCAGATGTACCGTTGCCGTTTAAAGGCTTTCCTATTGCTCTAATTACAGCAAGCCTTATGTCTATAGCCTTTCTAGGCTTTACCGGCTTAGTATAGGAGGACGAAATGGATTACAATACAATTATATTAGCTGGTGTCAGTTTAGGTATTATGGGACTCGTCTTTGGTGCTTTACTGGCGTTTGCTTCTAAAAAATTCGCCGTGGAAGTTGATCCAAGGGTTGTTGAAGTAAGGGAAGCAGTCCCGGGTGCGAACTGTGGCGCTTGTGGTTATCCAGGATGTGATGCGTTTGCTAATGCTGTCGTCAATGGCGCGGCTCCAGTAAACGGTTGTCCTGTCGGCGGTGCACCAGTTGCGCAGAGAGTAGCCCAGATCATGGGTCTTGAAGCTGGCGAAACGATTAAAAAAATCGCTAGAGTTATATGTGAAGGTCATGATGAAAATTGTGGCAACCGTTTTGATTATGATGGGTTTGACAGCTGTGTCGCTGCCAATATGTTGAATGGCGGACCAAAAAATTGTTTGTATGGTTGTATGGGGTTGGGCTCTTGTGTTCAAGTTTGTCCATTTGATGCGATTCATATCAACGATAAAGGATTAGCACTTGTAGATCCTGAAAAATGTACAGCATGCAACAAATGTATTGAAATTTGCCCTAAATTTGTTATCACTCTTGTTCCTTATGAACAACTGACTGTCGTTCAATGTAATAACAAAGACAAAGGCCCAATGGTCAAGAAAAATTGTAAAGTAGCTTGTATTGCATGTGGTATTTGTGAGAAAAATTGTCCATATGATGCCATTCATGTAATCAACAATTTAGCAGTGATTGACTACGACAAATGTACAAATTGTATGATTTGTGTAGAAAAATGTCCG
>CAYLNI010000181.1:4200-5896 GCA_964384705.1 uncultured Fusibacter sp.
AATGCCCGACAAAAGCGATTCAAGGGGACTTAAGCCAAAGAAAAGTAGAATTTGTAAAATAAATATGGAAATTGCATGTTCAGAGTAAAAATATCGTCAAATTGGAATTATGCAATTTCCTCAATTATTATAGTAAAAGGCCTCCCATTTTCATCTGGGAGGATTTTTTTGTGTTTTAACCCTTAACAGAAACGTCGGAAACCATTGAATGTTTAATTTAATTCATGATTTAAAAATTCTCTTTTCCTTGTAATTAAAACAACATAATGTTAAACTAGAGTTTAGATTAGGACACTGTTCTGTCTGTTTGCTATGCAAATTTATGGTAAATAATGTAAAAATATGGTATGCTTATGAGGTCGTTATGAGAGTTAAAAGCAACGATAGTCTCGTGTTATTAGTTTTACTATTGATCGGAGCTATTTTTGGAAGTTTGATTGGAGCCGCATTGGGCGATACTGTCCCCATTTTAAATTTTGGAAAGAGTATCGGCGTAGATCCCTTTGTAGTGGATTTAAACATAATCATCATCACTTTCGGTTTTAAGCTGAGTTTAAACATCGCTGGCATAATTGGAATCGTGATCGCGTTTATTGTGTATAAAAAACTATGAGAGTGATATTGGCCTCGGCATCTCCGAGAAGGATAGAACTATTAAAACAATTTCATATGCCATTTGATGTCATACCAAGTAAGATTGACGAGCCAGTTGGTGAAAAAGAAAGTCCCACACAGATTGTTATGGGATTAGCTTTGGAAAAAGCCCTCGATATCTCAAAGTCAAACCACGATGCACTCGTTATTGCCAGTGATACAGTTGTTTATTTTGAACGTATCTTAGGCAAACCGAAAACGCGCGAAGAAGCTAGAGATATGTTAAAAGCTTTAAGCGGAAAAACGCACGAGGTCTACACAGGCATAGCTCTGGTACATGTATCCAGCAATAGGAAAGTCGTCGATTATGTTTGCACTGAGGTGACATTCAATGACTTATCTGATGCCGAGATAGATGTCTATCTCAATACCGGAGAAGCTTATGACAAAGCAGGTGCATATGGAATTCAAGGCTTTGGTGCTTTACTGGTAAGCGAAATCAAAGGCGATTATTTTAACGTCATGGGTTTACCGCTCTCTAAATTAAATTCAATGTTGAAAATTAATTTTCAGTTGGATCTTTTAGTATAAAGGAGCATGCCAATGATTAAAGCTTTACCTATCGCTGAACAACCAAGAGAAAAATTGATGAATCAAGGTGTATCTCAATTAAGTGTATCCGAATTACTTGCGATTTTGCTAAGAACTGGTACTAAAAACAGCAGTGCTCTGTCACTTGGCAATAAAATCGTATCAAAGTGCGGTGACGATTTGACCGAACTTCATCAAATGACACTTGAAGAGCTTTGTACGATAGATGGTATTGGTGAATCGAAAGCATGTCAAATTCTTGCGGCGGTCGAACTAGGCAAAAGAATGAAACAGTCGACCATCATGAGAAAAGCAAAACTATCATCACCAAATGATGTTGTAAGCTTTTTCAGTGCAGAACTTATTGAATCAAAAGTTGAGAAGTTCATCGCAGTATTGCTCAATACAAAAAATGAAGTCATCAATTGGGACGTCATATCCATTGGTAGCTTAAACGCTTCCATTGTACATCCAAGAGAGGTCTTCAACCGAGCAATCAAACGCAGTGCGG
>CAYLNI010000182.1:0-579 GCA_964384705.1 uncultured Fusibacter sp.
AATTAAGTCCATACCGGTAATAAGTCGCGATGATCAAAAGCTCACAAATACAATTCTGGGTGAAATCAATTTACTTAAGAAGCTGGCCATATTATATGACAGCGACTATGTAAGTATGTCGGGGGAAGCGTTTTTGGCAAATGTTAAAAAGTTAATGGATCAAAAAAAATTAAAAATATTTCAGTAACGGATGTAACCTTCGCTTTTATTTTGTATCTAAATAGTTAGTGGATACAAATTATAAATTGAAGGAGAGAAAATTATGCACTTAGCACCTATTGAAATTAAGTTGTCACTCATCAATGAAAAGGTTAAATTTTTAGGCATTTCTAGTACCAATCAAGAACATCCAATTACCATTGATTATCTGCCGCCCCTTGGCGATAGTGAAGGATTTCTTGGACTAGAGTTGTTGGTCATGAGCTTTGCAGGATGCGTCAGCACAGCCATAGTGGGGATGCTTAGAAAAATGGAAAAAAATATCAATAGTTATTCAATGCACATTGAAGGGCACAAAACAGAAAATCCAATTGCACTAGAAAAAATCCATTTTGAAATCGAAGTTGAATCAACTGAGCT
>CAYLNI010000182.1:589-4035 GCA_964384705.1 uncultured Fusibacter sp.
ATCCGATGAAACGCTACAAAAAGTGCTCATGATGGCAGAAAAAATCTCACCCGTATGGATTGCACTCAAAAATAACGTTGAAGTGACTTGGCAGTACAAAATAGTTTGAATCTATGTTCCAGTTATTGATGACATTAGGGCTTGTTATATACAAGTCCTTTTTTTTCTGTACCATTAATAAAATAAGTATTAAGATAGTATAAGAAGTCGTTGTTAAATGAATGAAAGGTGATCAAACATAACCGTTAAGGGTGCAACGATTCATAACCTCAAGAATATTGATATAACAATTCCCAAAAACAAATTTATAGTGGCCACTGGAGTCAGCGGATCGGGTAAATCAAGCCTTATGTTTGACATCATATTTGAAGAGGGGCGTAGCCAGTACTTAAAATCATTGGGCATACTATCCGGCATTGATGATGAAGACAAATTTGATAGCATATCTGGGTTAGGTCCAACCATTGCAGTTCAGCAGAGCATTATCAGACAGAGTAATCCGCGTTCAACAGTGGGATCGAAGACGGGCATTTTAAACCTTTTATGTTTGCTTTATTCTGGAGAGGGCAAAGATCTCAGTTCAGTTGAGCGGCTTCAACCTAGTTACTTCTCGCACAATTCACCGAATGGCATGTGCATTAAGTGTTCAGGGCGTGGATTTTATAACAAGATTCATTTAGAAAATTTGGTCCCGGATGATTCTATAACCCTTAGAGAGGTGTTTATGAAAGCCGGATTAACGCCTGGTTATGAGAGGCTTTTAGAAAGGAAATATGGGGCATACATGGATTCACCTTTTTCGTTGTTATCCGACGCATTAAAATCTGAGGTTATTTATGGTCAAAGTGTTGGTGGAAATACAGAAAAGCTTAGTTACTGTCTGACAAGAATTTTTGAGGGGCATCTATATAAGAAAGATGATGATGTAAGTCATTATTACAGCAAGACAATATGCTCAGAGTGCCATGGCTATAGGGTTGGTGAAGAGGCAAGGAGCGTTTTGATTGATGGTAAACACATCGGTGAGCTTGGCAAGATGACCATTTCTGAACTGGTTCGTTTTTTTGAAGATATTATGAAGAGGGAGACCTTTTCAAAGCTCGGAATTAACATCATAAGGGAAATACTTGATAAATCAAGCAACTTGATCAAGGTGAGGCTTGGCTACTTAACACTTTATAGAGAAATGCCAAGTCTCAGTGGTGGAGAAATTCAAAGACTTTTTTTAAACGCGCATTTAGATTCAAAACTCGATTCACTAATTTATGTTCTTGACGAACCTACAGCAGGGCTTCACGAAGCCGAAAAAGAAGGCATTCTTGCATCCATGAAGGCGTTAAGGGATTTAGGGAATACAGTTATTGTTGTAGAACATGATAGAAACACCATTGAACTTGCTGATTATGTCATAGATATTGGTCCAGAAGCTGGGGACTTAGGTGGAGAAGTTGTTTACCACGGCGATTTAAAAGGATTACTCGCGTGTCAACGCTCGATAACAGGAAGATATCTCTCGGATGCAAGGATGCCAGCCCGAAAGCAGAAACTAATGGATGCAATCAAGCAACCTAGCTTGAAGATTAAACACGCTAGGACGAATAATCTAAAAGATCTTACTGTTTCTATTCCGATGGGTTGCTTAGTTGGTGTAGCTGGGTTATCTGGAAGTGGCAAAAGTTCACTGATTTCTGATACATTGATTCCTTTACTTAAAGCCTCTTTTAAAGGTAAATTAGGTGATGATGTATACAAAGAAAGTGATGACGATCTGATAAGTGAAAGTGATGAAAGTGAAGAAACTGATCATGTTGAAACCATTGCAGAAAAGCTAGAAGGCGTCGATGCTATTTCAGGTTATGCTGAAATCTCCCAAGCGCCAATTGGGAGAAATATGAATTCAAACCCAGCAACTTACATCGGAATATGGGATAAGATTCGTAAGCTATTTGCAGAACAACCACTTGCGATAGAAAAGGATTTTGCAATAGGGCATTTCTCATTCAACTCAAAAGGCGCATGTTCGGTTTGTGGTGGTAGTGGCCAAGAAACAATATGGTTAGGTGGCAATCTGAAAATGAATAAGACATGCAATGCATGTCATGGAAAACGATACAACGAAGGCGTATTAAACGTCAGGGTAAGAGAAAAAAATATATATGATATTCTAGATATGACAGTTACTGAAGCTGTTAAATTTTTCAATGACCAAAAGGGCATTCTTTCAGTACTGACTGTAATGGATCGCATTGGTATGGGCTATATAAAACTGGGTCAACCAACCCCCACACTAAGTGGCGGAGAAGCTCAAAGAATAAAGCTTGCGAAGGAAATAGGCAGAAAAAGAAAAGGGAATGTGCTCTATGTATTAGATGAGCCGACTACAGGTCTTAGTTTGTATGACACTGCAAAACTTATCACGCTACTCGATGAACTCGTTAAAAAAGGGAACTCTGTTGTTGTTGTGGAACACGATCCGGATCTTCTCAAAGTATGTGACTGGATTATTGAGCTTGGTCCAAGTGGTGGCGAAGAGGGTGGTTATTTAGTCGCATCGGGGACACCTTTAACACTTGCGGATGATCCTAATTCCATTACAGGGAGGTATTTAAAATGATTAGTAATAACTGGCCGACCTCTGAATGGCATTTTGTCTCGCCGCCAGACGTTGGCATGGACACTTATAAATTAAACGAACTCGATAGTCACATCAAGTCTCACTATAAGAATATTGGTGGAATCGTCATAGTAAAAAATGGCAGCATTGTTTATGAGGCTTATTATAATGGCTATAAAGACTCTGACGTACATCATGTGGCTTCAGTAACTAAGAGCGTTGTGTCTGCTCTTGTGGGAATAGCCATTGATGAGGGGGTTATAAAAAGTGTCGATCAAAGGGTACTTGAGTACTTTCCTGAGTATCAAGTGTCAGATGAGGATTTTTTGAAGAAGGCTGTGACCATAAAACACTTACTGACTATGACAGCACCTTTTCCGTTTTCATGGAAAGAAGGGGATTCACGTAGTCATGAGCCTTTAGATCGGCTCAGAAGACAAAAGGATTGGATCACATATTCCCTAAATCTATTGGGACAAAAAGGGCAGCTCGGTCAATTTCAGTATTATACAGCTGGCACGCATTTGCTTTCAGCCATTATTACAAAAGCAACCGGTATAAGTATGCGCGAATATGCCAATCAAGTGTTATTCCGACCTTTGGGAATGAAAGAAATTCCCGATTATGATATGAAATCTTTTAGCCTTGAGGCAGTTTTTGGAAAGGATATTAAAGGATGGACAAAAGATCCACAGGGCATAACAGCGGGAGGATTCGGACTGACACTGACACCTAGGGATATGGCGCGTTTTGGACTTCTCTACTTGAATCAAGGAAAGTGGGATCAAAAGCAAGTTATTTCAAAAGAGTGGATTATGGCTTCACTTGGTAT
>CAYLNI010000182.1:4062-4490 GCA_964384705.1 uncultured Fusibacter sp.
TGGTTAAAGGCGGATAATAATTTATTTTCATTCTCGGCACTTGGAGCGGGCGGAAATGTTATTTGTTGTATTCCAGAAAAAGATATTGTGATTGCCATTGCATCAGATATTATCAATAACCCAAAAGATAGATGGCCCTTGATCGAAAAATATATCTTAACTGCAATATGTGATGGAGGAAAAATATGATTAATGAAGCAATAGTAAAGCAATTAAATGAGGTTATCACATTGTTACAGCGCGCGAAGCCTTTGATGTGATTGCATTACAGCCCTTATATGCACAAATGTACTGGGCAAATACACGCCCAGCAGAGATTATTGAGAAAAGTTTAGACCACTCACTCTTATATGGTGTCAAATTGAATGGAAAGATCGTCGCTTTTTCAAGATGGGTTACCGATTATGCGACTTATGCCTATCTGTGCG
>CAYLNI010000182.1:4541-5868 GCA_964384705.1 uncultured Fusibacter sp.
GGATACTCTCCGAAGCACTTTCCAGAGCAGACCTCTCAACGATGCGAAGACTCAGTCTTGTTACACAGGATGCCCACGGCGTTTATGAAGCGTTTGGATTTAAGCCAATCGATCATGCTGAGCGCTATATGGAGTTGTTTCGTGGATAATTCAGCACGAAATGTCCTGTACGAAACAAATTTCTATCATATAATATAGATGACCGGTCAAATCATTGGGAGGATAGTTAGATGATCACGCAACTTCAGAAGGCAGTTGATTATATTGATGCAAATATTGATATTGCGCTCAATCTGGACATGATTTCAAAGCATGTTGGATTTTCAAAGTACTATTTAAATCACGTATTCAGCATCTATACTGGGTTTTCTATTATGGCGTATGTTAGAAAGAAAAAAC
Source organism: uncultured Fusibacter sp. (assembly GCA_964384705.1). Lineage (GTDB taxonomy): Bacteria > Bacillota > Clostridia > Peptostreptococcales > Acidaminobacteraceae > Fusibacter_C. The sequence goes on from CAYLNI010000182.1 coordinate 4,941, forward strand.
TGGAGTATGCTATTGGTGAACTGAAAACAGATAAGCGTATCTTAGACATCGCCTTAGACTGTGGCTACGCCTCAGAGAGGGCTTTTTCCAGAGCTGTTGTCAACGAATATGGCAATTCGCCTTCATATTTTAGAACGCATGATGTCCTTAAGACGCGAAATCTTGTCGTCTATAATTTAAAACTTGATGCAGATGAGGCGCGTATTCTTTCAGGCTTCCCACCAGCTTTTGAGACAATCAAACAAAATATTGGTATGAAAGGAATATCTCTTATGAAACAGTATTTAAGCAATGTACGGTATGAAAAGATAGAGAGCATGGTTGTGTTAAGTGGTACGACTATTGGCAATGAACCTGAAGACGCAATCATTGACACCATGAATCGCCTTGCTGACGTCTATGGACTTGAAGTGATTCGCAGCTTTGGATTTGATTCGCCAGTAGAGGGTACGGAAGATGTCACGAAGCTCAGAGGTTATGAGTATTGGTTATCTATTGATGCGTCTATGATTGACAAGCTTCCAAATAATGAAAGCTTTGTATTTGATGGGACTGAGATTTCGATAAAGCGTATACCAGGCTATAGATATGCAACCCTACGAATCACGGATCCTATGGTTGACCCATTTGAACGCATCGGAACGGGCTGGCGGTTTTTGGTTAGCTGGCTTGAAGATCGTGATTTTAAAGAACCAGACTTCAAGCAATGTGCAAATATCAACTGTCTTGAAGAAGTCAAAATGATTGATGGGACTATGGTGATGGACATTTATATTCCTATCGATGCAATTTAATAAAAGCGTAATTGCAACAACTGGTCTTGCCCAAATTGCAGAAGAACTACAAGCGAAAATGAGCGTTTTTAAAGTGTGAAAATGGTAAACAGATTTGGCCTTTGCGTGTGATTAAATCCACGTAAAGGCTTTTT
>CAYLNI010000183.1:0-897 GCA_964384705.1 uncultured Fusibacter sp.
TTTGATTGATAAAAGACATGACGTTCACTGCCCGAGTATTGATTTCGAATAATTTGGCCTGTTTTTGCGACTGTATCCCCATTGCTTTGCAACGGTCTCTATCTTCATAAAGACTTTGTATTGCATTCGCAATGGCATCGATGTCCATACTATTGATCCTGATGGCATTTGAATCCGTGAGCAAATCATCGTTGAACGACAATTCAGAGGATATAATCGGTAAACCACATGCCATCGCTTCGACGATTGCATTGCAACACCCTTCAGCAAGTGTTGGTAAAACGAAAACATCTGCACAGTTCAAGTAATTGACGAGTTCATTGTGAGGCAATTTTCCTTGAAATAAAATTTCATCACCTTGTTGCTTTAAGTCACCATCACCGATATAGATCGCTTTGATGTTACCTAATTTTTTTAAGGCATCCGACAATCGCTGTATGCCTTTTCGATGACTAAATTCACCCGTGTAAGCCACAATGAAGTCTTCTTGTTCAAATCCAAGCTTCTTACGCGCTTCATCTTGACTTATTTTATAGAATTGATTCGCATCGACAGCATTGGGCAAAACGATCATTTTATTCTCTGAGGCTAGATTAAGTGCTATGCTCTCATATTTGTTCTTCGACGAAACACAAATGACACCACTTACATTTTCTAAAGCAAAATCAATCGTTTGTTGATTGTACAGTTTCTTGACCCATATATTGCTTTCGCCTGTAGCTACGAAGAATGGGATGTCAAATTTTTTGCTGATGATACCTGCTGTCACGCCTGAATGCCAAAAGTGGCCGTATAAGACATCAGGGCGATTCGGAATTTTGTTGAATGCGTGGATCACCGCATTTTGCAAAAGTCTTTCGGAGACATCCGCCCCTCTAAATAAAAAAAAAGAAAAAA
>CAYLNI010000183.1:935-1150 GCA_964384705.1 uncultured Fusibacter sp.
TCGAACCGTTTTGCGTGATATCTTGCCATAAAACTGGCCTTTTTTTTAGCTTATTCACAAGATTTGACGTGATGCTTTGTGGTGCGATCACACTACACTGGTATCCAAGGTCCGCTATTGAAGCGACAAGTTGCCGTACAAATGTATAGACCGGATCGCTCTTCGTTGGATATTTTGGAACGATAAAACATATATGTTGAATCGTCATAAGTTTG
>CAYLNI010000183.1:1194-1435 GCA_964384705.1 uncultured Fusibacter sp.
TATTTATTGAGAAAATGAGCTTGATGATGATTTGCAACACCTTCATAAAGTGCCGCATATAGATCAGCTATCCCTGGCCAACTGAATTTTTGAGATTTTAGAGAAGCATTACTCGAAAGGACAGGATACTGTTCAATAATTGCTTCGATTTTATCTGCGATTTCTTGTGTACTAAAACAATTAACCGAATACCCTACTTCACCCTCATCGAATTGACGATCGAACCCTTGTCCACGACTAT
>CAYLNI010000183.1:1483-5841 GCA_964384705.1 uncultured Fusibacter sp.
GCTTCAGCATAGACCAAACCAAACGTTTCATAGATGGATGGCATGATGAAAAGGTCATGCATGCGATAGGTCATTAAAAGTTCTTCTCTTGTTTTTTCTGAACAATAAGTGACACAATGATTCGCAACAACTTCGTTATAGATGGCTTTGTCCAATACTTTACCGACAATCGTAAATTTGATTTGAAACCCTTTTTCCTGAAGAATTTGTATAGCCTTCATGACGGTAGTGATGTTTTTATTTTTATTGATTGCACCCACATACAGCAATTTTAGGGCGTCTTTGTTTGGTAGCGCTTTTTCTATCGTTCGGTTTTCAAACCAGTAGGCATCTATGCCATTTGGAATAACATAGCTTTTTTTCGCAATTGATGCTTGCAAAGCTTTTGGAATGTACTTTCTGATCACGTCATCTTTGTATGCCTCAGATAGAAAAACAATGCCATCTGCTTCTTTTAGAATCTTCACACCAAGGCCTCTAAGATGAACCATATACTTGAAAAACGCATTGACGTCAGCGTTACGCACAGCCGTTATATAAGGAATCCCAAAATCTCTTTTTAGTTTCATGGCGATATAGCCATTTGAAAAGAGTGAATGTGCATGAATGAGTGAAAATTCCTCGATTGCATATTGCTTGATGACGTCCTTATAAATTTTGTGATGCTTTAAATGAAAGATATATTTATCGTATTTGCCATGATTGATGCTCACTTTTGAATATTTACCCAAATCCCAGGTCGCCGCTGAATGTGTCGGTACAAACACATCTATTGAATCACCGTTTTTAACTTGCTCATCATATAAGTGTTTGTAAAATTTACCTTCAGCATAATATGAGTTAATGTGTAAAATCTTCATGCTATTACCCCTTCACGACCTTTGAGATCACTTCACAAATTTTAGTCACGTCTTCATCGGACATATAGGGATGCATTGGCAGCGATAAGACGGTGTTGCAAAGTGTATCGGAGACAATAAAATCATTTTCACTAACCACTTGATAGTTGAAAGCGTCTTGTTTATGCATTGGTTTCACATAATAAATCATGCTTGGAATGCCTGCTTCTTTGAGTTTTGCTTGAAGGACATCGCGCATTTCTTTATTGTCAAGCCTTATGGTATATTGTGCAAAACTTGAGCGATACCCTTCGGGAATCAATGGCGTTTCGACAATACCATTAAGTGCCGTTTGATAAGCTTGATACACGCGATTGACATCATCGAGCTCATGCGTGATGAATGCGGTCAACTTGACGTTTAAGACGGCGGCTTGTAGCGTATCAAGTCTTGAATTCACACCGACTCTCACATTGTCATACTTGCTTTCACCTTTGCCATGTACTCTGTAGGACTCTAACAAATCTGCAAGGGCATCATCGTTTGTAAATATTGCACCGCCATCTCCATAACACCCTAAAGGCTTTGCAGGGAAAAAGGAAGTGGTTGCAACATCACCAAAACTGCAGGCCATTTGACCGTTTATACTGCCGCCAAATCCTTGTGCTGCATCTTCTAAAATTTTAAGATCGTATTTTTTTGCTATTGCTTCAATCGCTACATAATTAGCAGGGAGTCCAAACAAATCCACTGGGATGATCACACGAGGGTTCAGCTTGCCTGCTTCCAATATTTCTATGATTGCATCTTCCAGTTTGATAGGATCCATATTGAAGGTTTGTGGATCTACATCCACAAATACAGGCGTTGCGCCTCTAAATGACACGATTTCTCCCGTCGAAAAAAAAGTGAAGTCTGGCACAAATACCGCGTCCCCTTCTTTAATATCCCATGCTAGCATCACAAGTGTCATGGCCTCTGTACCATTTGCGCATGATATACAGCGCTTGACACCCACGTACTTGGCAAGCCTCTCTTCGAGCAATTGCACAGATTTACCACTGATAAAATCCGTATTGATCAGTACCTCTTGAATGGCGCTATCAATTTCTTTTTTATACTTTTGATATTGTGCTTTAAGGTCTCTAAATTCCATGCCATCACATCCCATCTATTTCCTGAATTCGATCTTCTTCGATCACATACGCTCTGCCACATGAGGCGCATTTGCTGCTGCCTTTTAGAGGCAATCCACATTCACAGACCCAGCCGATTTGTTTTGCAGGCACACCAGACACGAGTGCATAATCCGGAACATCTTTTGTGACCACTGCACCGCTGGCGACCATAGCCCATTTCCCAATGGTATGACCGCAAACGATAGTCGCGTTTGCCCCTATTGAAGCGCCATATTTTACTAGTGTTTTCTTGTAGCCTTCTTTTCCTTTCGGGTATTTGCTTCTAGGAGTCAGATCATTTGTAAATACCATGGATGGCCCACAAAATACGTAGTCTTCCAGTTCGACACCTTCATAAACAGAAACATTGTTCTGTAGCTTGACGCCATTCCCGATTTTAACATTATTAGAGACATTCACATTCTGACCGAGTGAACAGTGTTCACCAATCTGTGTGCCACTTTGAACATGGCAATAATGCCATATTTTAGTCCCTTCCCCTATGATCACATTTTCATCTACGAAACTGCTTTCATGAACATAATATTTCATCTGTCAAACCTGCCTTTAAAATCTAATGTGTTGCAGCTATCTAGTGGCAATTTTATTGTGCGTCCTTCAAAAGAAGATTTATAGATAGCTAGAACAAGTTCAAGTGCACGTCGCCCATCCTCTGCAGTGACATATGGTGCTCTGTCCTCTTTGATTGCGCCAATAACATCTTCATAAAGCGGTTTATGACCAAAGCCATAGACTGTAGGTGGATTCTCATGATATTTTTCTTTAACGAGTATCGGATCGTCGAGATTGTCTGAAAATAGCCATTCCTCTATGAGATTGACCGATTTTCCGCCCGCTTTTACTGTGCCTTTGTCGCCAAAAATATAGAGCGTTTCTTCTAAATTCGTTGGATGGATGTTTGTCGTGCCTTCTATGATGCCGTAGCTCCCATTTGCAAATTTTATTAGTGCTATGCCCAAATCCTCAGTTTCTATAAAATCATGGATCAAGTTGTCTGTCATGCCCACAACTTCAACGATGTCATCGCCCATCATCCATCTGAGGAGATCAATATTGTGTATGCACTGATTCATAAGTGCGCCGCCATCCTGTTCCCAAGTACCACGCCATGGCGCCTGCGTGTAATAGTCTTTGCCCCTATTCCACCTGATATGTGCCGTCCCATGTAGTAACTTCCCAAACCGATTCTCAACGAGCGCCTCTCTAATCTTTAAGACAGACTTGTTGAATCTGTTTTGATGACAGGCACTGACTTTGAGGTTTTTCTCATGCGATAATGCTATGATAGCATCCGCTTCTTCAAGAGAAAGCGTCATAGGTTTTTCAATAATCAAGTTGGCACCAGCATCAAGACACGCCAAAGCGATCTTTCCGTGTTTGCCACTTTCTGTACAAATTGCAACGAGCTCAGGTTTTTCAACCTCAAGCATTTGCCTATAATCGACGTATTTTTTTGTCTCTATTGGCAGATGGAAATGATCGATTGCGAGCGTCATTTTTGCTTCATCGATATCACAAAGTGCGACTATATCGAGCCCACATTCTTTTGCTGCAGCTATATGATTTGGTGAAATGCGTCCGCACCCTATGATTGCGTATTTTAAACTCAAGACAATCCCTCCTACAGTAGTTCAATATTATCTCGCATCGTTACATTTTTAAGTGCATTCTTTGTATCGAAGATGACGTTCGCATGTTCTTGAACAAACGCATAATCAATATTTGTATGGGCAGTCGTCACGATGACCATATCGACGCTTTCAATTAACTCAGCAGATAAAGTCTCTTCACTATGTCTGGTCTGACCATTTGCTTTATATTCAGGCACATAAGCATCGAAATAGATGATATTTGCACCTTCTTTTTCGAGAGCCTCAATCACGCGAAGCGCTGGACTTTCTCTGAAGTCATCAATATCCTGTTTATACGCCACACCTAAGATCAAGATTTTTGCTTGATTCATCGAACGATTGTATCGGTTGAGTATTTTGCTGGCACGCTCTGCACAGTACTCTGGCATGCGGTCATTTACGACCATTGATGATTCAATCATAGACGTATGAAAGCCATATTCTCGCGCCTTCCAAGAAAGATAGTATGGATCGAGCGGAATACAGTGTCCACCAAGACCAGGTCCAGGATAAAAAGCTTGAAAGCCATAAGGCTTAGATTTTGCTGCCTCTATCACTTCCCATAAATTGATGCCCATTTTATTGCAAAGAATCGCGAGTTCATTCACTAGTCCAATGTTGACATTTCTATACGTGTTCTCTAGGATTTTTTCCATCTCAGCGATTGCAGGCGACGATACTTTATGAAT
>CAYLNI010000184.1:0-1219 GCA_964384705.1 uncultured Fusibacter sp.
ACTTGTGCGCTTGACTATCTATGGAACATTGGACACAGGAACATAGGCTACATTGGCGGACGAGAATACATCGGTCCGGACAATATCGCACTTGGTGAACGACGTGAGAGCGTTTACAGGTCGAGAATGTCTGAACTTGGTGCCTTTGACGAGGAGAACGTTCATATTGGCGCCTTTTTGGCTGAATCGGGTTATAAGATTATGAAAAAAGTGATTCAGTCCTCGGAAAAACTTCCAACGGCATTTTTCGTCGCGAGCGATTCTATCGCCATTGGTGTTTTAAGAGCAATCCACGAGTGTGGGTTAAAAGTGCCATCGGATATCAGTATTGTTGGTTTCAACGATATTCCAACGTCGAAGTATACCGTACCACCATTGACATCCATCAGGGTTCATAAAGAGTTCATGGGTGAGACAGCGGTAGAGTTGTTGCTTGAACGCATTGTAAAAAAGAGAACGATAGCAAAGAAAGTCATTGTGCCAACGGCTTTACAAGTTCGAGAGAGCATTTGTAAAGTTTAAGTAAAAGTTTCTTGACAATTTCGTAAATATTTACTAATATGGAAATGTAGTACACAATTATATCTTGGGGAGATGAATTATGAAAAAGTTTACGGCTATTTTATTAATTTTGGTAATGGTTCTTTCATTATCTGCATGTGGCGCTAAGACTGAAGAAGCTTCAGGCGGCGACTTGCCAACAATCGGCGTTACAATCTACAAATACGATGATAACTTCATGTCATTCGTAAGAAGAGCAATTGAAACAAAAGCAGTTGATAAAGCAGTACTTGAAATGAACGATTCACAAAACTCTCAAGCAACACAAAATGATCAAGTTGACACTATGATTTCTAAAGGCGCTAAATCACTTGCAATCAACTTAGTTGATCCACAAGCTGCAAGCGCAATCATCGAAAAAGCAAAAGCTGCAGATCTTCCAGTTATCTTCTTTAACAAAGAGCCAGATGCTGCTGTATTAGCTGGCTACGATAAAGCTTGGTATGTTGGAACAACTTCAGCAGAATCAGGAATTATCCAAGGTGAAGTAATCGTAAATGCTTGGACAGCTAACCCAACTTGGGACAGAAATGGCGATGGCGTTATGTCATACGTACTTCTTAAAGGCGAACCAGGACATCCAGATGCTGAAGCTAGAACAAAATACGTAGTAGAAACTGTGGGTGCTGCTGGTATTAAAGTTGAAGAGGTAGAACTT
>CAYLNI010000184.1:1258-5838 GCA_964384705.1 uncultured Fusibacter sp.
GAATTAATGGATGCATGGATCGCAAAACACGGCGATGCAATCGAAATGGTTATCTGTAACAACGACGGTATGGCACTTGGTGCTATCCAATCTCTTAACGCTTCTGGATATTTCGAAGGCGACAAATTTATGCCAGTTGTTGGCGTAGACGCTATCCCAGATGCTCTTGAACAAATTAAAGCTGGCAAAATGGTAGGAACAGTATTGAACGATGCTAAAAACCAAGGTGGCGCAACATTCGATTTAGCTCTTAACGTAGCTAATGGCAAAGACCCACTTGATGGTACTGAATGGACACTTGATGATACAAAAGCTGTTCGTGTACCTTATGTAGCCGTTACAATCGACAATATCGCGTTTGCTGAAGAAGCATACAAATAGTTATTTTGGATAAAGACTGTTCGAGATGCAGAGATGCATCTCGAATTTTTTGAGAAAATTGTAATTTATGACCGGCAATCTAGTTGAAGAATAGAATAAATTTAAGATTTTTTTAAAGAGAATAAATTATTCATTTAAACATAGAATGGGTATTCATCATATAGTAAAGGAAGGAGGCGTAATCCATGCAAGAAGATTCAATAAAAGACGATTCTCAGTTTTTGCTTGAAATGACTGATGTCTCTAAAGAGTTTCCTGGTGTTAAAGCATTAGATGGCGTCACTTTGAGGGTACGTAAGGGCAGTATACACGCGTTGATGGGCGAAAATGGCGCTGGAAAATCCACACTTATGAAATGCTTATTTGGCATTTACCATATGGATACTGGACAAATTCGTTTCAATGGCAGCGATGTGAATTTCACTTCCTCAAAGCACGCGTTAGACAATGGTGTTTCAATGGTTCATCAAGAATTGAATCAAGTTAGAAGCACAAGGATTATGGACAACATCTGGTTGGGACGTTTTCCGAAAAAGGGACTTTTCGTAGACGAAGAAAAAATGTACACTGACACGCTAGAAATCTTTAAAGATCTAGATATAAAACTCGATCCAAGAACAACCGTAAGCACGCTTCAAGTTTCCGAATGTCAAATGGTCGAGATTGCAAAAGCGGTATCTTACAATTCAAAACTGATCGTTATGGACGAACCAACTTCTTCATTGACTGAAAAAGAAGTGGGTCACTTATTTAACATCATTCGTACAGTAAGGCAAAAAGGCGTATCCGTTATTTATATCTCACATAAGATGGAAGAACTCGAGCAGATTTGCGATGAAGTCACTATCATGCGAGATGGCAAATGGATTGCAACGCGTAAAGTTTCTGAGATCAGCACAAACGAGATAATAAGTTTGATGGTCGGTAGAGATTTGACGCATCGATTCCCGCCTAAAACCAACTCACCAGCTGATGTCATCATGAAAGTCGAAAATATGACGGCGGTATACCAGCCTTCGATCAATGATATTTCTTTTGAACTTAGAAAAGGAGAAATCCTTGGTATTGCTGGCCTTGTAGGTGCCAGACGAACTGATGTCGTCGAGTCAATTTTTGCTGAAAGACAAGCGACTGGTACGATTACGTTAAACGGCAAAGTCATGACTTTCAAAACGCCTCGTGATGCCATCAAAAACGGCGTCGCACTGGTAACTGAAGAAAGAAGAGCAACGGGAATATTTCCGAATCAAGATATATATTTCAATTCAATCATTGCCAATATCGATCGATATGTAAAGCGTTTCTCCATTCTAGACGACAAAAAAATCATCGATGATACCAATTGGGTCGTTAAAAGCATGCGTGTAAAAACGCCGACCAATAAAACCAGAATTTTGTCACTTTCTGGTGGTAATCAGCAAAAGGTAATCATCGGTAGATGGCTATTAACAGAACCAGAAGTGTTACTTTTGGATGAACCGACACGAGGCATCGACGTCGGTGCAAAATACGATATTTATCAGTTGATGATAGACCTTGCTGCTAAAGGCAAAGGCATCATCATGGTATCATCTGAAATGCCTGAACTACTTGGCATCACAGATCGTATACTCGTCATGAGTAACGGCAGACTTGCTGGAATTGTGAATACAAGTGAAACGTCACAAGAAGAAATTTTAAGATTATCTGCAAAATATTTATAGTGGGGAGATGGGGATATGTCAGAAAAGCTCAATAAGCATGGCAAAAAGCGTGTCAATTTTTCGAATATGACGAAAAAAGACGTTTTTGATTTTATAATGAACAATGCAATCATCATTGTACTATTCGCATTGATGGTTGTCATTATCGCAATAGAACCGAGATTTATCTCAGTTAAAAACTTTACGAACATCTTGACACAAGCATCAACGCGTACGATTTTCGCACTTGGTGTTGGTACGATTATCGTCGCAAAGGGAACAGACCTTTCGCTCGGCCGTCAAGTTGGTCTAGCAGCGGTTATTTCAGCGTCGCTGTTACAAGCACCTGACTATTTGTACAAAATGTATCCAGATCTTCCAACCCTTTGGGTTATTGCACCAATATTGCTAGTTATGCTCATCACTGCATTTTTTAGTGGACTCAATGGTATCATCGTGGCAAAATTTAAAGTCGATCCATTTATTGCAACCCTTGGTATGATGGTTGTGGTTTACGGCGTAACTTCTATTTACTACGATAGACCGCCTTATGGCGCACAACCGATTGGTGGTCTTGATCCGAGATTTGCTGAAGTGGCGCAAGGTTACTTTTCAATAGGCGATATCATCATTCCTTATTTGTGCTTTATGCAATCGTCGCAGTGGTGTTCACTTGGTTCTTATGGAACAAGACGCGCTTTGGTAAAAATTTATTTGCAGTGGGTGGCAATGCGGAAGCTGCTGCAGTTTCAGGTGTTAACGTAGGAAAGATGATCATTATGGTCTATGTATTTGCTGGTCTATTATATGGACTTGGTGGTGCACTCGAGGCAGCACGTATCGGTTCGGCGACAAACAACACTGGTAATGGCTACGAACTCGATGCCATCGCAGCCTGTATCGTCGGTGGTCTTTCTTTCTCCGGTGGTATCGGTAGTATCGCAGGTATCGTAACCGGCGTATTGATTTTCCAAGTTATCGCCTATGGCCTTTCATTTATTGGCGTCAACCCGTATTTGCAGTTTATCATCAAAGGTTTAATTATCGTCGTGGCGGTTGCTATCGACAATCGTAAATATATTAAGAGAAAATAATCCCCCTTTAGGTCAATTTTCGATTTCTGGAACAGCGCCCCTTCATTATGCGTTCTAGTGTCGAATCTTTGACCTAAACTTTTTTATAAAATTATTTGAGAGGTCACTATGATATTAGGTGTAGATTATTATCCTGAACATTGGCCGGCAAACATGCTGGATGAAGACATAAAGAGAATCGTCTCTCTTGGTGCGAATACCGTTCGAATTGGCGAATTTGCGTGGCATATGATGGAACCGTCTGAAGGGCAATTCAATTTTGAATTTTTTGATGATGTCATCAAAAGGCTTAAGGCAAACGGTTTAAAGGTTATATTTGGAACCCCGACAGCGACGTTCCCAGCTTGGTTAGCCAAGAAATACCCACTCATTCTCGCAGTCAATGAAAATGGTCTGCGCCATACATTTGGCGGTCGTAGACTCTACTGTTATAATGCCCCGGAATATAGACGTGCAACTGAGCAAATCGTCACGCAGCTCTTGACACACTATCAGGATGAAGAAGCCATCGTCGCGTGGCAAATTGATAATGAACTTGGCCATGAAGGCTCTGATCAATGTTTTTGCGACTATTGCCAAACAGGATTTCAAAGGTTTCTTCAAAATAAATATCAGTCAATTGAACGATTAAATGACATATATGGGACGATATTCTGGGGACAGACGTACAATGATTTTGATGAGATCCCAGCGCCAAAGCCCACAATTACGACACACAATCCATCGCTAATGCTGGACTGGGCGCGTTTCAGATCTGAAAGCATCAACACCTATGCAGCGTTACAGATCGATATCGTAAATCGTCTGAAAAGAAGCGAACAAAAGGTGACACACAATTTATTTGGTGGATTCTTTGATAGAGCATACGATCAAAACGTGTTGGCAGAAAAACTCGATGTCGTTTCATATGACAACTACCCAGTGTGGGGTGGGCTTGAAAAGCCATTGTCACCTGCACATATTGCCATGACTTTAGATTATATCAGAGGGCTTAAAAGGCAGAATTTTTGGATTCTCGAAGAGCTTATGGGGGCACAAGGGCATACGGTTATTGGTTATCTCCCAAGGCCAAACCAAGCGAAACTGTGGTCTTATCAAGCGATGGCAAGAGGGTGTGAAGCGCTGCTGTACTTTAGATATCGTGGCATGACCCGAGGTGCTGAGCAGTTTTGCCAAGGCATTTTAGATTCTGACAATCAAATCAACGATAAGTTCTTGGAAGTTAAAGGCTTTTTTGAGGAGATAAAAAATGAAGAAGCTCTGTTTGAAACCGAAATCAAATCTGAAGTTGCCCTATTATACGATTATGACAATAGATGGTCTTGGGCAGCACAACCACAAAGTCATGCCTTTGATTTTACGACCGAATTTGTGAGATTCCACACTGGTTTTCACAAACTTGGTATCATGACAGATGTCGTAG
>CAYLNI010000185.1:0-225 GCA_964384705.1 uncultured Fusibacter sp.
CTTTTCATAATTGGCTTCGTAAGCGGCACGCGTTGGCGTTCCGAATAGTCTGCATGGGAGAGGACGTGTGTTATAGATGACGCACCTTTTATCCTCACCTAGGAAAGGGCACTTTTGAGGTTTCACCCACTCTAAAAGATAGTATGAAAGGATACGTTTGACGAGCGCATCAAATTCTATTTCTGAAAGTGACGTGAGGCCATTTTCAACGATGTTTGAAAATTC
>CAYLNI010000185.1:241-3168 GCA_964384705.1 uncultured Fusibacter sp.
TGTTGACAGATTCCGAGCAACAGTCGGTACATCCTGCACACTTGCCACCAGGGACAGTTTCGTAAAGCTTAGCGAGCTTTGAAAGTCTCGCTTCAGTGGCCGCTTGAGCAGTTTTATCATTTATTGTCATATGAATCCTTTCATTTGATAGCTCATGGTAAGTTTATGGTATGAAACATTTCCCTAATTAAAAATACGATGTCTCGATAGCTTGAGTTTGACAAAAATCCAAGGGATGACAGCGACCACGAAAAAGATGGTCATAAAATAACGGAAAAATGTAAAAAGAATCAGTTCAGGCAAGATGAATTTTAGCCCTTCAAAAATGGCGAGTGTCAATATGATGCCGATGACGAATTTTATGATTTGTGCAAAACCATCTGCCCTTACGTCAAACTTAACATAGTGATCCTCAACTAGGAAACCAAGCATAAATCCAAGGAAAGCACCTGTCGCTTTTATATAAGTTTCAGAATGAAGGAAAAACATGCTTGTGATCACAACTGCAGAAACGGCATAAAAAGGCCAGGCAATCCCCTTTTTTTCTTCAAGCATGATGATTTTGTGCATAACGACGATTGATAAAATGCCCATTACGATAGCACCTACAACATCTCTTGGCCAGTGGAGTCCTAAATAGACACGGGATAAGGCGACGAGCAAAATGATAACAGCCGCTAAAATAACACCCCCTATGTTTTTAAATCTATAGGCAAACGTACCATAAAATGCGGTAACCGTTTGTGTATGACCACTTGGAAATGAAGACCCATGTGCGGTTTCCGTTCTAAGCGATCTAACGGATTCAACTTGAAACGGTCTCGACGAATCGACAATTTCTTTTAACGCCCCATTTATGACAGATGAGAACGTGAGAATCATGACAAAATATCGCGTGCCTTCTTTGTTGACACACCAATAGAAAAAACTTAACACAAATATATAAAAATACTCTTCTCCGAGCATTGTCACAAAGATAAAAAATTGATCTAAAAATGGTGTGTTGAAGCTCTGTATCCAATTGATAAAGTTAAGTTCCATTCAGAAAGCCCTCCCTATTCTATAAAAAGTATAGCGTATTTTTAAAGAAAGAGCAAAAAAGGAGATAAAAAGAGTCTTTCAAATCGATAATCGACTGAAAGACCCTCGTTAATGACTTTATTAAATGCCTTAAATATGTGCTTCCAATGCTTTTGCAAGTTGAGATGGACAGGATGTGTTTTTGCCACCACATTTGACATCTCTAAGTTTTTCAACGACATCTGCTACTGGTTGTCCGGCTAGCATATTGCTAAGACCGATGGCATTGCCTGGGCAACCACCGATAAACTCGACTTGTTTGATGAAACCATCCTCTATTTCAAAATGAATTTCACTGGCACATACTCCAGACGTTCTAACTTTGAACATGCTTTCCTCCATAAATGTTTTATAATAGGTCAAATTTTATTATAAAGGAAAAATGCATAATATCAAGTTTCATTTTTGTGATACATTATTATTCTATCTACAGATTAATACGGTTCTCGAGTAAATAGCCAGTGCCAATAAACAAGATCACAGCAGATAGGATCGTTGCGACAAGACCATAGTTCATAGCGGTGTTGACGGCTTCAAACATTAAGTCTGAAGATTCAATACTGACGTTTGAGAAATCTTTTCCTAAGATATTTGCGATGACTTCAACAAACTTTGATTTGACGATGTTGATAACGATGAAAATGCCAAATGTGATCAAGCCTTTGAAACGTGCATTGTTGAACAAGCTTTTGAATAGTGCGAATGAAAGATAAACTGTGAGTGCAAATTCAATGAGCATGAATATGCCAAGGATTAATCCCTTTATACCGGTCATGATCATGGTGCCATTGACACCGATCATCTCAAAATCGATTGGTACATTTAACATTACTTTCAAATTCAGAAATAGCAATCCTACATACACAACTGCGATTGCAAGACCTTCAAGCAAGCCAAAGATAAGCTTTGAACCTAATATTGTATAACCGTTGTGCGGTGTCATGAAGAGCATATACCCTTCCTGTTTGAATAAGTCATTTCTAAATAGAAAGATAATATCGATAAAATACAAAATACCAAAACCCACCATAGTTACGCCAAGGAATATTCCGAATATTTCATCACCAGCTGCATTTCTTGAAATTTCATCAAGTTGAAAAAATTTAAACAAAACGAAAATTTGACCAATCACTGTAAGTGCTGCAGCAACTGCAAACACCATTTTTTTCCTTGCAAATTCAAATTTTATGAGATTATACATTACCGAATACCTCCCTGTATATGTCTTCAAGTGATTTTCCATGTTGGATTCTGAGAGCTTCTGTCTCCCCTTAAAGTATCACTCTACCATCATTTAAAAATATGACTTCATCCAAAATCTGTTCGATTTCACTGACGAGATGCGTGGAGATTAACATGACACCTTCTTCATTGAATTGCTCGATAATGCATTCTTTGATCTTTGTTCTCGATATTGGGTCTAGGCCATTTAGCGGTTCATCTAACATATAGATTTTCGCACGTCTCGAGATGACCAGTGTAATTTTAAGTCTTGCGCGTTGACCAGTCGATAGACTAGATACCTTTTGGTTCATATCAAGCTCCATAAATTTAAGGAGATCGTTACAACGATTTAAGTCAAAATCCTTGTACATGTCTTTGTAAAACGAAACGGCATCTTTAACGCGCATCCAACCATAGACAAAATTCTCTGTTGGCATATAAGCGACATATGCTCGAGTTAAGTGCGATGGTTTTTCGCCACAGATGAGGATCTCGCCAGCACTTTGTTCGTGAAGATCCGCTATGACTTTCATAAGTGTCGTTTTACCACTGCCATTTGGTCCTAAAATACCGTATATTTTACCCTCTTGGAATTTGAGATTAATGTCAACAAGTGCTCTCTT
>CAYLNI010000185.1:3194-5725 GCA_964384705.1 uncultured Fusibacter sp.
CATGTTATGCATGTCTAGCCTCCTCGTATGACTTAAGTTTGTTGATGATATCTCCTATTGAGAAATTGAGTTTTTCCATGCCCTCAACAAATTGTGCAATCTTTTCTGTTGCGAGTTGTTCTTTAAGTGTCGTTATCATATGATCATCCTCCGTTACATATGTGCCCATGCCTCTTTTTGTAAAACATATTTCTTCACTTTCTAGCTCTTTGAAAACGCGTTGTACTGTATTTGGGTTAACTTTAAGTTCCATAGCAAGTTCCCGCGTCGACATCAGCTTCTCACCCTTTTTCATCTTACCGCTCACTATGTCGGTTTTGATTATATTCATGATTTGAATATATATTGGGGTATCATTTAAAAAATCCATAAACACCTCCGTGTCTTACTGTATTAATTAAATAGTACACTACATCACTAATGTAGTCAACAGGTTTTTGAAGAGTTTTTTAAATATATCGCAATTTTTTTTTCGTTATTGAAACATGCGATTTCCTCATACGTCATGTATGTGTTAGAATTGTTGTATACAAGACGTTACACAGATAGAACTGAGGAAATATATAATTCCATACTATTAGGAGGGAAACAATGATTACTAGAGAATTTGCCCTAGAACTGCTCGAAAAATACAACAAAAGTCGGTCACTTGTGACGCACGGTTTATCTGTAGAAGCTGCCATGCGTTATTTTGCAAGACAAAATGGCGAGGATGAAAGCTATTGGGGCATCGTTGGTCTTTTGCACGACCTAGATTATGAAATGTATCCCGAACAACATTGCATCAAAGCGGAAGAACTTCTCAAAGAAGCGGGTGTTGATGCAGACATCATCCACGCGGTTGTATCACATGGTTGGAAAATATGTACGGATGTGGAACCTACGCGACATATGGAAAAAGTCCTTTATACAATAGATGAATTAACTGGCCTCATCACAGCAGGTGTCTTGATGCGACCTACTAAAAGCATCTTGGACCTCGAAGTCAAATCGGTGAAAAAGAAGTTCAAAACAGCGAGCTTTGCTGCTGGCGTCAATCGTGAAGTGATCCTTGAAGGCTGCGAAATGATCGGCATGGACCTCGATACGGTCATGTTATGGACGATCGAAGGCATGAAAGAAGCCGCGACTGAAATCGGATTGGCTGGCGAATAAAAAAAATCTCGAGTGGTTTGCCACTCGAGATTTTTTATTTACTTATCCGCTTTACTAACCCTTCTCATACGCCCTTTGATGGGACGATCTTGAAGCGCTCTGTAAACATGCTCGCCCTTACCATTTAAAATTTCAACGTAAGTGGATACATCGAGGATGTTGATGATGCCAATATCGGATGCATCGACGCCTTCGATGCCACAAAGTGTACCAACGATGTCAACAGCTCTCATTTTTGTCTTTTTTCCAGCGTTGATATGGAGTTTCATAATCTCCTCGCTCAACTTGGCACCTTTAACCTCTTTGATCTCGGGTTGGCTGTTCGCCTTTTCGATAAATGCGGGCTCAGAGGTCAAAACGACATGGTGTTCTGGTCTTTCACCCAATGGGATTTCTCTGCCGATATACTCATGAATTTCTTCGAGTTGTTTTCTGTCAGATGGTGTGACAAACGTCAAAGCTTTCCCTGAATTGCCGATTCTACCTGTCCTACCGATTCTATGAACGTAGTTTTCACAGGTGTTTGGCATATCATAGTTGACGACAAGTCCTATTTGGTCGATGTCGATGCCGCGTGCCGCAACATCTGTTGCAATCAAATATCTAAATTTGCCGCGTTTGAAGTCGTCCATAACGCTAAGCCTATCATTTTGCTCCATGCCACCATGTATTTCATCACAAGGATAATCTAGCGCATCTAAGGCGTCATAAACTTGATCCACTTTAAGCTGTGTGTTGCAAAAAACGATGCAGCTGTCCGGATTTTCAGTGATAATCAGATCCTTCAACAGTTCAAGTTTCTGGTTTTCTTCAACATTTAACCGCAACTGGATGATGCTTTGAGCGGCTTGTTCCTGTGCTTCTATATTCACATGAATCGGTTCTTTCATGTAGGTCTCACACAATCTGCGGATATCGTCAGGCATCGTCGCTGATAACACGACCGTCACGCGATTTTTAGGGATGCGCTTGATAATCGACTCAACCTGCTCAACGAACCCCATTCTCAGCATCTCATCCGCTTCATCGATGACGAGGTACTTAACCATAGAAAGATCCAGAGTGCCTCGGTCCAAGTGATCAATCAATCTTCCTGGTGTTCCAACAACGACATGCGTCTTTTGTTTAAGTTCCTTTTGTTGAATGTGGTACGGTGACTTTCCAAATACTGCAGATACCTTGATGCGTTTGAATCTGCCAATGTTGAAAAAATCCTCTTTAACTTGAATCGCCAATTCACGCGTAGGCGTTATGACGATAACTTGCGGTTTGTTCTCTTCCCATTCGAGCTTCTCGATAATTGGTATCGCAAACGCAGCTGTCTTTCCACTACCAGTTTGAGAATTGACGATGACATCGACATTCTCGAGTAGCTG
>CAYLNI010000186.1:0-5664 GCA_964384705.1 uncultured Fusibacter sp.
GTAGACGGTCGAACAATTTTGCACTCAATTTTTCCAAATAATCGGCATTGATGGTTTCGGTATTTTCGAGATAGGCACTGCCTGTCCACTCATCAAAACCTGGAAAGAACTTGACCAAAACTTGCTTTGTAAAGAGGGGCAGTTCGATTTTTTCCTCGTCTATAGTGTCAGCAATTTGCGAAAACACGTCGTTCCAGGCTTTATAGGCATAACTTGACTCTGCAGGATAACAGGTCATCTTTAGCCGCTTAAATGATTTTTCATACCTGAGCACGCTCTCTTCAAGCAATTTAGATTTACCAACACCTGCTTCACCCATGACGACAAGAGATTGGCGATTTTGACCAAGCGCCGTCCGATGAAGTATTTTTTCAATCTGAGCGGTCTCCCTTTGTCTACCAAAGTATCTCAGACCCTCGTTTTTTGATTCATGCGGTGCGTAGATCAAGCTATAATAGTGATCACGCGTCACTTTATCCGGTTGAATACCCATTTCTTCATCCAATAGCGACTTGAGCTGGGTATATACTTCTGTGATTTGTTTGTATTGACCTAAATGAGAATAAATGGACATAAGCGTTCTAGCAACGGATTCATCGAAATCATCGATTTTCCTCATGACCCCAGCAATTGCTAATGCCTCACTATAATTTTTTTCTTCGAGAAGCACTTTGACGTATATTGCAGCCAACTTCATGTACTTTTGATTGAGTGATGTTTCAACAGACTGGCGCCATCTTTCAAAATCTTCCGACTCACGGAGTGTGAAATTTTCGATGAATTTGCCCTTATAATGCGATAGAAAATAATCGTCATTTTGATCCACATCAATGCTCAATCCTGGTATTGATCCAAGCTCTATAACGTGCTTATTTGGACATGAAAAGAGTTCGGCATCCAAGTCTTTTTTGAGTCTGTATAAGCTATTTCTCAAATTTTTCTTGGCAGTTTGCTGTTCGATGTCGCACCAAATAATGCTCACCACTTCATCTCGCGTCACACGTTTTTCAAAGGCAATATAATAGAGCATCGCTTCACTTTTTTTCAGTGAGATTTCGATACTTTGTTCATCGATTTTTAAGCTCGGTTTTCCAAATAGATGAAGCGTTATTTGCATAATTGCCTCTCTCTTAAAAAAAAGCTGCTTTTCCATAAAGAGCAGCAGCTTTTAGTTTTATTTTCCGCCTTTTACATATGCCTTTTCCACGAGTGATTGGATGTAAGCTTCATCTGTGAGGTAAGGTAATGTTATATGGTCGTTTTCACGTGTTTGGTTGTAGGCAATGGTCGTTTCCATTGCGTGGTCATTTCTCGCCCACGAACGTCTAGCAACGCCGCCCATAACATCCCAAGGCATTGCATTTCTAAGAATCTCATCGACGCGCTCGCTTCCGTCAAGAACCATACCAAAACCACCGTTGATGGATTTACCGATACCGACACCACCACCGTTATGAAGTGCAATCATGCTCATGCCACGTGCGGCATTACCTGCAAAAATATGCGTCGCCATCTCTGCCATGATGTTTGAACCGTCTTTGATATTTGAAGTCTCTCTAAATGGAGAATCCGTGCCACCAGTATCATGGTGGTCTCTACCTAACATAACTGGTCCAATTTCACCATTTCTAACCATCTCATTGAATTTTAGGGCGATTTTTAGTCGACCAAGCGCATCTTGGTATAAAATACGTGCTTTTGAACCGACGACGAGTTTGTTTTTCTTGGCATCTCTGATCCAAACCCAGTTGTCTCTATCTTGGAAACGTCTGTTTGGATCGATGCAAGACATAGCTGCTGCATCCGTCTTATCCAAATCGTCATCTTTGCCACTGAGGCAAACCCATCTAAATGGACCATAGCCATAGTCAAACAGTACTGGACCAAGGATATCTTCTACGTAAGAAGGCCAGATGAAACCATCGAGTTCGTTGTAGCCATTTTTACAGATTTCTGTGACACCGGCATCAAATATCGCTTTCATAAAGCTGTTGCCGTAGTCGAAGAAGTAAACCCCTTTAGCAGTCAATGCTTTGATGGTTTTATAATGTCTCACTAAAGTGGCATCTACAAGGGATACAAATTTTTCCTTATCTTTAGCTAAAAGTTCCGTACGCTCTTCGAACGTGATACCCACAGGGCAGTAACCACCGTCGTACACGTTATGGCAAGAGGTCTGATCTGAAAGCAAATCGATTGTCACATCATTTTGAACCGCATATTCTAAAAGATCGACGATGTTGCCATGGAATCCGATGGCGATCGCGCGGCCTTCTTCTTGATATTGCTTTGCTTTTTTAAATGTCTCTTCTGGAGTTCGCGTCACTTCACTGATCCAGCCTTGTGAAAAACGCGTTTCAATACGAGAGTCGTCGACTTCAGCTATGACGCCGACACCACCAGCGATTTCTACCGCTTTACCTTGTGCACCACTCATGCCACCAAGACCAGACGTAACAAAAAGTCTGCCCTTTAAGTCCTTGTCTTCTGGGATGCCAAGTTTGTCTCTACCTGCGTTAAGAACCGTTGAATACGTACCGTGAACGATACCTTGTGGTCCAATGTACATCATACCGCCCGCCGTCATTTGTCCATAAGACGCAACGCCAAGTGCGGAAGCTCTGTTGAAGTTGTCCATATCATCGAACATGCCGATCATCAGGCCATTTGTGATGATCAGTCTTGGCGCAGTTTCTGGCGCTTGGAAAAGACCAACTGGATGACCAGATTGCATCACAAGTGTTTGTTTGCTCGTCATGATTTGAAGGTATTTCTTAATCAAATGATATTGCATCCAGTTCTGACAAACGGCACCAGTCTCACCGTAAGTGATCAGCTCATAAGGATAAAGTGCAATTTCAAAGTCGAGGTTGTTGTCCATCATAACTTGGATGGCGCGACCTTCTGTGATAACGCCTGGATAGTCTGCAATATCTTTCGCTTTGATATTGCCCACAGGTCTAAATCTGTAGCCATAAATGCGGCCTTTTGTAAGAAGCTCTTCTAAAAATTCAGGTGCCAGTACTTCATGCCATTTTTCAGGTATATAGCGTAGCGCATTTTTAAGGGCAAGTGCCACTTCGTCTTGATTTAATGTCAAATTTCTTTTAGGGGCACGTCTGATGCCCTTTTCAAATTCAGGATAGGCAGGAAGCTCTGTAAAGAGATCCTCTAACTTTACCATCATTGCATTTGAAATATCTTGATTAGTAATCATTGAAAACGCCTCCATACTTATTTTATTCTTACCCACATTCTAATAAAAAAACGTCTATTTTTAGTCCACTTAACCAGCTTATATGGTTAGAAATCGACTTTAATTAAAATTCAAGTACTAGAGTCTCATAATTTTGTGTACTTTGAGCGCTGTCTGGGCAGCATATCGATCTTCTTCAAGGTCGAGGTCGATCTTCATGATCTCTTGAATTCTGCTTAATCGGTAAAGCACTGTGTTGTAATGTGTGTAAAGCTTCTCAGACATTTTTTTGAGATTGCCGTTGCACTCAAAATACTCTTCTAGTGTTTTAACGAGCTCTGTATCTTTTCGTTTGTCATAAAGGACGAGTGGGTCGAGAATATCTTTGTAAAATAGCTCGAGCTCTGATTTGATCGCACTGTTTGACAGCACTTTATAGATACCCATCTCTTCAAAAAGGACAATGTCCTCACCGATATAATACATAGCGGCTTCAAGGGCTTTAGAAGCATCTTGGAGACTCTTGTGAACTTGATTCAAGCCCTTATAGATTCTACCGACGCCTATTTGCGTCTGGTATTTTTTCATTTTGGATTTCAATATTTCATAGATGTATTTTACATATCGTCTAACGATTGGTGCATTTTCGCCTTCCTTAAGCATGACGAGTAAGAATATGCGATCGCTTTTGTTTAAGATCATGTAGGATCTGCCCATGTCTTTGCAGATCATCTCGATCAAATAGGCGATTTTCAACGCTTTTTCAGAATCATCTGCCATGTGTTTGCTATAGACGTTGATATCCATAATCACATAATACGCACTCTCTGAGAATCTGAAGTTTGATGCGCGTTCAACCGCTTTAGTACGTCTGATTTCGTCAAGCGATATCAAGTCGTCAAAGAATTCGAGTTTGTATTTGTTCTCCACTTCCTGAACGGATATTTTTTTGAGAAATTCAAGTGCGATGATATTTGATGCCCCTTCGAGGCCAAGCTTGTCATAATTTGAAATCGCATGCTCTTTACCATAAGTCACAATATGGCCAAAGACTTGATTTTTCACAAAAATTGGGACGATCAATCTTTCAATTTCCGTATCTTTAAACGGTACAGTATCCCAAATTAGTTTTGAGTTTTTTCCGTCGAGTTGAATGCCCTCAATATTTTCATATAGTAGCGCATAATCATCTTCAAAAGCATTTTTAATAAAATAAGTATCCTCAAAGTAATAGTCTCTAATAAATACAGGCGAGGCGATCGTCTTGTGAATGCTCTTCAACACGTCATCAATATTTCCGCCATTGATGACGACATTCATGGTGTCTTTATGAAGCGTCTCCACACGTTCTAAAACTGCGGATTGTCTAGCAAACATCAAGCTATAGACAGTGGAAAAAATCTCAGTGAATGACACTTCATAGTTTAGGTCAATTACCGGTAAGTTAATCTCAGTACAAACGTCTAGCACTTCCTGAGAAAGGGCTTCAATATAAGGCGTTACCTTTATGAACACCGCCGATACATTGCGCAGCGCAATGGATTTGAATAGTTCGATTTGCTCAACAATTGGCATTTTTTCAAACATCTGACCCGTAGTTAGGATCATTTGTCCATCTTGTCCAATCCAATTGATTATGGTTTTATCGAGCATGATGTTGACAGAAGAAACTTGATGCGTCAGTGCCTCGTGCGTCGTCAAGAGCTTTGAAAATTCAAATAATGGGAGTTCGATAACTTCCTTTAATAGGACGTTTGTTTCGTTAATCACTTTGACCTCCTGTTTATTACTTTTTAATAATCTTATTATAGCAAATGGGTAGCATTATACAACAAATGAATTATTTTAGTTGTTTTTTGTTGTTACATTGTAATAAACATAGAAATTGCATAATTACCTATGGAATTGTATAATTGCCTAATAAATCTAATAAAAAAGGGAACCTCTTTCGAGATTCCCTTGGTCTTTATATATGATTTGATGCTTAAATCTTAGTAGTTACCTTGTTGCATCATAGCGTCAGCAACTTTTAAGAAACCAGCAATGTTAGCGCCAGCAACTAAGTTATAGCCTAAGCCGTAAGCAGCAGCAGCTTCCATAGAGTTTTTGTGGATGTTAACCATGATTTGGTCAAGTTTAGCATCTACTTCTTCTGCAGTCCATGAGTATCTCATAGAGTTTTGGCTCATTTCAAGAGCAGAAGTTGCAACGCCACCAGCGTTAGCTGCTTTTGAAGGACCAACGATTACACCGTGCTCCATAAAGTAGTCAACTGCTTCGTTTGTACATGGCATATTAGCTGCTTCACAAAGGAATTTAGTGCCGTTAGCTACGATGATTTTAGCATCGTCGATTCTGATTTCATTTTGAACTGCACATGGGATAACAACGTCAGCTTTAACGCCCCATGGTGGTTGACCAGCATAGAATTTAGAACGATCGGAAGAGCACACGTCTGAACTCCAGTC
>CAYLNI010000187.1:0-2719 GCA_964384705.1 uncultured Fusibacter sp.
CCTTCACTTTTAGACCCATTCCGTCACCCACGATTTGAATGTTTTCTGGTCTGACGCCAATAGTAACCTCTTTACCTATATAGCCACCTGCCTTCACTTTTCCAGCACTATCATCACTAATTGCGATTTCAGTGCCATCGATGTTGACATATACTAAGCCATTTTTCTCAATCAATGAGCCATCAAAGAAGTTCATTTGAGGTGCACCTATGAAGCTTGCTACAAACGTGTTGACAGGATGATTGTATATCGTCTTAGGTTCATCCACCTGTAAAATGACACCGTCGTTCATGACACAAATTCTCGTGCCCATCGTCATCGCTTCAGTTTGATCGTGCGTAACGTAGACAAATGTCGTCTGAAGATCATTGTGAAGTTTGATCAGTTCCGCTCTCATTTGAACCCTTAATTTTGCATCCAAATTCGAAAGTGGCTCATCCATCAAAAAGACTTCTGGTTTTCTTACGATAGCACGTCCCAATGCAACCCTTTGGCGTTGTCCACCGGACAATTGCTTAGGTTTTCTCTCTAAAAGTTGTTCAATATCGAGAATTTTTGCCGTTTTAAGGATTCGTTCTCTAATTTCATCTTTTGGCGTCTTTTTAAGCTTTAGTCCAAAAGCCATATTATCGTAAACGGTCATGTGTGGATAAAGCGCATAGTTTTGGAAAACCATCGCGATATTTCTATCTTTCGGTGCGATGTTGTTTACATATAAATCACCAATTTCCATTTCACCACTTGAAATTTCTTCAAGACCAGCGATCATTCTCAAAGTCGTCGTTTTACCACAACCAGAAGGACCTACCAATACCATGAATTCTTTGTCCTTGATTTCTAAGTTAACATTTTTAACGGCTTGAAATCCATTTTCATAAATCTTGTTGATATTTTTTAAAGATACATTTGCCATAATGCCTCCGCTTTCAATTTCTATAACTTTATTATAGCCCAATCGATTTAAAATGATATTGGATGGCTCTACAATTTTTATTGTGACATTTGTCAGATGAGAAAAAAAACAGACTTCATTTTATAGATGAAGTCTGCTTTGAATTATATGAATTGATTTTTTTATTTGTGTCTAGATCAACCATTCACCCATCAGTGAGCCAATCAGAGCCACTGCGGTCTTAGCTGTTTGATTTTTATTGTCTATGATCGGATTCACTTCGACAAATTCAGCGCTGACCACTTTATCTGTTAAGGCGATCATCTCAAGTGCTAGATGGCTTTCGCGGTAAGTGAGGCCGCCTGGTACACGCGTACCTGTACCTTGTACAAATACTGGATCCATGCTATCGAGGTCAAAGCTGACATGGATGCCGTCCGTACCATCTGAAGCGATAGCAATTGCGCGATTGATGACTTCAGTCATGCCAAGTCGATCGATTTCATGCATTGTGAAGACCGTTATACCCAAATCTTTTAATATTTTTCTCTCGCCAGAATCTAAATCTCTACATCCAACGAATACGATTTTTTTTGCATCAAGCTTTTTATCTGAGCCACCAATAGAAGTCAATCGCTCGTGTCCAAGACCCAAACTTACGGCAACTGGCATGCCATGAATGTTGCCAGATGGCGACGTCTCAGCAGTATTGATGTCACCATGTGCATCAAACCAGATGACACCAAGGTTGCTTTTGTGCTGTAAGACACCAGCGATCGTCCCGATGGCTATGCTGTGATCGCCACCCAATACAAGTGGAAATCTGCCTTCTGCCATGATATCTGAAACTTTCTTGCAAAGCTCTGTATTGACACGTGTTACTTCATCCAAATTTTTAAGATTTGTGCCTTCTGAATGCGGACTTGCCGGTTTAATCGCGACGATGTCACCTTTGTCAACGACATCATAACCTATGTTTTCTAATCTCTCCACGATGCCTGCATATCTTATCGCAGCAGGTCCGAGGCTCACACCAGGTGTCCCTGCACCTAGATCGATAGCAACCCCTACGAGTGACAATTTTGAATTGATTGATGGTTTCATATGATTTACCCCTTTAATTTCCATTTTATGCATTTATAAATGCATACTGCATAATTCTTCTTGATTTTATCTTTTTTACAGGGTGATGTCAACTGTATGTTTGAATAATCGTGCAAAAGAAATAAGGGGTGTACCAATGAAAATTCACCGTATCTTAACGTCCAATGCCCATCCCGAAAAACATACCTGAAAAATACGGTACCAACCAGATTAGCCAAACGACAATACTGAATTTATGGAAATTCTTTTTCATGTTTTCATCATTTTTACGAAGAACGACAACTGCCCAAATTGCATGAAAGAGCATTAATAATATAGCTGTTAATCCCGTGATGCCGTGAAAATTTAGTTTGAAACTGCCTTCTGAAAGGATGCTCATCATCGTTGTGCCAAGTGTATCAAAGACTAGACCAAGACCAAAGATTACGATGTGCTTCTTCTTTAAGCCACCTTGTAGCTTTTCACTCCAAACACCATATGTGTAAAAAATGAGTGCGAGGGTAATCGCAATTATTGCGTAAATTAACATAATGCCTCCTGAATGATAAAAATTTCCATATACACTTAAGTTCTCAATAAGAATACTAGATTTTTATGAAATCAATATGAACAAATCTACAAAAAACCACGTAATGAGAAATCTTTCGATTCATTACGTGGTTTTGAACGTTCATCGATTGTGTAGCAATTACATATTACTTAGGAAGGACGATTGTTTTGCCT
>CAYLNI010000187.1:2768-5576 GCA_964384705.1 uncultured Fusibacter sp.
GATATCTGTTGAAGAGTTAAGCGCTGTTTCACATGAATCTTGAAGAACGCCAACGATAAAGCCAACACCTACAACTTGCATTGCTACGTCATTTGAGATACCGAATAAGCTACATGCTAACGGAATCAATAATAATGAACCACCAGCAACACCAGAAGCACCACAAGCACTAACTGCTGCGAGTACACTTAAGATCAAGGCTGTTGCGATATCCACCTCGATACCTAACGTGTTAACTGCTGCCAGTGTGAGTACAGAAATCGTGATTGCTGCACCGGCCATATTGATCGTTGCACCAAGTGGGATTGAAACCGAATAATTGTCTTTATTCAAGCCTAAGTCTTCTGCCAACTCCATGTTGACTGGAATATTTGCTGCTGAACTACGCGTAAAGAAAGCCGTTAAGCCGCTGATTTTCAAACATTTGAATACAAGCGGGTAAGGATTCTGTCTGATTTGTGTAAATACGATAATTGGATTGACAACCAAAGCGACAAAAACCATACAACCAAGCAGAACAGCTAATAATTGACCATAGCTTAGAAGTGATTCGAGGCCATTTGTTGCGATTGAGTCAAAGACCAAACCTAAAATACCAAGCGGTGCAAAATTGATAATCAATCTGACGATGTGCGATAATGCATCTGCAAAGTTTGCAATCATAGTCTTTGTGGAATCAGCTGCACTTCTAAGTGAAAATCCAACTAATGCCGCCCATGCTAAAATACCAATATAATTTGCGTTAAATAAAGCTTTCACTGGGTTATCGACGATGTTGAGTAAAAGTGATTTCAATACTTCGACGACGCCACCTGGTGGTGTGATGCTGTCAACACCAGCAGCCATAGTTAAGGTCACTGGGAACATGAAGCTTGCAACGACACCAATAACACTTGCCAATAATGTACCCACAAGATAAAGAGCAATGATCGTCTTCATATTACTCTGATGGCCAGCTTTATGCTGTGAGATAGCACCCATTACTAAGAAGAATACAAGTAGTGGTGCTACGGCTTTAAGCGCACTTACAAAAAGCGAACCAAATATTACGACAAATGACGCTTGTTCTGGAACGGCAAGTGCCAAGATGATACCTATCACTAAGCCGATGAGAATACGTTTCACCAAGCTTAAACGATTCCAGTTATTCAATAATTTTTTCAAAGCAGCCTCCTAAAAATGATATATTCCGATAAAACACATGAATTTATTGTAACATATCATTTTGGGAATTGAAACCATTATATAAATGAAATCAGTATAAATTATTTTTTACGGTCTAAATTCAGTTTTTTCAAAGCTTCTGCTAGTGGCGATTCAAAGGGCTGACTCTTTTTTTGTTCTTCCATGTACTTTAGAACATCTTTGACATTGCCTTTGTCACCGGCTTCTTTCCTACGGTTGTTAAATGCTTCAAGCTTTTCTCTATGGCCACATTTACATGTGAAAATTTTATTTTCTCCTTCACCACGCATCTCCATTTTCTTATGACAAACTGGACAACGCGCATTGGTGACAATGGATAATGATTTTCGATGACCGCATTCACGATCTTGGCATACGAGCATTTTTACTTTTTTCCCAGTGACTTCAAGCATGAACTTTCCGCAATCTGGACATTTTTCTCTCGAAATGTTGTCATGCTTAAATTGGGCGGAGCTATTTTTAATCTCATTAACCGAGGCCTTGGTATAGTTTTTAATTTCGCTCATAAATTGGTCTTTTTTTAGATTGCCTGAAGCGATCTGTTCGAGTTTCGTCTCCCAAGTTGCAGTCAACTCAGGTGTTTTAAGATCTTTCGGAACCAATTGCAGTAGTTGTTTGCCCTTGGAAGTGATGTGTAGGTACAGCCCCTTTTTTTCTATTAAAAAAGATCCTAGAAGCTTCTCTATGATATCTGCACGCGTAGCCACGGTACCAATTCCACATGTCATGCTCTTGTTAGGGTGCTCCATTGAGGTGAGAAGCGTTCCTTCCGTATAGTACGCCGGCGGTACGGTCTTCCCGCTTGTCATCTTGAGGCCTTCTTGTAAGAGTCTCTCTTTAACTGAAACAAGTGGCAACATTTGATCTTTTAGCCCACTACTCCCCTCATCATCATCAAAGGTATTGTCGTAAACGGCCTTCCATCCCATGCTGATGATGCGTTTGCCTTTTGCCTTAAAAACTTCTGTACCAATACTAGCAGTTATGTTTGTCTGTTCATATTCAAAAGCAGGTAGTAAAACAGCCAAGAACCGTTTGACGACCATGTCGTATATTTTTCGTTCTTCTGAAGTCAACTGACTGAGTTGAACCAGTTGTTCTGTTGGAATAATAGCATGATGATCCGTGACTTTTGTGTCATCCACGAAAGATTTATTCGTTTGAATCGGTGCCTTCAGAATTTGACCGGCAAATATGCCGAGTGGACCAAGTCCACATGCTTTGACTCGATCCTTAAGCGTTGGTACGATATCACTTGAGATAAATCTCGAATCCGTTCGTGGATATGTCAGTATTTTATGCGATTCATAAAGCTTTTGCATGATATTGAGCGTCTGTTTAGCAGAAAAACCGTACCGTTTATTCGCTTCTCTTTGAAGTTCAGTTAAATCATAAAGGCTAGGTGCATAGGTCTTCTTCAGAGATTTTTCTATTTTATCAATCACGATATCCATGCCTTTGAGTTTTTGCAACATCTGTTCAATCTTATCTTTATCAAAGGATTGCGTCGTCTGGCTTTTCTGATCAAACCACGTCAAGTGAATGCCTTTCGCCATAGTCGTTAGACCATAATACATTTGAGGCACAAACTTTTGAATCTCA
>CAYLNI010000188.1:0-5571 GCA_964384705.1 uncultured Fusibacter sp.
AATGCTAAGGTTTACTGATTTATGGAATCTGATACCACCTTTGTAAGGTCCGATAGCGCCGTTGAATTGAACTCTGAAACCTCTGTTTACGTGAAGGTTACCAGCATCGTCTACCCAAGGGCATCTAAACATAATTTGTCTTTCTGGTTCTGCCATTCTAGCGAGAAGATTAGCTTTAACAAACTCTGGATGTTTCGCAATTACAGGCTCTAAAGATTTAAAAACTTCTTCAACTGTTTGTAAGAATTCTGGTTGCTCTGCATTTCTAGCTTTGACTTGCTCAAATACCTCATGAATGTAGCTCATATCGAACATCTCCTTTTAAAAAATGATATAAGGTTTCCCTTTAAGCCTTTCGGCCTCTTACCTTTGCGTTAAGTTTGTTAAAAAAATATTAATCTCTTTAACGTTTTTATCTTAACACAATCCACCTATAGTGTAAACCATAAAGCGTTTTAAATCTATAAACTTTTTGAAATAATCCACACAATTTTGAAGGCCCTATAGGACGTTTTCCATCCCGTCAGCAACAAAATTTCATTTCCACATTAATAATGATTATCATTGTATTTGTACGAATTTGACCATTTATTTTTTATATGACGTTGTTCTTTTATTAACAAGGGTATTATAATGAGGTATCAGTTTCAGTTGTATCACACTTAATTTAAATTGGGAGGTTCTATTATGTACGTAATTAACGATTCTTGTATTTCTTGTGGCGCTTGTGAGCCAGAATGTCCAGTAAACGCAATTTCAGCTGGTGACAGCATCTACGTAATCAATGCTGACTGTATCGATTGTGGCGCTTGCGCTAACGTTTGTCCAGTTGACGCACCACAACCTGAATAGTTATTAAACTTAAAGGGACTTCCAAATGGAAGTCCCTTTTTTATTTTCCTTCTATAATATAGATTAATTTTTATGCTGACTCTTACTCTTCCAATTTCAAAATTTTAGCGAGGAATCCTGAAGTACTCGCCTGGAATGTGAGTGTCACTAAAATCGTGGCAAATGTTACGGACGATATGATGTCAGCGTGAAGGACACCCGAGGTCATGAGCATACCGGCAAGTGCCGCAGGAATAACACCTGTTTCACGGACCCACATCATATAGACAATCTCTTTCCATGTCCACTGTGCCTTTTTATCACCGATAACACAAATTATGACGGATATCGGTCTAGCTATGAAAATCAAAACCCCGACGATGATCAGCGTTGGACCTAAGTTAGCAAACAGATTTTGAAAATCAAGGTGTGTGCCTAACAACACGAAGATCATCATTCTTAGAATAATCGTGAGGATTTCTTTAAAGCGCAAATGGGTTTGAAATGACTCTTCTGGAATCCAGAAGTCGAACATTTTTTTATTACCGCAGAACATGCCCACAATAAATACAGCCATGAATCCGCTAAATCCAAAATGGTTAGCGATCAGATACGCACCAATGACCGATACCAATATCAGTTCAGCGGTATGGTCTTTGAGTACTCCCTTCTTTTTTTCATCGATGAGCAAATGCGTCAAATAACCGATTGTCGCACCTACAAATAAGCCACCTGTTATCGTTTTGAATAGCTCTAATAAGCTATCTGAAACTGAGAACTCACCACCCATGATTACGCCAAGGATTGAAAAAGTTACCACAGCGCCTGCAGCATCATTGAAAGCAGATTCAGAAATGATCGTCTGTTTCAGTTTGCTGCTGATTTTCATTTTCTTAAAGAGTGGCACTAACACAGATGGATCAGTTGATGCGATAACTGCACCCATGAGTAATGCATATTCTAAAGGGATATCAAAGACGATTTTTGCGCAAAATCCTACAATAATAGTCGATATAAAGACACCTATCGTTGCTAGCAAGCCAACTGAAACCTTTACTTTATTGAGTATCTTTAAATCAATCTCCCGTCCACCATCATATAATATATAGGCAGCACCAAATGATAATATTAACTGATTTTCCACAGGATACGTGTCAATGTTCACCCAGTTGAGTAAGTTCGGTCCCAATAAAATGCCTGCGAGAATATAAAGCACTACATCTGGCAACTTTACTATATGACTAATTTTTGTAAATATAAGTCCTGCCAAAATAACCAATCCAACGAGTTGCATGAGTTGATCGGCCGATTGAATAATCGTATTATCCATAATTCCTCCATCACCACAAATATAAGCAAGATTGATTGTACGCCTTTAATTCTATAACTTCAAGTGAAATTTCCGAAATACAAAAAAGCGGCGTTCACATATTGAACACCGCTTAAAAATCACTTGAAAACCCGTTTATTTAATTTCATATTTATCCGTATGGACTTGTACCATTTTACTGATAAACTTGAGGATCGTTTTTTCTTCGTTGATAGTTACGTCATTTAAGATAAAATCCAGTTCCAACTGCTGTTGTTTGAGCAAGTCTTGGTAAAGCTCCCTACCCAAAGGCGACATCGAAACGATTTGACCTCTTCCATCCGTTCCATCTGGTTTTTTTTGGAGCAATTTAAGGCCGATCAATCTTTTTAGGGTTGTCGTCACGAGGTTGCGATCGACTTCCATCACTTTGATAAGTTGATTTAATCTGATTTCACCATGCTCGCCTATCTGTTTGATCATGAGCATCTCAAGCAAATTGATTTTTACTTTTAGGTGATTTCTGAAGTACCCCTCTTTATCTTGTGACAAGGTCTTTGTATTCAGACGATCCAACATATGCGCGATCTCACGCGTATAATTTGCCATACGCACCCCTAATTTCCATATTTATCGTTTGATGATGATGGCTTCACCCATACCGCCACCGATACATAGTGTTGCCAAGCCGTATTTGCCATCGCGTTTGATCAGTTCATGAATCAATGTAACTAAAATTCTGTTACCAGATGCGCCGATTGGATGGCCAAGTGCGATTGCACCACCATTTACATTGACGATTTCCTTGTTAAAACCAAGTTCTTTACCAACAGCAAGTGCTTGTGCGGCAAAGGCTTCATTTGCTTCAATCAAACTTAAATCTTCAACTAAGACCAGCTTTAGCAAGTGCTTTTTTCGTCGCCGGAACAGGGCCGATACCCATAATCTTAGGATCAACGCCTGCCGATGCATGCGATACGATCGTACAAAGTGGCTTAAGTCCGAGTTCATCTGCTTTTTCTTTACTCATGAGCACAACGACTGATGCGCCATCGTTGATACCTGATGCGTTACCAGCTGTTACTGTGCCGCCTTCTTTTTTGAATGCAGGTCTAAGTGCCGCTAACTTTTCAGGTGTCGTTTCTTTTATATATTCATCGTCTTCAAAACGCGTCGGATCACCTTTTCTATTTGGAATCATCACGGGGATGATTTCGTCTTTGAATCTTCCAGATAATCTGGCCTCGGCTGCTTTTCTCTGTGAATTATATGCAAGCTCGTCTTGTTCTTCTCTTGTTATGTCCCACTTTGTCGCAACATTTTCTGCTGTTACGCCCATGTGGTAGTTATTGAATGCATCCCATAAGCCATCCATGACCATTGTGTCATAAAGTTCTCCGTTACCCATTCTTTGTCCCCATCTACCGCTTTTGATAACATATGGCGCCATACTCATATTTTCTGTACCACCAGCGATAATGACGTCTGTATCTCCTGATACGATTGCTTGATAAGCCAAAGAGACCGCTTTAAGGCCTGAACCACAGATCATGTTGATCGTCGTACAAGGTATTTCAACCGGATATCCGTTTTTCACCCATGCCTGACGTGCAACACCTTGGCCATAACCAGCTTGAATCACTGAACCTAAAATAACTTCTTCTACTTGTTCAGGTGCGAGATTGATCTTCTCAAGTGCACCTTTTATGACAGTTGCACCGAGATCGGCAGGCGTAATATCTTTAAGCGTGCCGCCAAATGAACCAATCGCTGTACGTACTGCACTAACTATAACAACTTCTTTCATTTTGAACCTCCCTGTATTTTTTGTTCTCTGTTTTGAAACTATCCCTATCTTACATTTTAACAAAAAAAAGGAATAAGGTCATCCCTTATCCCACTAACTTGTTTGTTTTTTTTATCGAACAAAAAATCTGACTACTTTTCAATCTTTTCTTTTAAGAAATAAGAAACTGTGAGTAAGTTGTCAATCAAATGAATGTTTTCCACAATAACGCCAGGTTTAATCTTCAAATCTACCGGTGCAAAATTCCAAATTGCTCTGATACCAGTCTTTTGAATCTTATCTGCAACGTTTTGTGCGCCATCTCTGCTCGTACATATGTAGACGATTTCAACATTGTTTGCCTTAACAAAATCTTCAAATTGATCCATATCGAGCACTTTGACATTGTTGATTTTTAAACCGATCAATTTTGGATTGACATCGAACATAGCTTGCAATTTAAAACCAAGCTTATCAAAGCTTGAGTAATTTGCGAGTGCTTGTCCAAGATTTCCCGCTCCAACTATGGCGACGTTGTATTCTCTTGTCAAGCCAAGAATTTTACCTATTTCGTTATAAAGATCCTCGACGTTGTAGCCGTATCCTTGCTGGCCAAAGCCTCCGAAATTGTTTAGATCTTGTCTGATTTGAGAAGCTGTGAAGCCGATCATTTTACTAAGTTCTTTTGATGAGATTCTCTTTATATCATTGTCCAGCATTTCTTTTAAATAACGGTGGTATTTTGGTAACCGTCTAATTACTGCAACCGAGATATTCTTTTCCTTCATTTTTTCACCTCATTGAAAAACTATTATATTGAATTATACCACTTCAAACGAAAGACTGTCAAATACTTAACAAGACATTTAGACGCTCGAATCTCTTTTTATTTTATATGATTTACGTTATAATATCTAGTGACTTGCATCCATTTTATAAAATTTATATGGCATTTGCATGTGAAAAACACAAATAACTTGGAATTATTCGATTTCATAATATAAAAGAGGTCCTTATGATAGCACTTTCCTGTACCGGTGTGAACAAAACCTTCGGTATTAAGCCAATTTTAGAAGATGTCGGATTTACGGTCAATGCCAAAGATAAAATTGGCCTTATTGGCGTTAATGGCGCTGGCAAAACAACGCTCATGAAAATTCTCATGGGTATTGAATCAAAAGATTCTGGCGAGCTTTTTATAGCACGTGAGATGACGATCGGCTATCTTGAACAAAATACCAATCTTGACATTTCTCATTCCGCTTACGATTATTGTGAGGAGGTCTTCTCTGATATTTATGCGATTGAACAACAACTCAGGGCAATCGAAGTACAGATGCAGGAAGATCATAGCGAATCAATTTTAGATACCTATAGTCACCTTCAAGAAAAATTTGACCAACTTGACGGTTATTCCATCAGTAGCAGAATACGCGGTGTCCTTTCAGGCCTTGGTTTTACTGAAGCCGAGTATAACAGGCCGATCAATCAGCTCAGTGGTGGACAGAAATCACGCGTAGGTGTTGCCAGATTATTGCTTAAAAAGCCTGACATCCTCTTTCTGGATGAACCCACCAATCACCTCGACATAGCTGCCATCAAATGGCTCGAGGGATTTTTACACGATTATCCAGGAACGATCGTC
>CAYLNI010000189.1:0-1342 GCA_964384705.1 uncultured Fusibacter sp.
AATCCACCTAATACTTTAGGGATCTCAGTTTTCTTTGCGTAAACTCTTAAACCTGGTTTAGAGATACGCTTCAAGCCAGTGATAACTCTTTCTTTGTTTTCACCGTATTTAAGTTCGATTCTAATGAGTCCTTGTTTGCCATCTTCTATGATGTCGAACCCTTTAATGTATCCTTCCTCTAAGAGGATTTCAACCATTTTATTTTTAACGTTTGATGCTGGTACATCTACCGATGTATGCTTTACCATATTCGCATTACGTACTCGCGTTAGTAAATCAGCAATTGGATCTGTCATAGCCATGAGTAATTACCTCCTTCCGATTTCTTACCAGCTTGCTTTTCTCACACCTGGAATTTGTCCTTTGTATGCCATCTCTCTGAAACAGATACGGCAAACTCCAAATTTTCTCAAATAAGCGTGTGGTCTTCCACAGATTCTACATCTATTGTATTCTCTAGTTGAGTATTTTTGTGGTCTTGCTTGTTTAACTTTAAGACTGGTTTTAGCCAATGTAAATCCCTCCTTACTTCGTGAATGGCATTCCCATTAATTTTAATAATTCTCTTGCCTCTTCGTCAGTTTTTGCAGTTGTAACAAATGTGATATCCATACCTCTAACAGTCTCAACCTTATCGATATTGATTTCAGGGAATATTAACTGCTCTTTGATGCCTAAAGTATAGTTGCCTCTACCGTCAAATGAATTTGCATTTACGCCTCTAAAGTCTCTAACCCTAGGCAACGCAATTGTAATAAATCTGTCGACAAACTCATACATTCTTTCGCCTCTAAGTGTAACTTTAGCACCAACGCTCATGCCTTCTCTCACTTTGAAGTTTGCAACTGATTTCTTAGCTTTAGTGATAACTGGCGCTTGTCCAGAAATAGTCGCTAATTCATCAACTGCGGCTTTGATAACTTTTGGATTATCTTTACCGTCACCAAGACCCATATTGATAACAACTTTTTCAATTTTAGGGATCTCCATAACGCTTTTATAGCCGAATTTCTCCATTAATGCTTTCGCAACATCATTTTGATATTTTTCCTTAAATCTTGCCATGAGTCAAACCTCCTTTCCTACTGGGATTAGTCTAGAACTTCACCAGTTTTAACTGATACTCTGACTTTTTTTCCGTTTTCTAAATCTTTAAATTTCACTCTAGTACCCGCTTTAGCTTTCGCGTCGAATAAAAGAACATTTGATACATGGATTGCTGCTTCTTGATGAACTCGACCACCTTGTTGAACTTTCATAGATGGCTTCTGGTGTTTTGTCACCATGTTCACGTTTTCGATGATAACTCTTTCAGTTGTTGGGTTTACGCTTAATACTTTAC
>CAYLNI010000189.1:1368-3508 GCA_964384705.1 uncultured Fusibacter sp.
TTTACCAGCAATAACGATAACAGTATCGCCTTTTTTAATGTACATTTACTACACCTCCTAAGTTTAAAGAACTTCTGGAGCTAGAGAAACGATCTTCATGAACTTCTTGTCTCTTAACTCTCTAGCAACAGGTCCGAAGATACGCGTTCCTATTGGAGATAAATCGTCTTTTATAATTACAGCCGCATTTTCATCAAACTTGACATAGCTGCCGTCTGGTCTTCTTAAACCGAAGACACTTCTTACGATAACTGCCTTAACGACATCACCTTTCTTGACAACTCCACCAGGTGTTGCATTTTTAACTGCCGCTACTATAACATCTCCGATGTTACCATATTTTCTCTTAGAACCACCTAATACGCGGATACAGAGTATTTCTTTCGCACCAGAGTTATCAGCAACTCTTAAACGAGTTTCGTTTTGGATCATGCTTTTTTCCTCCTCTCGCTAAACTACTTAGCTTTTTCCACGATTTCAACTAGTCTCCATCTTTTGTCTTTACTAAGTGGTCTAGTTTCCATAATTCTTACTTTATCGCCAATGCCACATGTGTTTTCTTCATCATGCGCTTTGAATTTCTTTGTTCTTTTTACTCTTTTTCCATAGAGCGGGTGACGAATGAATTCTTCTACAATAGTTTTATCCATTTTATCGCTAGTTACGTAACCAACTCTAACTTTTCGACTGCCTCTTTCCACAGCGTAACCTCCTTTGCCTATGCTTGGATCTCTTTTTGTCTCAAGATCGTATTAACACGAGCAATATCTTTTTTAATAGCTTTGATTTTCATCGGGTTATCTAATTGCCCTGTAGCTAATTGGAATCTTAAGTTGAAAAGCTCGTTTTTCAACTCAACCATTTTCTCATTTAATTCTTGAGAAGTCATTTCTTTAATTTTATTTGCTTTCAACTTTATTCACCACCCTTTTCGATAGCGTCGTCCTTCTTAACGAATTTACATTTGATTGGCAATTTGTTAGCAGCAAGTCTCATCGCTTCTCTTGCTAACTCTTCATCTACACCTGCAAGTTCAAAAAGTACTCTACCTGGTTTAACAACAGCTACCCAATATTCTGGAGAACCTTTACCAGCACCCATACGTGTTTCAGCAGGCTTTTGCGTAACAGGCTTATGAGGGAAGATTTTAATCCAAACCTTTCCGCCTCTTTTGATTCTTCTATTGATTGCAATTCTGGCTGCTTCTATTTGATTCGCTGTAAGCCAAGCTGGCTCAAGCGCAACTAAACCGTAATCTCCGTATGATACTGTATTTCCCTTTTGAGCAGTACCAGACATTCTGCCTCTGTGAACTCTACGGCGTTTTACTCTTTTAGGCATCAACATGGTTAATAGCCTCCTTTCACAAAACTTGAATTAAATGTTATTGTTTCTTTGTGGCTTTCTTGGTCCTCTGTTAGGAGCAGTACCTGCATTTCTAGGCTTTTGTGGACGCTTATCAGTGACTTTTCTAGCTTCTTTTCTGCTGAGTCTAGTTTCTTCACTAATGCTTGGTAACACTTCGCCTTTATTGATCCAAACTTTAACACCAATCTTACCGAATGTTGTATCTGCTTCTGCAAATCCGTAGTCAATATCAGCTCTTAAAGTTGATAAAGGTACATTGCCTTCAGAATATCCTTCAGTTCTAGCCATCTCAGCGCCGCCTAAACGACCAGATGTTTGAACTTTGATACCTTCAGCGCCAGATTTCATAGCTCTACCCATTACTTGTTTCATAGCTCTTCTAAATGAAACTCTTTTTTCAAGAGAGAAAGCAACGTTTTCAGCAACAAGTTGTGCATCGACATCTACATTGTCAACTTCAGAAATATCTAATTGAATAGATTTCTTAGTTAATTTTTCTAATTCTTCTCTAAGAACTTTGATGTTTTCGCCGCCTTTACCGACAACCATACCTGGCTTAGCAGTAAAGATATTTACATGAACTTTGTCATTAGCTGTTCTGTCGATATAAATTCTTGAGATACCAGCTGTGAAAAGTCTTTTCTTAACATACTTGCGTATTTCGTAATCTTCAAATAACAAGTCCGCAAAGTTCTTTTTATTTGCATACCATTTTGAGTCCCAATCTTTGATGACTCCGACTCGGAGTCCGTGTGGGCTAACTTTTTGACCC
>CAYLNI010000189.1:3536-5258 GCA_964384705.1 uncultured Fusibacter sp.
TACACTCTTTTTCAGCGACAACAACGCCAACATGACTACTTCTTTTTAACACAGGATTTGCTCTACCCATTGATCCTGCGTTCCATCTTTTTAACGTTGGTCCTTGGTTTGCGTAGATGTCTTTAACGATCAAAGTATCTACATCCATGTGATGGTTGTTCTCAGCATTTGCTACAGCCGAGTTTAATACTTTCAAGAATATTTCAGCGCCTTTTCTAGGTGTAAACTTTAATATAGCTTGTGCATCTTTAACATTTTTACCTCTTACCAAATCAGCGATAGGCTTCATTTTACGAGGAGAAATTCTAATGTGCTTAGCTTCCGATCTTGCTTGCATTCTTAGTACCTCCTTTCGGATTATTGAACTTATTTGCTCTTCTTATCGCCTGCATGTCCTCTGAAAGTTCTCGTTGGAGCAAACTCACCGAGTTTGTGACCAACCATGTCTTCAGTTACATATACAGGAACGTGTTTTTTGCCATCATGAACTGCGATTGTATGACCAACCATTTGTGGGAAAATTGTTGATGATCTTGACCAAACTTTGAGAACTTTCTTCTCTCCAGCTGCGTTCATCTCATCAATTTTTCTCAACAGACCTTTATGGACAAAAGGACCTTTTTTAAGAGATCTACTCATTGAATATGTCCTCCTTTCAGTTTACGAAATTATTGCTTTCTACGTGAAACGATGTACTTATCGTTTGGATTGCTTTTCTTTCTAGTTTTGTAACCAAGTGCTGGTTTACCCCAAGGCGTAACAGGATTTGGTCTACCGATTGGTGATCTACCTTCACCACCACCGTGAGGGTGATCGTTAGGGTTCATTACCGAACCTCTGACTGTAGGTCTAATACCCATGTGTCTCGTTCTACCCGCTTTACCGATTGAGATATTCTCATGATCGATATTGCCAACTTGACCGATAGTCGCTCTACATTCTTTTCTTACGTATCTCGTTTCGCCAGATGGTAATCTAAGAAGTGCATATTTGCCTTCTTTAGCCGTGAGTTGTGCAGAGTTAGCAGCAGATCAGACTAATTGGCCACCTTTACCAGGCTTCATCTCGATATTGTGAACGATTGTACCAACAGGCATATTCATAAGTGGCATTGCATTGCCAGTTTTGATATCTTGTTGTTCGCCAGAAAGAATGACATCGCCTACTTTTAAGCCGTTTGGATGAAGAATGTATCTCTTTTCACCATCTGCATAAACTAAAAGTGCAATGTTTGCGCTTCTGTTTGGATCGTACTCGATAGCAGAAACTTTAGCAGGTACGTTATCTTTCAATCTTTTGAAGTCAATAATTCTATATTTTACAGTGGTACCGCCACCTCTATGACGAACAGTGATCTTTCCTTGATTGTTTCTACCTGAATTCTTTTTCAAAGCAACAACTAAAGCTTTCTCTGGTTGTTTTTTGGTAATTTCTTCAAAAGTAGACATAGTCATCTGTCTTCTAGCAGGTGAAGTCGGTTTAAATTTTTTGATACCCATTGTTTATACCTCCTTCGAATCTTTAATGATTACATGCCTTCGAAGAATTCGATTGTTTTACTGTCAGCAGTTAATTTTACAATCGCTTTCTTCCAGCTTCTTGTATAACCTTGTGTTTTACCTTGTCTCTTAAGCTTGCCTTTTACATGCAATGTATTAACTTTTTCGACTTTAACGCCGAAAACAGCTTCTACTGCTTTTTTGACTTCGGTTTTGTTTGCAT
>CAYLNI010000189.1:5309-5544 GCA_964384705.1 uncultured Fusibacter sp.
TCTGTTACGATTGGTCTTATAATAACATCATAAGGAGTTCTCATTATGCATACACCTCCTCAAATTTCTCTACTGCACTTTTTGTAACTACGAAGAAATCATGGTTTAAGATGTCATATACATTTATTTCGCCAACAAATGTTGTTTTGATACCTTCAAGATTGCTTGTAGCTTTAATGACGTTTTGTTCAACATCACCTGTTACGATCAAAACTTTTTTACCAGCCACTTTGAT
>CAYLNI010000190.1:0-3099 GCA_964384705.1 uncultured Fusibacter sp.
AGCTATTATTGGAACAGGTTGTACACAAACAAGTCAAGAAGCAGGCCTACAAGCAGCCGTCATCAGCACCACAGAAGCTGAAACTGAAACTGACACTGACACTGACATTGAAGCCGTTGCGGACTACCAAACTCTTTTTGAGGAAGGGATCGTGCATGCCATTGATGTCACAATAACAGAAGACGATTGGGCGGATATTTTGGCCAATCCCGAAGATGAAATCTATCATGAAGCCAAAGTGACAATAGATGGCGTGGTGGCAGATACAGCTGGCATACGAACAAAGGGCAATTCCTCATTGAAATCGGTTGCTTCCTCAGAATCAGATCGATTCAGTTTTAAGATCAAACTCGATGAGTACGTGGAAGATCAGACTTTGCTTGGCTTGGATGAGTTTGTTCTGAACAATATGTTCTCAGATGCCTCCTACATGCGTGAGTATCTAAGTTACAAGATTATGGGGGAAGCGGGTTTGGCGGTGCCACTTTCGAGCTTTGTGGAAGTGTCCATAAATGGCGAACTCTATGGGTTGTACCTTATGGTCGAAGCCATCGAAGACAGCTATTTGAATAGGACTTTTGGCGAGAATGAAGGCAACCTCTATAAACAAGAGCAAGGTAGCACACTGATTTATGAAACCGATGAAGCTTATAAAAGCTCAGAACAAAAAAACGGTGACGACGAAACCAAAACCGACTTGGCAAATTTCATAAAAATATTGAACGAGATGCCAGATGGTGAAAAAGGCGAAATTGAATCCGTGTTAAATGTAGACAGCGCTCTCAAATACATTGCGGCCAATACGGTACTCGAAAACTATGACAGCTACAATGGCTCGTTTGCACAGAATTATTATCTATATAACCAATCTGGCCAGTTCAACGTTATTCCTTGGGACTTCAACATGGCATTCGGCGGCTTCCAAGGTGGCGCTTTGTCAACGATCGACATTGATACACCTATATCGGGGACATCGCTGGACAAGGTGCCACTCATACAAAATTTGCTTGAAGTGGAAGACTATAAAGCGCGGTATTATGAAATTATTGAAGACTATTTGACGATTCTAGAAGATTTTGAAACCGAAGTTTCAGCGCTTAAGACACTTATCAGATCGAGTGTTGAGGCGGATCCAACAAAGTTTGGTACAATTGAACAATTCGATTTGGTCACGACCTATCAAGAAGATGGACCGGTAGAAGCTAATGAAGAAGGCGGCTTCATGGGCATGGACAAGGGCGTGGGCGAGAACAGCGACTCAGATGCAAATACAAGTGCCTCCGAAAACACAGCTCTTCCATCTGGTGAACGACCGATGCCAAAAGGAGAAATGCCAAACGGAGAAATACCAAATGGCATGAGACCAGCACCTGAAAATGGCGCACTACCACCTGGAAATGGCGGTATGAGAGGCGGTATGAGTTTGACTGGTAGCTCGACTTCTCTAATCAATATCATGCGTGCGCGAGTTGCAAATTTGCAAGAGCAATTGGCGAATTAGCACTTCCATACCAATAAAAGTTTTATCCCCCTTTAAGACTTTTTTAATAAACAGGGCGTATAACGGACATAGAAACACTTTTGGAGGTGTCTATGTGGTTATACGCTTTTATTGGCTTACTTTTAATCGTCATGGGATTGGCGGTTCACGTTTTTAAAATGCATTTTCTGATCTCGGGTTACAATACCATGCCAGTTGAAAAAAGGGCTAATGTCGATGTCCGAAGCATTGCAAAAGTCATGGGAATCGTCTTTTATTTTGACGGAACTTTATTGATCCTCACATCTATTCTAAAATATATGGGGATTAAGTTTAGTGTGACGCCAGTATTCGTCATTATTGCAATATCCATTGTATTCATGCTCATATTCCTGCAGCGTTATGACGGCAATCTGTTTGATGAAAATCACAAAATGAAGCCAGGTGCGCTAAAGCAAATGTTGAAGCCCCTAAGTTTTACAGGTCTTATTCTCATCGTGGTAGCTGGACTTATGATTTATTCTTCTAGGCCGCTTGAGGTCATCATCAGTGATGCTAATTTTGAAATTAAAGGCATGTACGGTGACACCTATGACTATGGTAAAGTGGAAAATTTGGAGCGACTGTCAGAGTTACCAAAAATTTTGATGCGAACCAATGGCGCTGCAATAGGGGCACATCTAAAGGGACATTTTAAACTCGAAACGTTAGGCGCTGTGACTCTATTTTTGAACACGGATTACAAAGACTATATTTATTTTGAATATGAGGGCAAAAAATTCATCTTCAATGCAACACCAGAAAAGATGGATGCAATTTACAACGCTCTTGTTGAGAACGTTAAGTGAAATTTATTGACTTTCATACTAGTTAGTGATATTCTATCTTTATGAGAAAACAAACTGATTACGGGGAAGACAACTCAATAAATTTAAAACTTGTCATCGCATTGTCGAGAACACAGACGTCCTTTGCAAGGGCAATACAAAATTTTCTTACACCATATGATCTAACGACTGCTCAGTTTGGTGTGTTGGAAGTTTTATATCACCTAGGGGATTTGAAAATCTGCGAACTAATTGACAAAACGCTATCAACAAGTGGGAATATGACTGTGGTGATCAGAAACCTTGAAAAAGAAGGTTTGATTACTAGGCATGTCAACGAGGACGATAGAAGAGCTTTTGTCATTGGTTTGACTGAGGCTGGACGCACATTAATAGGACCAGTTTTCGAGCAACACCTTTTTCTGCTTGAAGATGTCTTTGGAAGATTGACTCAAGAAGATAAGGACGCTTTATTGGTCTTACTAAAAAAAATGAATGGCATTGTAGACTAAGGTTTTACATGATTATTTGGCGCAAAGTCAGAGATTATGTAGAATCTTTTTTATTTTTTTGATGTTAGGTATTGTATAATAGAGTGGTGTACATAAGAGCATGAAAGGGTCATGTGGTGAATAATATGACAAAAGTGAATCGAAAAATTACAATACTAGTATTAGGTATAATATTACTCTCATCGATGTTAATAGGGTGTACTAGTGCTGGAAATGACGTGGCTCCAAGTGCGTTGAGAAAAGAACTTATATTAGCCGATCAATTTGGGATTGCTTACGC
>CAYLNI010000190.1:3165-3429 GCA_964384705.1 uncultured Fusibacter sp.
AAGTGACATGGAAAAAATTTGGAAATACAACGGCGATTAGAGAAGCAATGTTATCTGGAGATTTAGACGTTGGCTTTGTGGGCATTCCACCTTTTCTGCTGGGTATGGACAATGGCATGAAATGGAAGATCATCTCTGGCCTATCTGAAAGTAAAGTGGCATTGGTAACTAAAGACGCTTCTTTACAAAGCCTTGCTGATTTGACGGAGCAACATAAAATTATTTTGCCCCAACCTGGGAGCATTCAGCATATATTGTTGCAAA
>CAYLNI010000190.1:3447-5502 GCA_964384705.1 uncultured Fusibacter sp.
CAATGCTTTTGATGATCAGATTATCGCCTTGGCGCATCCAGATGGCGTTACAGCCTTCACTTCAGGCGATTCAACACAGCTCCATTTCACGACACCGCCATACCTTCAAGAAGATCTGAAAAATCAAAATGCACGTGTGCTGATTGATGGTGAAGCTTGCTTTGGTGATGCATTCACCTTTATCGTAGGCATTTGTCAAGAGCCCCTATATGAAGATCGGAAAGTCTATGATGCCATTGTAAAAGCAATGGAAGATTCAATAAACTATATGACTGAAAACAAAGAAGAAACGATCAAAATTCTGGCTGAAGTCTATGAATACACACCAGAAGCACTTAATGCTTTTCTTTATGAAGACCAAATGACGTTCACAACAGAGGTTAAGGGCATTGACCGATTTGTTGAATTTATGGCTGAAACTGGAACCATCAAAAACACGT
Organism: uncultured Fusibacter sp.; assembly: GCA_964384705.1. Classification (GTDB taxonomy): domain Bacteria; phylum Bacillota; class Clostridia; order Peptostreptococcales; family Acidaminobacteraceae; genus Fusibacter_C. The sequence continues at coordinate 3,888 of CAYLNI010000190.1, forward strand.
ATACACCACAATCCCTCTTTTGGGAAAGTCAAAACTGATTCAAAAGGAAACTTATGAAATATAAAAAAATGTTGATGAAAATAAGTTTTATCATCGGACTTGCTTTATTATGGGAGATTGTGGCATATTCTGGTCATTATCCAGAGGCACTATTTCCGAAGCTTGAGGGGATTCTCGTGAGGTTTTTCGATCTAGCTTTACATGATGCACTTCTTTTAAAAGCCTTATATAGCATAGGTATCGTTCTCGTCGCAATGATATTTAGTTTGTTATTGGCGCTATTAATTGTCGCTTTAGGCGCGCGTTTTGAATATATAAGAGTCAATACTGAATTGTTGAACGCAATCGCGAGTCCTATCCCTGGGATTGCCATATTGCCAGTCATTATTTTGTGGCTTGGCATCTCTCAAAGCGCGATGATGGTTATCATGATTCACGCGATGCTTTGGCCACTCTGGACCAATATTGTGTTAGCGGTGGATCGCCTTAAAATGAAATATCATCGTATGATGACTGCCTTCAAAATTCCGCGGATAAGAAAAATCCGCCATATTTATTTTGAGGGCATTTTGCCTGATATCATTGCAGGTCTTGAGATTGCATGGAGTAGAGGGTGGCGTGCACTACTTAGTATAGAGATGATTTTTGGCATCGTCGGTAAACAGTCTGGACTTGGGTGGTTGATCTATGAGCGACGAATGTATATGGACACAGCGGGGATGTTCGCGGGCCTAATCGCTATTGCCTTATGTGGTATTTTTTTTGAATCCGTTCTATTTAGAACAAAGAAATTGGAGGCTTTCGTTGAAATCAATCATTCAAGTAGAGAAAGTGACTAAAATATTTGGAGGGAAGAAAATATTTAGCGAAATATCGTTTGATGTCTATTCGGATGAAATTTTAGTGCTCATGGGGGAATCTGGTGCGGGAAAAAGTACAATGCTAAATCTCATCGGACAACTCGATAACGATTTTGAAGGCGAAATTACTTATGATACGCAAGTATTTGAAGGCAATCGAATCCCTTTTCCATTTGTATTTCAAGAATCAGAAAGTCTTTTGCCATGGAAAAATGTAGAAGACAATATCCGTTTGGTACAAAGCGATTTATCAAATGTAGCTCTCGACGAAATTTTAAACTTAGTTTCCCTAGATGTGCACCGATTTAAAAAACCTCATGAATTGTCAGGTGGCATGAAGCAAAGAGTGGGTATTGCTCGGGCATTGGTATGTCATTCGAAAGTTATGCTAATGGATGAGCCGTTCAGTAGCCTTGACGCAAATTTAAGGCGAAAATTGCAGGATTTGATCATCGAAATAAAAAATAAGCGTTCTTTAACCGTGATTTTTGTGACGCATGATCTTGAGGAAGCCAAACGCATCGGAGATCGCATCATTAATTTGAGCACATAAAAAACCCCAACCTTAACGACCATCGTCTTGGTTGGGGTTCGTTGTATAAAACTGTTATAATTTTGAAGCAATTAGGTTTGTATTAAGCTCATATAGTTTATCCGTAATCAACCCATCTTTTGTGATGACGATGGCAGGAACTTGATCAAGACCGAGTTTAAGCGCAAGGCCGTTTGATTTATACGTATCAATTCTATTGACA
>CAYLNI010000191.1:0-265 GCA_964384705.1 uncultured Fusibacter sp.
ACGCTCGAGGTCATAGATTTGCTTGAGATGCGTTCGTAGGTCACTGCGAAGTAACAAATCGTCAACGAGCACTTCCACTGTATTGAGGCGTTTTGTGATGGCTTCGGGATCGAGCAATGGCTCCTCCACCCAAGCTTTGAGTCGCCTTGCGCCCATGGCGGTACACGTCTTGTCGAGCACCCATAACAGGCTGCCCTTTTTATCTTTATTACGCATGGTTTCCACAAGCTCGAGATTGCGTCTCGTGAACTTGTCTAGCACCATG
>CAYLNI010000191.1:277-5444 GCA_964384705.1 uncultured Fusibacter sp.
TTTGAATGGTTGTAGAGCTCCACTTTATTAAAATGGTTGAGCGGTACTTTCGCTGTATCCTCGACATAGGCAAGCAGCGCACCAGTGGCACATAACGTCCCTGCCTCGCTGTCAAATCCCAAGCTTTCCACTGAGAATACATTTAAGATGCGCTCAATGATTTTTTTACCGGCATGTGGCTGAAACGCATGATCCAAATATGGTGTCGTCGTCAGTCCCATCTCTTCGATGAGTTTGAGTATGGCCTGCGGCAATCTGAGTTTCTCAGAAACAATCAATTCACTCGGTTCAATTTTAATGAGTTCATCGATGACTTTTTCCACCGATTCGAGCTCAGTCGTCTTAAGCATCCCCGTCGTGATATCGCAGTAAGCGATGGCAAAGCTGGTTTCCATTTGCGCCAGCGCCGCCACGTAGTTGTAGTTGCCCGCATCCAGCATATCAGGATCCGTGATGGTACCCGGTGTGATGATGCGCACGACTTCGCGTTTGACGAGGCCCTTTGCAAGCGCTGGGTCTTCCATTTGCTCACAGATGGCGATTTTAATGCCCTTGTCCACCAGTTTTTTGATATAACCATCCACGGCATGATAAGGCACACCACAGAGTGGCGCTTTCTCTTCGAGGCCGCAGTTTCTGGCAGTCAACGTGATTTCAAGCTCCCGTGACGCTTTGATGGCGTCGTCGAAAAACATCTCATAAAAGTCACCGAGACGATAAAGCAAGATATCATCCATATATTGTTCTTTGATTTCAAAGTATTGACGCATCATTGGGGTTAAACTGGATTTATCGATATTGATCATAGTGGCCTTCCAATCGCATTTTGTGTTTGGTACTTATCGTTTTTATCGTTTTTATCGTTTTATCTTTTAACCGCTGTTCTATCTAATTACTCGAACAACTTCCCCATGGAGCGAGAAGTTCTTTGGACGTGTCACTTTCACTTCGACGAGTTTGCCGATCAGCTCTGCTGGCGCTTCAAATGTCACCGTCAAGTTATTGCGCGTACGGCCCATGAGGACTTCTCGTGAGCTCTTGGAATAGTCTTCCGCGAGCACTTCGACCACTTGATCCTGCATCGACTGCATTTTAGCGGTTATGCTAGGATTGAGCACCTCTAAAAGGCGTCTGATTCGATCGTGCTTCTCATCTTCTGAAACTTGATCTTCAAATTTTGCTGCTGGTGTCCCCGTACGGATTGAATAGAGATACGTAAATGCCGCATCATAACCCACTGTCTCAATGAGGTTCAGCGTGTCCTGGAAATCTTCTTCCGTCTCACCTGGGAAACCGAGGATGATGTCTGTAGAAATACCCAGGTTTGGCATAAGGGCCTTCGCACGATCGATTATGTCAAGGTATTGCTCTCTCGTGTATTTGCGGTTCATTTTTTTCAGTATGTCGTTACTGCCAGCTTGTACGGGTAAATGCAGATATTCACATACGTGCTCGCACTTCGCCATCGTTTCAATCAGCTTCTGAGAGAGGTCTTTTGGGTGCGACGTCATGAAACGGATGCGTTCGATGCCCTCGATTTCATTGACCATGGCCAAAAGGTCCGCAAAATCGACGTTACTGCCTGTGTCGGTACTCATGTCAGCTATACTTCCAACATCTGAACTAGCAATATCTGTATGACCTTTTTTACCATAGGAGTTCACATTTTGACCGAGGAGCATGATTTCCTTAGTTCCAGCTGCAGCCAGCATGCGGATTTCTTCGAGAATATCCTCTGGCTTTCTGCTGCGCTCGCGGCCTCTTGTGTAAGGCACGATGCAGTACGCGCAAAAGTTGTCGCAACCGTACATGATGTTGACGTATGCTTTGATCTCTTTCTTACGCGTGACGGCTAGGCCTTCGATGACGTCGCCTTCGTTCTCCCAAATTTCTACCACTTGGTGCTTTTTATCGGCTTTCAGCGTTTCCTCGAGGAGCGCTGGGAAGTTGTGCAAGTTGTGTGTACCGAAGACGAGATCGACGTACTTGTATTTTTTCTTGATCTGCGTCACGACGTGCGGTTGCTGCATCATACAGCCACATACGGCGAGGATGAGATCCTTTTTCTTTTCTTTGAGCTTCTTGACGTGACCGAGGTTGCCGTAGACTTTGAACTCGGCGTTTTCACGCACGCAGCACGTGTTGAAAATGATGAGGTCGGCTTCTTCAAACTTTTTAGTGCTATCATAGCCCATATCCGTGAGCATGGCGTTCAGTTTTTCTGAGTCGTGCTCGTTCATCTGACAACCATACGTGATCGTAATCGCTTTTTTTCTATAGTGAATTTCTGTGAAATGCGCATCGTTTATATCTTTAATCGCTCTGATGTGGTCGTCGTTTCGCGTTAGCAAGGTTTCCATTGATTCAATGTTGAACGTTTCTCTTTTTGACATTCTTATCTCCTAATTCATATCCATTTGCAGTTACACTGGCATTAATATTGGTCGTATCGCTTGACTGGCGATATTTTTTGCACTAAAAAAAAGGGGAAATTTCCCCTTCTAATTATAACAACATTTACTTTGAAAACAAATACAATTCCCATTTTATTTATAAAACTTAACGGCACCCGTGTCATTGAGATGTTTTAAAAGCGATACTGTGATTGGGAGACCAAACAGGCCAAGAACGCCGAATAGATTGACGCCGATAAACATGCACATGAGCGTCACAACTGGATGTAAACCCAATTGGCTGCCGACGATCTTTGGCTCAAGGATGTTTCGAACAACTGTGACGAACACGTAAACGATTAAAAGACCAATTCCGAGTTTAATATCGCCTTGTATGAATGAAATGATGGTCCAAGGGATCATGACACCACCTGTACCAAAGATCGGCATAATATCAAACAAAGCGATGATCAGTGCAATGAAAATGGCATTTGGTACATTGATAATGGATAACCCAATCGATAGCTCCACGAAGGTGACCGACATAATAATCGCATAGGAGCGGATCACCACGAGTAACGTGTCAATCAAATAATGCTTAATGCGATTCAATAGGTTGTTACCTTTTCCAGTGAATTGTCTTTGTATAAAGTGCGTCAAGACTTCATAATCACTTGCAATGAAGAACGTCGAGATAACCATGATCAACAGTCTTATGAGGAATCCTGGCAATGACGTTGCCACACCTGAAATAGCGCCGACTACGGATATTGAAATCCTGGAAATATTCTCGCCAATTGAACTGACAAACTGATCAAATCCTTGCGTGAGCGCATCTACGATTGCTGGATCCAGTCTGAAGATCGCCGCTTCTATTGCGTCAAAACGGTTTACCAAAAACGGCGCCAACTGTTCTTCGTACAAAATAGGTAGCCCTGAGATGATATCGGTTACTGTAGCGATGATTTTTATTCCCGCAAATGAGATGATGAAGCCAATTGTGGCGTAAAAGACCAGCACAAAGACGACAGCTACTAATTTTATGGGCAATCTGAGCCTTTGTGCGACAAAACGAGATGGTTTTTTTAGTATCATCGCAACGATAAAGGCGAATATAAATGGGCTAACTAGGACAAGCGCATATTTGAAGAGAATATAGACAATTAGGATGATCATCACAATATAGGTCGTATTCACTATAAATCTCTTTTTTCTTTCGTATTGATGTTCCATAAAGCCTCCTGATTTATACTAGGAAATTGCATAATTCCAATTTCCATACTTAATCAATCTCCTCAATGAGTCCAAACACAAATTTCTTGATGCTTATTTTTCCACGCACTTTGGTACTCTTTTTGATAAAATCCATCTCTTTTCGGACTTCTTTTAAATCGAAGAGCGTTGCCGCAAATCTTTCGAAGAGGTGGTGCTCATAATCGTGCAATCCCAGCTCCGCAATATTTTCAAGCGCTTGACCGATGGCACGACGCACACGTTGCTCAATCGTCTTATCGCTGACGGCTTCACCTCTTTCTTTCTCGTACTTGTTGGATACGTAATCGTAGAGGTCGCTGAGTTTGTGATCGTAGATGTTATATTTGTTCAGTTCATTTTGCTCGAAAACAAATTCAAGCATGTAGGAGATGTCCTTTGTCCCCGCCTCACTGAGAATGCCAAGTTGATTAAAAATCTGCCTTGCAGCATCGAGTCTCGTGTTCACTTGTTTGCCGGCTACGGGCGTTTCGCTACTTAGCGTCGTCATGTTTTGGAAGGCCGTTTGAAAGGAATCGATCACTTTTTTCATCTTTACTTTCTCATCGACGCGCTTGATGACGTTGACGACCTCTATGACGTTGATCGGTTTATTGATAAAGAGCTCTATGCCACAGTCATACGCCTTGGATACCATATCTTTGGAGTAAACTTCACTGATCATGATAAATGGAATATCAGGATATATCGCCTTGATCATGGCCACGACTGTGATGCCGTCTTTTTTTGGCAATAGCAAATCCACCAAGACGATATCAGGCTTTAGTCTGGTAATCTCTTGTATGGCAAAATCACCATCAGTCGCTTTACCTATGACGTCACCTAAATTGTTATTGAGTATGATCTTTGTAAGAATACTGATGACGCTCACATCGTCGTCTACCAGAAAAAAATTATAATTCATATCGCCTCCAAATATTATGCGTCACTTGAGACATCATTTTGCGCAAATAGAATGTGTGTCGGAATTGCAATCGTAAAATGCGTTTGGTGGTCTTTGAGCGAGTGGACCTGAATGCTACCTTCCAAATATTCTTCAACCAAATACTTTACATGCGTCAGGCCTATTCCAGAAGCCATAACGCCGTTATTTTCGTTGAATTTCGTCGAAAAACCGGCCTCAAATATGAGGGGGATGTCCTGCGCTTCAATACCATGACCATCGTCTTCAATCTTGAAAATCACATTGTTTTCCTCAACATATTGTTCAATAGACACTTTCCCCTTGCCATCAAATGCCTCAATGGCATTGGTCACGAGATTGTTTAAGATCGATATGACAGCCAAATGGTCCGTCGTTCTAAAATCAAAGCCGATGTTATGATGAAACTTCACCTGAACGTCTCGACTTAAGGCGTACTTCTTGTTCGATGAGATGATGATCTCAATGATCTCTTTTATCCCCATACTGTATACAGGTGACTCTTTAATGCTCTTTTCAAGGCCAGAAATCACGCGCGCATAATCTTTTTTGATCTCATGGATGTCCTTCGTAACGGATA
>CAYLNI010000192.1:0-4771 GCA_964384705.1 uncultured Fusibacter sp.
AGTTGTGTGCCAAATGTTTTTGATTCTTCAACAGTGATAACGCCGTCTTTGCCAACGCGTTCCATAGCTTCTGATATAAGTTCACCGATTTCACGATCTGCTGCAGAGATAGATGCAACGTCTGCGATGTCTTTTTTGTTTTCGATCAGTACGCTTTCGCTTTTGATCATATCAACCGCAACAACAACTGCCTTTTCAATACCCGTTTTTAAGATCATTGGATTTGCACCAGCGGCAACGTTTTTGATGCCTTCTCTGATGATTGCTTGAGCAAGTAATGTCGCTGTCGTCGTGCCATCACCAGCTACATCGTTAGTACGCGTTGCAACTTCTTTGACAAGTTGAGCGCCCATGTTTTCGTATGGATCTTCAAGATCGATTTCTCTAGCGATTGTAACGCCATCATTTGTGATAAGTGGTGCACCGAATTTTTTATCGAGAATAACATTTCTACCTTTAGGTCCCAATGTCACTTTTACTGTATTTGCCAATTTATCGACGCCAGCTTCCAATTTCTTTCTGACATCTTCGCCGAACATAATTTCTTTTGCCATTTTCTTGTGCCTCCTATTTAAAAACTTTTCAATATTTGCCTGATTAACATGGCTGCTTGATTTTCGTGTTAGATTTTTGTGTTAGATTTTTGTGTTTTGCTTACTGCCAACTACTCAATAACCGCTAATACGTCTACGATATCACAGATGATCAGTTCTTCGCCGTCAATTTTAATCTCAGCGCCTTTGTACTTACTGAACACTATTTTGTCGCCGACCTTCAAGTCTTCAACTTCTGTACTAACCGCGATGACTTCCGCCATCTGTGGTTTTTCTTTTGCTTGGCCTGGTAATACGATGCCACTTGCCGTTTTTTCTTCTGCTTCAAGTCTCTTAATAACAACGCGTTTCCCAATTGGTCTCAACATTTTTAAATATCCTCCTGTTTCATTACTTATGGAAATCGCAAGATTTCCTTATTTGATTCAGCCTCATGTAGGCATTTTAGCATAATGCTTTCTATCCTATATCATATAATACTTGCACAAAAAAATCAATATGTTTTTAGCACTCTCTACAAACGAGTGCTAACAAATAGTAAGTGGCGAACATCGGCTTTACATTTCAACAAAAAGCTTTGTCGCTTCATCGATAGATTCCAAATAGTGGTCCGAAAGCAATGTATGGTCTAGATTTTTTTGATTCGCAGTTTCAACAATCAAATCCCAATTGCCCATTTCGTAGTACTGCAGGAACTGCAAAATGGTGTGAAATTGATTTTGATCACCCATTAAAGCCCCTTTGAGATCTTCCTTTAGCGGTAGGGGTTCAATGATGTCGAAAAGTGGTTTTTCCATGATCGTATCGATCAATGAAAACAAGCCTAAAAGAAAAGCTTCCGTCTCACGGCCACTTAGCTTGAACCGCTTAGCCAATTTTTCCGCAAAAATGGCGCGGACAAGCGAGACGCGTATCAACTCATCAGGCTTATCCGAACTGATGTCCCTGAGCATGATGAGTGTCGTCCATTTCTTAATTTCGTTGATGCCAAGTAGTGTTAGTGCATGATTCACCGATGTAATTTCACTCACAGTATAAAATGCGGGAGAATTGATGAGTCTAAGCAATTTGTATGTCAATGAAAAGTCTTTCTTTATAATTTCTGACAATCGATTAAAATCTGGAACCTCTCCAGTCGTTTCTTTTAGAATCTCCATATATCGATAGGTTGATACGTTGATGCTCTTGCTTTTGCACATGACAGGTTTTTCAAAGAAATACCCTTGAAATAAGTGGTATCCAAAGCGCTTCGCTTCGTCAAAATCCCATTGTGACTCGACTTTTTCAGCGAGTAGCTTGATCCCAAAAGGCGCATATGTTTCAGCGATATGCTGCCTTGACACAGAATCCAAAGCGAGAAAATCGACTTTCAAAATATCAACGTATGGCATAATCTGATCAAATTTATTGCCACCAATAAAGTCATCTAGTGCGATCACGTACCCACGCTGCTTCATTTCTTTACATTTTTCAATAAAAGCGCTGTCAATTTCTTGTGTTTCTAGTATCTCAATCGTTAAAGTGTCCGTTTCAAACAATGTATGTAAATCATCATACAAAAGCTTTCCCGTGAAATTAATATAAGCCATCTTACCACCTGTCAATTTCTTGATTCCAAAATTGATGAGTGCATCAATGACCACGGAAGTTGTTGCCTTGTCGCCATCCGTTTCGATATCATATGTATTTTTCGCACCACTTCTATAAAGAATTTCATAGGCTACGACATGCCTGTTCCTATTAAAGATGGGCTGTCGTGCCAAAAAAACATCCATAGTGTACCTCCGTAATCGTTATTTTTCAACTTTAGATCTTTAGATTCCGAATATAATAAAATAATATTTGCTGCGCCATGCCTGGAAATTTGTCAAATTTTTCTTTAACAAATGCATCATAGTGAGATGTTATGCCATAGAGTTGTCCTAGCATCTTTTTTACCCATGTGTCGATGGGAAATGCCTCCATTTTACCATAGGCAAACAAAAGCACACAATCTGCTACTTTACCACCTACACCATAAAACTGTGTCAGCCATGTTCTTGCTTCTTCATAGGTCATGAGGAAGGGCTCTTGTAAGTCGTACGCCGTTTCAACCAATCGATTGCAGGTGTTGAAGATCGATTTTGCGCGATAACCAATCGCTTTGACATTTACTGACTCCAGTGATGCAGACGCAAGTGTCATGAGATCTGGAAATGTATAGTAGGGCTTTCCTTGATAGTTTCCCAAGTATTTCCCGAATTTTTCTGATAAAGCTTCTACTGTCATACGGATTTTAGGTATGTTGTTGTTGCTCGATATGATAAATGAGAGCAGTGTCTCAAACGGTTCTTGATTTAAAATTCTGATGCCTTGGCCATAAGCTGCCGCATTGCTCATATGGTCATCAATCGCGCCTAATTGACGAAAGATGTGTGCATAATCTGTTTCGAGATCAAAATAATGTGCTATTTCAGCATAAGTCATTGCATTTCCATAAATGGAAACCATATGATTGTCATCGTCGTACGGCTCTATGACGAGTACAGATTGTGCCACGACACCTACATAAGCATCCGCCATTTTCTGCCATCTAAAGCATTGTCCACATTCAAGTGTCTTAGCGACATCGAAATAATTTGACGATACAAAATAAACATTATTTTTAACTATTTCCATTTGATGATTCATCTGAATTTCCATATATTCTACCTAAATGAATGCTTTCGTTAATTTTTTATTATTGAATCATAAAAGGCTCACTATACCATTATACAACAAAATCCAACAATCAATACTATCAATAAAATACAATTTTGAAACATTGTTAGCATCTCATTCATAACTTAAAAAACGCCGACCATCCTAAGGATGACCGACGTCTTAACAACTTGATATGTGTTAACTCTTGTGACTACATTACCGCTAATAAAATGAAGTTGAGCACGAATAAAAGTGCAGATACTAACAATATCGGATGTACGTCTTTGAATTCTCTTTTTACGAATTTAACGATTACGTAGAAGATGAAACCAGCTGCGATACCGTAAGAGATGCTGTAGCAGAATGCCATGAAGATTGCAGCAAAGAATGCTGGAATCGCTTCATCAAGGTCGTCCCACTTGATATCTCTGAATGCTGACATCATCATAATACCTACGACGATAAGGGCAGGAGCCGTAGCAGCTGCAGGCACAATACCTGCTATAGGTGCAAGGAAGATACAACCGATGAATAAAAGTGCTGTCACTAAGCTCGTTAAACCTGTACGGCCACCAGCACCAATACCAGCAGCACTCTCAACGTAAGTCGTTGTATTAGATGTACCAACGATAGCGCCGATCGATGTTGCGATTGAATCTGCGAATAAAGCTTTGTCCATTTTTGATTTGAAACCGCTGCTGCTAGCCATAGTTGCTTCATCTTCTTCACTGAAGATGCCGCTTCTTCTACCAGTACCGATGAATGTTCCGATTGTATCAAATGTATCTGATAAACTGAATGCAAATATTGTCATAAGAACGAGTGGGATTTTAGAAGCATCTGCGAAAAGTGATAACATACCCTCGCTGCCGAGAGCTACGCCAAATACGCCACCGAGCTCTGCGAATGCATCGCCTACGCCTGCTGTTGTTCCGATCATAGAAAGATCGACAACGCCTGCTGGAATACCAAGTAAAGTTGTCGTCACGATGCTGATCAAGATAGCGCCTTTAACTTTAAGTACTAATAAAGTTACGAGAATTACAAGTCCAACAAGTGATAATAAAACAGGCGCTGTATTAAGATTGACAAGACTTGGAATAATGCTTGCATCAGCAATCACTGTACCGCTGTCTAAAACGATGTTTTTTCCAGGATCTGAAACGAATGATAACAAACCTGCATTTTTGATACCGATATAAGCGATGAAAATACCAATACCACCGCCAATAGCGTGTTGAATTGAAGAAGGGATTGCTTTTATAATGGATTTACGAATTTTAGTAACGGTGATAAGAACGTTGATCATACCGCAAAGGAATACCATTGCGAGTGCTTGTTGCCAAGAAAAACCAAGTGCGAAGACAACTGTATAAGTGAAAAATGCATTAAGACCCATACCTGGTGCTTGTGCATATGGTACGTTAGCAAACAATGCCATAATCAATGTACCAACTGCTGAAGCAATAATCGTCGCCAAGAATACCGCGCCCCATGGAATGCCCGTTTGTGAAAGCATTACAGGGTTGACAAAT
>CAYLNI010000192.1:4876-5274 GCA_964384705.1 uncultured Fusibacter sp.
CCCTCATTATTTATTTTTTTATTAAAACAGAAAGCGATAAGAAAATAATAGCAAATAAAAAAGACAACCGCACGAACCGGTTGTCAAACTAATTGGAAACAAAATGCACCCTAATGATATGAGGCACTTCGTCCAATAGTCGAACATTTTAAGGTCGTTCGGTAGAAACATCGGGTCCATATCACCCAAAATATATTGGCTATCTATTCTAATAGTCACATTTTACTATGATTTTGGGACCTGGTCAAGCGAAAAATGACACAAAAAACGATAAATTTTCTCTTTTTTCGATTTAATGTTCGCCATTTTGTTATAAAACAACCACATCATTATTGATGTGGTTTGAGTTTTGTTGAATTAGAATAACTGTAGTATCAAATGATAAGCAATTGGGAGCA
>CAYLNI010000193.1:0-937 GCA_964384705.1 uncultured Fusibacter sp.
GTCCAAGGGCTGCAGGGACTGATGGTATGTCGGGAAATCCCACATATACATGACGTCAGGTGCATTTTTAGCGCCGAAACCTGCTGCAATCTTCTGATCGTAGCCATCGCCGTAGCCTTCTACCTGAACTTTTACGCCAGGGTTAAGTTCTTCAAAACGTTTTGCAATTTGTTTCTGCACTTCCAATGTATCCTCGGAATCCCAAGTGGCAAATCGCAAAACTTGCGTTTCATCCTTGGCACACCCCATTAGGCCAAATACGATGACAAACACCAATAACAAGAATAGCTTTTTCATAAGATTACTCCCTTCAAAATGTTGAATTTGTATTGATGAAATAATTTTACTAAATCTTTTACTTAATGTCAATCAATTCGTTTAGTAAATATTTTACTTGTTTTTATTGCGCCACATAGACAAAAAAAGAATCAAGGACTAACAAAACTTCTTTGTTAGTACCTGATTCTTTTCATTTAATCATTAATATTACTGCCTTTATCTACAGATCTTTATCTACAGACCTATCTCCGAAAGCGTTTTAATACGCTCTATAGCTCTGGGTAACCTGATATTAAACATTTCTACAAGCTCGTCCGGAACATCCGTTGTAACCAATAATGTCGTAACACCATTTTTTTCGGTAAGCAAATAGCTTTCTGTTCCCCCTGTCCACTCTCTTTCGCGTTCTTGCATTCCACTATCTTGTGTGTCAGCACTATGCTTGATCAATACATACTCATTTTGAATCAGTTTCTCTATCAGACTTGTCACACCATAACCATTTACAGAAGATATAAACTGAATTTCATTGCCTTCTTTCATCTCTCCCTGCAAATAGGTGCCCTCATCAATAATACTTGCCCAATCACGAAAAGTGGCATCTTCCCAAAGCGTTGCCCAAACACGTTCTTTAGGTGCATTTATTTGGGTTGAAAAC
>CAYLNI010000193.1:960-5221 GCA_964384705.1 uncultured Fusibacter sp.
CTTTCATAGAAAGCCTCCTTAAAGTTAAACATTCACTAGTAAGTGGTCATATTTATTTTTTTTAATTTCATACATCATAACATCAGCCTTTTTAATCATTTCTTCAGGATTGCTTTCATCAGATAGTTCGCATAGACCTATACTTATAGACAATTCAATCTCAGCAATCCCAACGTTAAGAACAACTTTTGTCAATGCACTTGTAATTCTGTCAATAACTCTTTGCGCGATCTCTACTGTTGAATTTGGAAAAATAAGAACAAACTCATCTCCACCATATCTACCAAACAAATCATCTTGACGAATGGCTTCTTTTACCACAGATGCAAACATCGTAAGTGCGCGATCCCCTTCAAAATGTCCATACAAATCGTTTATATTCTTAAATTTATCAATATCCATCATCGCAATTGACAATTTGTTCCCGGAACGCTTAGCAGATTCAAATTCTGACATAAAACAGCTCATTAAATACTGACGGCTAAAAATTCCTGTTAACCCGTCTTTTTGTGCCATTTCCTTCAAAATATAACCTTCCACTTTATCAGTTACATCTAAGCAACTGCCTACAAAACCTGAGAACACACCACTTTCATCAACCGCTGGTACGCCCCTGTCGTTAATCCATCGCCACACACCGTCATGACGACGTAATCGATATTCCATTTCGAATGGGGTTTTATTTCCAAAGTTATCTAGATATATTTTTACACATCTTTCCAAATCATCTGGATGCACGCCTTCTGCCCAACCATCTCCATACTCTTGCTCAAAAGTACGACCCGTAAAATCTAGCCATGTTTTATTAAAATAGTAACACTTGGCATCTAGACCTGAACGCCAAATAAGATTTGGTGCTGTCTCAACAATCGTCTTGTACTCTAAAAAACTTAATTCCATGGATTAATCGCCTCCTCAGTCACTAAATAGATATGATAATTGGAATTATGCATGTCCTCATATAAATTCAGGATTTATCATTTAGGTATTTTATCAAATCGGTAGCTTCTAATGGTTTTGAATAATAAAAACCCTGTATAAACGTGCAGCCCATAGAAGCAAGGTAATCACTTTGAACTTTTGTTTCAACACCCTCTGCAATAATTTTAACATTTAAGTCTTTGCCAAGATGTACGATTAGTGCGGCAATACTCCCATTATCATTTTCTGGGTAATCTTTAATAAAAGCGCGATCCATTTTAATTATATCAAAGGGTACGTTTTTAAGATAATGTAAAGAAGAATACCCCATACCAAAATCATCCAGTGCAATGTGAAACCCCATATTTTTAAGTGTTCTAATAACTAATACGGCTTCTTCAGTAGAAGTGATGAGTAAGCTTTCAGTAACTTCAAAAATGAGTTTGCTTGGATCAATGGGATAAACCTGCAGGAGCTTTTCAACTTGCTTGACAACGATATCAAATCGCAGCTGTTCAACGGATAAATTGATAGATATCGTTATATCTGGATGAATTTTGTGAAAATTATCCGCAAATTCAAAACTTTTTTCCAATACAAACGCACCAATTGGAATGATTAATCGCGATTGTTCTGCGATTGGAATAAAATCTGCTGGTGATATATGAACACCATTATACAACCAACGTAGCAATACTTCGATTCCAGTCACTTTTGAGGACGTAATATCCATTTGAGGTTGGAACACTAAAAAAAATTCATCGTTCTTAATAGCAAAGCGCAACGCCCTATAAAATTCTTGTTTTTGATCGCCTTTCTCTTCAAATGAATTCTCATACTTTTGAATTTGATTTTTTCCATATGCTTTTGCTTGGGTGAGTGCAATATTTGATTTTTTGAGGATCTGATAAATATTTGTACCATCCTGCGGATACGCAGCATAGCCCATGCTATATGTTATAAAAATTTCTTCCTCTTCTATGAATACCGGTTCACAAAGCAGCGTTTTTAATTGTTCGAAGTACTGCTTTATCGTTTGCTTTTCGATTTCAAAAGTGGGTATTAGTACTGCGAACTCATCGCCATCCGTTCGTCCAATAATAGCTTCTTTCGATATATTAACTATAAGTCGATGTGCGACTTCTTCTAGAATACGGTTACATAGTTCTGCACCAAGAATGCCATTTAAAAGTCTGAAATTATCTATGTTTATTATCAAACAGACGAATGTTGTTTGCGGTATAGCTTCTAGTATTTTGTTCGTTGTATCAAAAAAGTGATGTCTGTTAAACAAGTGTGTCAATGGGTCATAATATTTTGCTTCATTAAATTGCAACTCGTTTAAACGAACTTGTGTCATGTCATTTAGAATACCAAAACTATATGCATGTGAACTATTGAATTTTGATAGGTAGATTTTAATAGGAATCATTTTATGATTATCTATTATTAAATAACTTTCTAACTTTAGTTCATTTGACAAATCAAGTTGACACTTTTGCGCCTCATTAATGTGAATCCCATAATCATCTAAATTTGACATAATAAAACTTGAATGTTGTGTGAGTGATAAAAATGTCTTATTCGCATAGATAACCTGATAGGACTGATTTAGCATGAAAAAACCGTTATCTCCGTGGTCTAATGACTGTTCAAAAAGTTGAAGCTGCCCTGTGGTTTTTAATAGTGAATCACTATACTGATAAATGGCTCTCGATAATATACCGATTTCATCGGATCGAGCGCGTAGATTTTCTGGTAAATTAACAAATTCTTTATTGTCTTTTGAACGCTCTATCGTTTGAACCAAGGTTAAAATAGGACGTGTTATGGATTTACTAAAGAGTAACGATATAATACCTGTAAGCACTAGCGTTATAAGCATTGATATTGCAATTCGCTTATTAAATGCATCTATAGGGCTATAGATTTCCGATTCTAAGACACTTATACCAACGACCCAACCATTAGAAATCTGTTTGGTCACAGAAATTCTATTTCCAGAGTTATCGATCGTTGAAGGCGAATAAATGTTTTTCGTCTGTTTTATTCGTTTTTCTTTTCTTTATTTTGTTTAAAATCTTGTAGCTTTTGTTGAATTGCGCTTTTAAAAGAAATGCATACCCTGTTTCAAGAATTTTGAACGACCTTATTTTATCCGTCAAGTAACTATAGTTGATATCTGTTCCAACCACCGCAATAAATTCACCTTTATAATAGACTGGCATCGTATGAGACATAAACCGTAGAACGTTTCCATTATCCATTGTCCAATCATAAGGAAGTGTCCAAAACGGCCCGTTGTTTTCAATAGGGCCAAACCACCATGACTTATCATCATCAGTAACCGGTCCATCTAAAAAATATTCGATTGGGATATTACTTTGTTTCGTTACTTTACCATTCCCATTTTGATCTGCATAATAAACATCCAGAGATTTATTAAATAACTCTGGATCCATGTAAATGTATGCTGTTAGACTTTGTTTGTGATTCTGTGCTTCAAGCGCTACAGAAGGTTCAACCTCATCTAAAAAAAGCTTATAGTCAGAATACGTTTTTGGTTCGTTATTAACAAAATAATCATCCGTAATCATTTTCAACTTACGTACAATTTTTTCAGCTTCTTCAATATTTTTTTCCAAGTCAGTTTGAATGGATTCGAGAGATAATGCCATTTTATCTAAAGCCTGCTGCTTTAGAGCATTTCTTGCAAATTGTACGGTTGGGACTAAAATCAAAATCAGCGTTGAAAAACTAAGCACAATCATGGTTAAGAGTAATTTGAATTGAATGTGTTGAGATGATTTCATATTGCCCCCTCATACATTTAAACATATATAAAATTTTAATTGTATATACATAACATTTAATACCCTAATATCACGGTGTTACACTATCTATTGATCCATTGTGACATGATTTTTCTAGCGATGGGCGCTGCTACTTGTCCACCATCTCTTTCTTGATTTTCTATGATGACCGCTACCACAATTTCTGGATCAGACGCAGGAGCAAAGCCGATAAACCACGCATGGTCATTGCCCCCACCTTCAGTGGATTTTTCATTTTGAGCCGTTCCAGTTTTTCCAGCTACGACAACACCCGAGATAGCAGCCTTTGTACCCGTTCCATTTTTAACGACTTCAATCATCATTTCTTTTACAAGTTCCGATGTTTTGCTATCAGTGAAATTGTATAACTTTTTTGACAGTGTATTTGAGAGAATGCTATTATTTCTATCGGATATGCTTTTGACTAAATAAGGCTCCATAATGATGCCGTCATTTGCGATTCCAGAACATATGAGCGCCATCTGAAGGGGTGTGACGAGAAGTTT
>CAYLNI010000194.1:0-5165 GCA_964384705.1 uncultured Fusibacter sp.
AACAGGTAGCAAATAAATATATACGACAACACTTGTCAAATCAGCCCATCCTGTCTCGCTGTCCATAAGGACAAGTTTGAACATGTATAGCAAACCGATGAGATTGGCACTTGTATAGATCATGAAAAACAACATTTTACCATAATACCCGGCAAGTGCTGGTAACAGTGCTGAGCCAAAAGCTGTCAACGCGAACATAAAAATCATGCGGCCGTTGATTTCACTTCCGAGTATCATCCTTGTCGCAATAAATCCTAAGAATACAATTGCAGCGTATATGAGAAATACATTAAGCCATTTTTTTGATTTTTTTTCTGGCAACATAGGCCTTCTCCTTTTTGTAGGTAAATATTCTGGGGGTATACCAGTTAGACGTTTGTTCAGCTTGTTTAGTTCCAGCTGTTATGATTCCATAATACCATATTGTCGTGCTTTGAACAAAAAAAATAACCCTCCTGCACATTTACATGTACCGATGGTCATTTTCTTTGGAAATTGAATCACTTCAATTGCCATTATTAAGAAGGAGTGGGATTTTAAACTCTGATAGATCTGCCTATGTAGATTGGGATATCACTTTCTCCAGCCACATAATTTTTGTTGCTTGCAGTTTCTGTAGCGATGCCTAATGACAGGATTGTTAAAAGTAATAAAACTAACATCTTTTTATTTTTCATATGAATGCCTCCTTGGTTTTTTATCTCTCTTAGGATACAATGAAATAAAACAAAAAAACTACTAATATATTAGGTGATTGTATGAATTATGTCGAGTTTGGCAATAAAGCTCTGAAAATTCGAAAAAAATGTGGTTTCACAAGAGAGGCCGTCAAAGATATAACAGGTATTTCGATTGAAACACTACGTCGACTAGAGATGGGTGTGCCGGAACCTCGGATAAATACACTTGAAAAATTATCAACATTATACAGATACGATTTGATAGAGCTGCTTTCAAAATGTCGGTCGCATCTAAGTTTCTTTTCAGAAGAATTGATTAAGAAGTCTACAGATAAAATTAACCAAATTGATTTAGTTGGCTTGGTCGATGTCATAGACAGTGCCTTAAGGGACTTGATGGAATCTTCAGATCCGGAAGATACAAATAGTCAATATTATACTGTTTTTTTAAATGCTTTAAAATCTTTGAAGATTGACAAAATTACTGATTCTAAAGTGAATGTGATTGTGATCGAAGATATTCTCTTGATTCTATCTAGAAACCAAAAGTCTTTGCTTAATGAACCGTACTTATTTCCTTTTGAAGTCATGGCGGCAATCTATCTAATTTCACTTTATAGGCAGTCCGGACAATTTACAACTGCCATAAATACATGTGAAGAAATGATTCGAAAATTGGATGAATATCCTTATTTAAACGATCGCGGTGTAGACCAACTTGGTGCCTTGTATCAATCAATGGCATACATATTCCACACGATGGATGAACATGAAAAAGTTATTGAATATGTCGATGCTGCCTTTGCTAATTCTAAGCTTGCATTTACAAATACTTTGTATATCAATTTAATATTAAGAAAAGCAATTGCTTTTCACAACCTAGGAATTAGAGATAGCTATGATCTTTTTACAGTCGCGATTCAGAACTCTTATGGTGAGAGAAAAAAATTCATTGCAAAGGTAGTAAAAGAACAGTATGGCGTCGACCATCATCTGGCGAGAGACCTTTAAGCTCCAACATAAAATGCTAATAAATTAGCATTTTTTATTTTGCCGTTCATATATTATAAGAATATGCAAAACTCTTGCATGATTGATGGTAATGGAGGCACGACATGTTATATAGCGTCAAGAAAAAGGATATTGAAAAACTGATTGAGATGGCCATGCGAAGAGAAGGTTTGCCATCAAAAACGATTATGACTAGTGGCGCTGGTTATACAGAATGGGTACGTAAAGATGATCCGCAACTTTCTGAGGATAAGTTGATTGGGGGATTCCTTAGAACGTTCAGTTATGAACAGATTCAAACACTACAAACGATAATGTATCTAGGACGTGACAATGATATTGAGATTTCTGATAAGTCAGCTGAAGCAATTTTTGATGAAAAATTGAGACGACTTATATGGACCAATGACATAGAAATAGAGATTGGCACCATCGTTTCAAAGAGACCACTCGCTACATATTTAAAAGAAGGCATGCGATTGTTAGGTTTATAATTAAACAAAAAATGGAAATAATATGCGTATATGCAAAAACCGTCAAAACCCGATCATACTGAAGATCGGATTTTGACGGTTTTTAATTTTGGAAATACATCGTTTACCCTTTATATAGCATGCGATCATACATATGCACAAAGCCCATTTTTTCGTAGAGTTTTTTTGCGCTACTGTTAGGAATATCCACATGAAGTGAAAGATTGCCCCCCGTTTTTTCGATAGCTTGATTAATGAGCTCGGTGGCTACACCACGACCCTTATTACCTTTTAGAACGCCGATATAGGCGAGATGATAGGATGGAATAAATTCCGAAAAGCCCATATGGACTATGATACATATACCGTGAATTTCATTGCCCCTCATAGCCTTGAATATAAAGCCGACATCTATCGCCTTTTGTACGGCGTCTGATGTCTCCTCATAACTATCATCATATGGTTCGAGAAGTTTTTGCGTGATGGATACAATCTCATCCTTATTCAGTTTCGGATCTTTTGAAATTTCTCTAATATCAATATCATTCTTACCATCATTTAAAATTATTGTGTGCGTGCCCTTATGTTTGTCTTCAGAATAGATGAATGCGGCGAGTGAATACGCCTCCTCAGCACTGATTGTGATATGCTCAAGTCGCTTAATGAGCTTTATCGTTTCTTTGATCATAGGTGGATCGATGACGAATAATTTAGCCCGTGTTGTGGTTATAATCTCTTGAAGCTTCTCATCATCTTCGATGCGATCCATGACTTTTTGTTTGACGCCACAATGGATTTTAGGCAATTTCGTAAGTGACCCGTTGACCCAGCATCTCATAGATTCATGATAGATGCTTTTTAACGTGTAACCACCGTTGATTTGCGTCCAAAGATCCGTTGGCTCAGGAAGTTTAACATAGATTTCTTCTGTGATTCTTTGTATTGCAAGACTTCTGATGAATGGCCTATGCTCCCATTCAGACATAAAAAACATGTCATTTTCATGCGCATATTTTTCGTAGAAGTCCAGAGGCGTTTCGTTTGGTGGCACTTTAAATGTCAACCAATTGACTTTATTGTATATCTTTTGTTGAGAGGTTGTATCCTTACTTTTTGGTGAAAATAATTCTAGTGATTTGCTTTCAGCAAAGTACATTATCGAACGCATGTATCGCTCGGTGCCATGTACAAAAACGCGTTTATAGCCGTGATCTGAAGCAAATTGAACGAGAGATTCTGCGATTCTATCATTTTTATGTCCGGTTGGATTACCGCCCTCGAGCTTTAGATAGATGGCATCTATGCCTAAGTATTTTTCAAGATTTTTTGCTCTGAGTAATGGCGTTTGTCCGCTTAAATGCATATTTGACCCTCCTTTTTTTGTGTTATTACATTATTATATAACGATACTGGGATGCATGCAAATTGACAGCATCAATCAATTGGCATTATATTGGTTATAAGTGCACAACTATATCTTTAAAGGAGGCATATATGATTCATTATAAGCAATGTACTTTGGAAGCGATTGAGGGAGAGGTATCTTCATACTATGAAACCAATCAAATTACTGTGGATTCATTCTGGGAAGATCATGTTGTAAAGAGCAATTTTTACCAGATCTTTGTAAATGATCACAAAGCAGGTTTTTTTGCAATCTACAACCAATCTATGATAACGCTATTTCATATGTTTGATCAATACGCACGATATGGACAAAGGGTCTTTGAAGATGTAAAACGATTTGAACAAGTGACGAATGCTTTTATTCCAACTGGAGACGAATTTTTTCTTAGCCATGCGATAGACAATTTTGCCAAGCTTGAAAAGCAAGCTTATTTTTCCAATTATACAGACTCTGAAGTTGCTAAAGATAAACGTAAAGTACTTGAATTGAAGCGTATTGTGACAGAAGAAGACGTCGCATTTCTCAATTTTGCCGTCGATTTCTTTGACGCCGATAGTAAAGAACGCATACTCAGTGGTACTGAGCACTACCAGGTTTACAAAATAGAAGAGTGTGGAATACTTGTGGGATTTGGTGTAGTAGAATTTGGGAGAATTATTAAAAATATCGCTAGCATTGGCATGTATGTTATGCCTGATAGAAGGCAAAATGGCTATGCGGCAAGTATTTTAAAGGTGCTGCAAAAATTGGTTGAAAGTAAAGGCTATAAAGCGCGGTCAGGATGTTGGTATTACAACCATAATTCTAAGAAGAGCATGGAAAGTGCTGGTGCTTTTTCAAAGACGCGACTTTTGAGATTTTATTTCTAAAAATGATGCACCAAAAAATTTGAAAGTGTACAAAAATTAAATAACTAAATATGTACAAAAAGTAATAATTGATATAAAATCATGATATTGAGTAAAACAATCGAAATTTGAAGGGGAAAATTATTATATGAAGAGAACTTTTGGAATCAAAGGAAAGATAACCGCAACGACTGTTTTGCCTGCATTGGTTATGGCATTGCTCATCATGGTTGCAGTCTCTGTTATCGTCTCGGGGGAGTTTGAAAAGAAATTTGCAAATGACATGGAAAACATCACACAAATCAGCAACCAAGAAATCAGTGGATTTTTTAGAATGGTTCAGGGTGATTTAGATGTTACCTCGGTTTCCTTGGAAGCCTATTTAGCTAAGAATCCTAACTTGTTGACAAATGACGAGCTTTTTACGTATCTGAAAAGTTTAGGTAAACAAGTAGCAGATGATAATATCATGAACATCTATTTGGGTTTACCAAACGGAACGGGTAGATTTAGCGATGGAACAATTCCTGAAGTTGATATTCCAACTTGGAAAGCAAACGAAAGAGGATGGTACAAATCTGCATTAGCAGCAAATGGCGAGTTTGTCGTCACCCAACCTTATGTTGATGCTGCAACAGGTCTCATGGTTACGACGATTACACGCTCTATGTCTAAAGGTGCTATTGGCGCTGACGTTGCGCTTGATAACATGATCGAAATTACGAATTCTATGAAGGTCGGCGAA
>CAYLNI010000195.1:0-3803 GCA_964384705.1 uncultured Fusibacter sp.
CAATGGCTCGGACAAAAATGCTATAAAACGTTTATAAACATTTATGGCACCGTTATAAACTTTTATCACAACCCTTGTTTTAAAATTTTAAGTTTTTAAAGAGTTTAGATAGAAATTTTTGAATGAACATATTATAATGGTGATGGGTAACCTGTTTCCAAGAACAATTTTATAATTTGAAAGGGGCTTGGAATATGAGTAAAAACGTTAACATTGATTGGTCTAAATTAGGTTTCGGTTACATGAAAACAGATTTGCGTTATGTCTCTATGTGGAAAGACGGAAGCTGGGATGATGGAAAGCTCGTTGAAGACAACATGATTTCAATTAGTGAAGCATCCACTGCAATCCACTACGGTCAACAATGCTTTGAAGGTTTAAAAGCGTATAAAACTCCAAATGGAGACGTGCAGCTTTTCAGACCTGATGAGAATTCCAAAAGACTTAACCGCAGCTGTAGACGTGTTATGATGCCTGAGATTCCAGTCGAAAAATTTATCGATGCATGTATTCAAGTCGTTAAAGCGAATATGGATTACGTGCCACCATATGGTACAGGTGCAACACTTTACCTGCGTCCATATGTCATCGGCGTCGGACACAATTTAGGTGTTAGACCAGCTCCAGAATTTATGTTTGGCATTTTTGCAGTTCCAGTTGGTCCTTATTTCAAATCGGGACTTGCACCAGTGAACTTTACAATAGCTGACATGGATAGAGCTGCACCATTTGGTACAGGTGCTGCTAAAGTGGGCGGAAACTATGCAGGTAGTTTGTTGCCACATCAAGTTGCAGTTGATCGCGGTTTTGCAGATTGTATCTACCTCGATCCAATGACACATACAAAAATTGAAGAAGTAGGCGCTGCAAACTTCTTTGGCATCACAAAAGACGGCAAGTTTGTCACACCAAAATCACCTTCTATTTTACCAAGTATCACGAAGTACTCTTTAATGCATTTAGCTGAAAATTATTTGAAGCTCACTGTTGAAGAACGCGATTGCCTCGTCGACAATCTCGATGAGTTTGTAGAAGCAGGCGCATGCGGCACGGCAGCAGTTATCACACCTATCGGTGGTATCGAGTACAAAGGCGAACTCCACGTTTTCCATAGCGAAACAGAAGTTGGCCCTACAACGAAAAAACTCTACGAAACATTAGTCGGTATTCAATTTGGGGAAATTGAAGCACCTGAAGGATGGGTTGTAACAGTTAAGTAGCACTGTAAAAAAATAAAGCTCAGAATGCTTGATTCACTTAAGCATTCTGAGCTTATTACTTTTTTGCTTTATATTATATTGCTAATCTCTACTTGATCAGCCAAATCCCACTCTCAGGTGGCTTAGACTCAAAGTGATAATGTTTGCCAAACGCATCAAATTTAAGTTCTGATGCCCATAGGGCCATTGAGACATGAGCGGTGTTTGGCCATTTTGAGCCATATTTTTCATCGCCTAGAACGGGATGTCCAAGATGGGACATCTGTGCGCGAATCTGATGTTGTCTGCCAGTAAAGAGGTTAATGCTGAGGTCGCTTAGAACGCCTTGCTCCGTTTCATATACCTGAGTAATGACATAACTGAGTTTCGCCTTTTTAGCGCTTGGGTTCGTATAAACATCGACATTTGTTTTATTGAGCTTTGAATCCACAGTCAAATAATCAACCAACTGCGCTTTGCCTTCCAAAGGTCGTCCTTCAACACGTGCAATATAACGTTTGGTGATAAAATGCGAGACAAAAATGGCGCTTAAAGTTCGCGTCGCTTGCTCCGTTTTTGCGAACACGACAACGCCGCCTGTATGACGATCCAGTCGATGAACCAAGCCAATATAGGGATTGGAAATGCCACATTCGAATTCAAAATAATCGATGACCATGTCCATTAGGCATCTTTGTTTCGTTTGATCGCGCTGAATGGGACAATTTTGAGGCTTTTCAACGGCTATAACTTGCTTGTCTTCATATAGAATTTTCATAAGGACCTCTTGTTTGGATTTCTTTGTTAAGAGCGACCATCACATCGGGGGTGTCCGTGATGAGTGCATTCAAACCATTTTCAATTAAACGGCGTGCCGTTTTAACATCATTGACTGTATAAGGATTCAGTTTGATGCCCTTATCGGAAAATGCTTTCATCATGTCGCCGGTCAGGGATTGATAGTTGGGGTGGTAAAAATTCGCACTCAGCTTCTCGACGTAATCCCACGGATCGACAAGTGCTGATGCCGTTAGGATGCCAGTGACAGCCTCGTGATCGATTGCCTTGATACGTTTGAGAGCGTAGTGATCAAAAGAAGAAAAAATAACTTGATCTTTTGGCAGATAGTCATAGCAAAGGGCTAAAGCCTTTTCTTCAATATCTGGATAAAAATCACTGCCCGCTTTGAGCTCAACATTGACGATAAACGAGCGATCATATTTTTGCTGCAAATCGAGGATTAATTGCAGGACTTCCTCAAGCGTAGGAATCGATTCATATTGATTTTTATATTGCACTTTAAATTTTTTTAGTGCTTCTGCAGTGAATTCGTATATTGCACCTTTTACACCGCACATGCGATCCAGTGTAAAATCGTGAAAGACCATAATTTGACCGTCTTTTGAATAATGAATGTCGAGCTCAATGCCATCAGCACCTTGAATGATCGCCTGTTCAAAAGATAGTAGCGTATTTTCGGCATAGTATGCCCGAGCACCGCGATGCCCCAATATCAGTGTCATTTTATTCCTCCTAGGCAAAAGTGTCGTTACAATCATTATAAACCGAATTCTTCCATCCTAGTAGTGACAATTTAAAATTAATTCCAAATTGCCTTAAACGACACCGATACCAGCTTCTTCAAACGTAATCATATCATTTAACATCGTACAAGCCGCTTCGATAATGCCAAATGCAAGTACAGCGCCACTGCCTTCGCCAAGTCGCATGTTCAAATTGAGGAATGGCTTCATACCGAGAAGTTCCGTTGCAAGAGCAGCGCTTTTTTCCTCAGAGGCATGTGAAGGAACAAGATAAGCTTTAACCTCTGGGTTGATTTTGCATGCAAGGAGGGCAGCAACCGTAGAAATGTATCCATCGACGATGACGGGGACTCTATGGATGGCACCACCAAGCATGACACCTGTAAGGCCAGCGATATCCAATCCGCCAACTGCCGATAAAATATCGATTGGGTCATTGGCATCTATCGTTTTTGAGAGGATAGACTGCTCGATGATGCCTGCTTTGTGGTCGAGTTTTTCCACAGGGAAGTTCGCGCCAACACCCGTCAAAGCTTTCGGATCTTGTCCGCTAAGAACTGATAATATTGCGGTTGATGTCGTTGTATTGCCGATGCCCATTTCGCCAGTGGCGATTAGGTTGTGTCCTTCACTCACAGCATGTGTCACCATTTCCATACCGGTTTCAATGGCAGCAAGCGCTTGTTCGCGTGTCATTGCATGCCCTTTTGCGATATTGTGCGTGCCATTCATGATTTTTTTGTGAATCAATGTTGGATGGATCTCTTCAGAATCAATGCCGATATTCACCGTATATACTTTTGCATTTGAAGCCTTTGCAAGTGCGCCGACACCAGAGACGCCCTTTGCTATATTGAGCGATTGGATCAAAGTGACGATAGGTGGCGCTGAAGCGATGCCCTCAACACAAACACCATTGTCTGCACACATGACGATAACAGCTTTCTTATTAATTTTAGGCGTAGTCGTTGCAAAAACACCCGATAACTGCACGGCAATTTCTTCAAGTGCACCAAGTGACCCCTGTGGCTTTACGAGGTTGTCTACGCGCGTTCTTGTT
>CAYLNI010000195.1:3910-4840 GCA_964384705.1 uncultured Fusibacter sp.
TATATAGTAGTTGGTGACAATAAAAAAAGCCCATTACTTATAGACGTTACAACCCTAAAAGGGTATAACGACAAATAAGTAATGAACTTTACCTTCGTCCATTAAATCTGGTACAGGCAGGTCTCCTGGCTTGACGTCAACGCTTGCTGCACCTTCCCAGTTTCCCAGTGGCATACGCAACAGCTCAATCATACAGTGATGGGTTCGCTTAGGACTTTCACCTAATTCCCTATTCTCCATTTTCATGGCACCTATAACATCCTTTATTTTAAAGCAAAACTTGAAAGGCGTCAATTCAAAAAGGTATTATAAAAAAATTTTAATGTTTGCTAAAAAATTGCAAAGGTTTTTTTTCATGATATAATAGGAATGGAGTATACTAAAGGAGGCGTCAAAATGATATCAAAACAAATTCACGAGAATTTAAAAAATGCTTCTTGGATCAGAAGAATGTTTGTTGAAGGCGGAAAACTTCGAGAACAATTCGGCGAAGAAAACGTCTATGACTACAGCTTGGGCAATCCATATTTTGAACCGCCAAAATCAGTGACGGACAAATTGAAAGAAGTCGTGAACAGCGACGCTCTTGGCACGCACCGTTATATGGACAACGCGGGTTTTAAAGATGTTAGACAAAAAGTTGCAAATGCCATCAATAGAGATATCTTAAATCCAATTGGCTTTGAACATGTTCTTATGACTGTCGGTGCAGCTGGCGGTATCAACGTCATTTTGAGAACAATACTGGATGCAGGTGATGAAGTCATCATTTTTGCCCCTTACTTTGCAGAGTATATTTTCTATATTCAAAATCACAACGGCGTTCCTGTGATCATGATGACAAACGAGTCGGATTTCCAACCGAATCTTGAAGCTTTTGAAAAGGGAATCACTGCTAAGACGAGAGCGATTATCATAAACTCGCCAAAC
>CAYLNI010000195.1:4909-5140 GCA_964384705.1 uncultured Fusibacter sp.
AAGAAAAAGAGTTTGGTAGAGAGATTTATACGATTTCGGATGAACCCTATAAAGCACTTGTCTATGACAACGTCAAAGTACCAAATTCACACAATTACTTCAAGCATTCCATCATGGTCAATTCCTATTCAAAGTCACTTGGACTTGCAGGTGAGCGTATCGGCTATATTGCGCTCAATAGCTCATTTGAAGATGTGGAACTGTTCATGGGTGCGCTTGCATTTGCCAACA
>CAYLNI010000196.1:0-3383 GCA_964384705.1 uncultured Fusibacter sp.
GAAATGGGATGCTATAAAGACTGAAGCGCGTGTCAATGATTTGCTGACGCTTGTGGGACTTGACCCTGAAGGTTTTAAGTCAAGATATCCATCGGAGCTTTCTGGCGGACAACAACAAAGAGTCGGTCTTGCAAGAGCGCTTGCGGTAGATCCTAAAGTCATGCTCTTAGATGAACCTTTTGGTGCAATCGATGCCATCACGCGAATGAATTTGCAGGAAGAGCTGATGAACATACACAAGGGGTTAAAAAAGACCTTTATTCTGGTCACACACGATATCAACGAAGCGTTTAGGTTGGGAACAAAAGTGATCATTATGAACGAAGGGTGCATAAGGCAGTTTGACACCCCCCTGAATATCGTTAAAAAGCCAGCAGACGATTTTGTTGCCTCTTTGATTGCATCAGCACGCAATCAAAAGCTTTTTTGGGAGGTTGATGAAGCGTGATTAATTACCTGATCAAGTACGGTGACAAATTAGGAACCGCTTTAATTGAACATTTGGTATTAGTGGGTATAACCCTGTTCATTTCACTCTTCATGGCAGCTTTGTTAACGTTTCTTGCCATGCGTTCAAGACTGATTTCAAAGCTTCTTGTGTACACGTTTTCTGTTGTCTATTCAGTGCCAAGCTTAGCGCTCTTTGCCATATTGATTCCAGTAACTGGTCTTGGCAAAGTGACTGCTATTGTCGTACTCGTTTTATACAACCAGTATTTATTACTACGTAATTTTATAGCAGGATTAAACGATGTCGAAGCATCAATTATTGAATCTGCGATGGGTATGGGCATGACAGACACGCAAATTCTCATGCGCTCTTCCGATCTCGGAAGAGCGTCGTGTAGGGAAAGAGTGGTAAGCGTGCAATTTTTACAGGCATTCATCTCGCCATCGTCTCAACGATAGGCATTGCAACCATCGCCGCATCTATCAACGCAGGCGGATTAGGCACAATCTTATTTGATGGTTTGAGAACGATGAATGTCAACAAAATCGTCTGGGGTAGTATTCTTGCCGCAGGACTGGCCGTGAGTGCCAATTATCTTCTTGGTAAAATTGAAAAGGCATTATAAATGTGAATTAAAGGAATTTATAGTTTTATGTAGAAGTTCTACATTAGAACTATAAATTTTTTTTGAGAGGATTTGACTCATGTTAAATGCACTATCATTTTTACCAATCATCGCACTACTCATTGGACTTATTGGTCTAAAATTTACTGCGGTTAAATCAGGCATGATCGCTTTAGGATTATCGACAGTGATTGCCGTCTTCGCGTTTGGCTTTGAGGCACAAGGCTTGCTCATAGCGATAGGAAAAGGTTTGTCGTTAGCTTTTTACGTGCTCGTCATCATCTGGTCAGCGCTATTTCTATATCATGTCGTGTGGTCATTTAAGGCAATCCAGACAATAACCGCTAATATCATGCATTTTATCGGCGATCCATTTGTACAGTTTCTCATGCTCGCATGGTTATTCTCAGCAGCGCTTCAAGGGGTTGCAGGCTTTGGCGTACCTGTGGTCATCGTCGTTCCAATATTGATATCGCTTGGCTTTGAGCCAATAAGGTCAACAGTTGCTGTTCTCTTAGGTCATTCTTGGGCAGTGAGCTTCGGTTCAATGGGATCGTCCTTTTATACCATTTCTTTAGTTACGAATCTAGAGCCTCAGCAAGTGGGCTTTGCAATGGCGATTTTCAATGGTGTGGCTATGATCATGATGGGCCTTTTCGTCTGTTATTTTTACGATGGCTTTAAGGACGTCAAAAGGGGATTATTATACATACTGCCGACCTCATTGATCATGATGGTCACCATGAGTCTCTCGCTCTATTTAAACCTATTGTCAATGGTTAGCTTACTCTCAGCATTAGCTGGTTTACTCACACTTTATGTCATCTTTAGAATCAGAGAAAAACCCCTTAAAAAAGAAAAACTTAGGGTTGAACACATGTCCATATGGACGGCATTATTACCATATGGCATCATTTTAGCCCTCACACTTGGTTTTCAAATGTTGCCACTTGACCACGTTGCTTTGTCATTTCGTTTTGATGCTTCCCAAACATCACTGGGTTATGTCGTTAAGGCAGAAGAGGCATTTGCAAACCTCAAACTATTTGGTCATCCTGGTCCAATATTGCTCTTTGCAGCTTTCGGTGCTCTGTTAGCTTACTATCAATTTGGTATATTCAATAAAGAAACGTTCAAAAACGTCGTTCATATGACCGTAAAAAAATGCATGCCAACGACCAAAAGTTTGACCGCATTAATCGTCATGGCGCTCGTCATGATGGACAGCGGCATGACAGAGAAAATGGCCTATACAGTGACTATGTTAACTGGCAGCTTCTATGTTTTCTTCGCCCCGTTTATCGGCGTGTTGGGCAGCTTTATAACGGGGAGCAATACCAACTCAAATGTCCTCTTTGGAAAATTTCAATACGACATTGCAATTAACGTGAGTCCATATCTCATGTGCGGTGTTCAGTCTATCGCAGGCTCCATAGGCGTAGGCCTTGGACCGACGACGCTCTTGATGTCGGCTACTGCAGCAGGCTTGAATGGACAAGAATCAAATCTCTATAGAAGGGTTTTACCACCGATATTGCTAACAGCAGGATTGATGGGTTTGTTACACGGGTTGTTACAATACATGGTCAAATAGGAGGCAATATGACACAGATCAACACTTCAGGTGAAAACGTCCAGTTTCAGTCACACCGCAATGTCCATTATGCAAAATCGGCGATGGTCGCCACATCGCATCCACTTGCGGCTCAGGCGGGGATTGATATTATTAAGAAGGGTGGCAATGCTATCGATGCTGCCATCGCAACGGCAGCCATGCTCACTGTTGTGGAACCCACCTCAAACGGCATCGGCGGGGATGCATTTGCACTCGTATGGACGAAGAAGAAACTTTACGGTTTAAACGGCAGTGGTCCTGCTCCAAAAGCAATTAGTGCAAATAAAATAATAGAAGCTGGTTATGACAGCATCCCAATTTATGGACATATTCCAGTGACCGTGCCAGGTACGCCGGCAACTTGGGCAGAATTATCTGCAAAATTTGGAAAAATGCGCTTCGAAGAAGTCTTAAAGCCCGCCATAGAAACCGCAAGAAATGGTCATGCTGTCACTTACACAGTCGCGAAATATTGGGAAAAAGCATATACGAAATATAAAGAACAATTTAAAGATCCGATATTTGAAGAATGGTTCAAGGTATTCGCACCAGAAGGACGTGCTCCTAGAGCCGGTGAGATTTGGCGTTCGGAAGATCATGCGCAGACGCTTGAAGCACTTGCAAGAACAAAGTGTCAGTCGTTTTATAGCGGTTCTTTAGCTAAAAAAATCTGCGATGTTTTTAGAGCAAAC
>CAYLNI010000196.1:3407-5123 GCA_964384705.1 uncultured Fusibacter sp.
GAGCAAACGACGGTTATTTGGAGGAAGTGGATTTAAACTACTATAAACCGGAATGGGTTGAACCGATTTCTTGCGATTATAAAGGCTACCAAGTTTGCGAAATCCCTCCGAACGGACAGGGCATTAGTGCGCTCATGGCTCTGAATATATTTAAACACTTTGTACTCAAACAATTTAATGAACCACATGTTTTGATTGAAGCGACCAAGCTCGCCATGGTGGATGCAAATGCCTTTGTCTCAGATCCAAAGACGATGAAACAAACGACAAAGAAGATGTTATCGGATGATTATGCGGCGCACAGGGCAACTTTGATTGGCGACCACGCATTAATGCCAGAAATGGGCAATCCAAGTAGCGGCGGCACGGTCTATTTATGTACAGCTGATGCAGAAGGCAATATGGTTTCCTATATTCAGAGCAATTACATGGGCTTTGGATCAGGTATCGTCGTACCAGGCACAGGAATCGCACTGCATAATCGCGGCAATAATTTTAATCTCACTAAAGATCATCCAAACTGTATCGAAGGTGGCAAAAAGCCATTTCATACGATCATCCCTGGTTTTCTGATGAAGGATGGTGAAGCAGTAGGTCCATTTGGCGTCATGGGTGGCTTTATGCAACCACAAGGTCATGTTCAAGTAATCACCAATACACTCGATTATCAAATGAATCCACAAGATGCATTGGATGCCCCGAGATGGCAATGGCTAAAAGATAAAAAGATCACTGTGGAGCCTTCTTACTCACAAGAAGTGATCAATAAGTTGATTGAAAAGGGCCATGAAGTAACGGTAGAGAGTGATTCAGGTAGTTTCGGTAGAGGACAGATCATATGGCGAACTGCTGATGGCACTTATTGTGGTGGTACAGAGTCAAGGTGCGATGGGCATATCGCGAGTTTATAAAAAATGAAACCCCTAAATAAGATCGAATTCTGATCTAATTTAGGTTTTTTTTTGTGTGTGATTTCGTGAGTTTTCATTGGGCATTTTGCGTTTCCATATTTAACCAACCTTCAAAAAAAATATTAAGAGATAGACACAAAATGGTTTGACTTACTTACATTCGTACAATATAATGAGTATGAGGTAATGAAAAACAGAACGGCGTTCTTAATAGTAGAACGACATGACCGAAAATATAATGGAGGTTCCTATGAATGAAGAAGATGTAAAAGTGAAATCCCTTTATAAAACATTGAAAGTTCTTGAATGTTTTACCTCAAAAACACCTGAACTTGGTGTTACTGAGATTGGCAATGCCCTTGGTTTATATAAAAGCAATGTCCATAATCTGATATCAACACTTGAAGTGGCAGGATACGTGGAAAAAAATCCGTTGAATGCAAAATATCGTTTGTCTAATAAAATGCTAGAGTTTTCATATGTTGTTACAAGTCAATTGGCCTTCCAAGATGTCGTCTATCAGGTTATGAAACGCTTGACAGATGAACTTGGCGAGATGATGTATTTTGGCGTACCGCATGGCGCTTACGTGTTGTACATGTTCAACGCTTATCCGAAAACATATGACCATAACTATCCAATACGTTCAATCATGGGAGAAAAGGCGCCAATGTACTGTACATCGCTTGGTAAAGCCATGTTGAGCACAATGGATGAAGACGAGATTCGCTCTCGTATTGATATTCCAAAAGAAAAATTCACCCCTTTTACGCTTACTGAAGATGAAGATATTATTAAAGATGTG
>CAYLNI010000197.1:0-1794 GCA_964384705.1 uncultured Fusibacter sp.
ATTCAGGCGACTATCAGAAGCTTTTTACGATGCAGAGTATTTCTAAACCCATTGTTCTTCTACTTGCACTTATGGATAGCGGAGAAGAACGCGTATTTTCTAAAGTGGGTAAAGAGCCAACAGGCGATCCTTTTAACTCCATAGTTAGGCTTGAGACATTTAATGAACATAAACCACTAAATCCAATGATCAATGCAGGTGCTATATCCGTTTCCGGCCTCGTAGCAGGAAATACTTCCGATGAAAAAGTTGCGCGCATTCTCACTTTCATTCAAAGGATTACACACAATCCAACGATTGCAATCAACCATGATGTCTACCAATCAGAATTAAAAACAGGTCACAGAAATCGATCTATGGCCTATTTCTTAAAGGATTTTGGCAATATCGAAGGAAACGTTGATGAAACGTTGGAAGTCTACTTCAAACAGTGCTCCATCGAAGTAACCACAAAAGATCTGGCTTACGTTGGTGCACTTTTAGCCAACAACGGCAAAGATATTGTAACTGGAGAACAGATTTTCCCAATTCGATATGGACACATTGTAAAGTCTTATATGGCAACATGTGGCATGTATGATGGCTCCGGTGAATTTGCAATAAATGTAGGTATACCTGCAAAAAGTGGCGTCGGTGGGGGTATCATGTGTAGCGTCCTCAATCGCATGGGTATTGGCGTATTTGGCCCGGCACTTGATCGAAAAGGAAATAGTTATGCCGGACTTAAAATATTAGAAAGTCTATCAAACAAAATGAATTTAAGTATTTATTAACGCGAACTTGCGTTATTTATTAGCGCGAAAAAAGGAGGTCAATTCAATGAACAAACGCTTCCATGTCATCCATGTCATCGTATTGACCTTTTTCATCTTGGCTGGATGTTCCAATGAGATAGTGCCACCTGATCCTGAGCTTATAGAATTCTTACCGACTATCACTGAGCGGTATGTCGGTGATAGCGGTTATTTCCACGTCGTTGAGACTATTGAACGCGAATCAGCCTCTGATGCTGAAACAGCTATAATATCAGGCGAAGTTAAAGATAACGAAACAACTATTACAAATGCAGATTTTGATTTCACAATCACATTAGTTGTCGTCGAAGATAAACTGGAACAAACATATAAGGGTTCTCAATTAAATGAATCCAATTTCGACAAGGTTGTATTGCTAAAAAAACCAATTGAAGTTGGTAATACATGGTCTTTTAACGCTAAAGACATTGCAGGTAACAAGTGGAAAGTCACCGGAGAGATAACTTCTTTAGATGAAACTGGTGAAATAATAGGCGTCAAACATAGTATAAAAGACGGCTATTATGAAGAACGTGTGATACAAAAGGGAAGAGGCGTTACAAACTTCGAACGTCTAATTGTCTTCAAAAATGAAAGTACAGTTACAGGTTACCATACAGAGAATGCATCAGTTGCGACGACTGAGAAGGCGGAAGATACATTGAAGATTCCAGTTGCTTATTATAATTTGATCTTGGGGTTTGAACAGGCTTGGCCAGTTACGTCAAACAAGATAATGACGATCTGTTGAAGTTCATATCTTTGGACTCACCGGCGCTTGAAAAAATAAAAGCAGTGACGCGAGATGCGAACACTGCCATAGAATTTGTACGGTTTTATCCTTATGAATTGACTGAAATCGGAACGACGATAGCTATCAAAGTCGTTGAAGTATTTAAAACAACTGACGAGACACGCATCGAAAACAAGGTACTTTACCAGATTGTCCTAGAAAAAGGTGAACCAAAAATCTACGATTTTGAAATGATTAAGTAATATA
>CAYLNI010000197.1:1811-5120 GCA_964384705.1 uncultured Fusibacter sp.
AAAAATGTATGAATTTCTATATTACTTTTTTAATATAGGGACAACGCCTAAATAAGATACGCGATTTCTACCTTGTTCTTTTGAATGGTATAGACCTTTATCCGCCACTTCAACAAGTTCGGTAAATGTCCTGCCATCATAAGGAAAGGAAGCTATGCCCATAGAGATTGAAAACTTAGGTGATGATTTTATAGCAATTTCTTTTTTAATACGTTCGCAGATCTCAAGAGCAGCAGGGGCATTGACATGAGGCATCAGCAAGATGAACTCGTCGCCACCATACCGGCCAAAAAAATCAGTTTTGCGATTGTGACTCATAAAAGTGTATGATAAGAACTTGATGCATTCATCGCCTACGATATGCCCTTTTGAGTCGTTGATAGCCTTGAAAAAGTCGATGTCCAAAATGGCAATTGAAAAGATCTTAATGTTGGAGTCAGTGATGGCGGCATTTATTTCACTTACGATGCCGTGTCTGTTCAGCGCTTTTGACAACGGATCTTTTTGCGATTTTTCTCTGATATATTCTACTTTATCTGTCATATGAGCGGTTCTTTTCTTTGCTTCATATTCAACTGTTCTTTCAAATTTTTGTTCGAGGCTATTCAGTCTTAAATCCGTATTATCAGAGGCGCTTCTGTAATATTTCAGTGAAACTGCCAATTCTGAAAGTTGATAAAGTACAATGATGGCTAAGCCCATGAAACTATTAAAGTGATTATTGCCAATCCCCAGCGCAATCATACCTATATATCCTAAAAACCCAACTTCAACGACTTCCTTGTTGTGCTTTGAATTTGTCGCTGACAATATTTTGATTTTTATGATGATGACAGACGTCGCAACTGCAATAAGGCCTGCATTGATAAGCACAAGAGGTATGACCATTTTAGAAACAAGCAACATCAGGATGCCAATAGCAATTAAAACATCGAAGAGAAGAAGTGTATTGTTTTGGGCACGACCACCAATTAAATAGAGCACAACTTTATAAATCATACATGCAATCAACGCAATTTTGAAAATTGAGTAATCCGTATACAGCACATCGAGTTTTGATGTGCCAACAATGACTAAGAACGGAATCAAATCAGTCAAATTAACGGATTCGCTGGATTTAGTTATATAAAAATGATATAAAAAGTTCACGAGAAAAAAAGCTGCGCTGATGGTGATTAAGTCCAGTTTTTCCATTTTACCTCCGTTTAATACTTTGCGATTTCCTAACTTACATAGTATAAGAAACTGGTATAATTGGCAATGTAATATTTTGACTAAATGGGCGGCATGTATTATAATTTAATAGAATTTATACGATATTATGGCGATATAAAATAAATGGGAGGCCATTCATGAAAAATACAGTGATTAGAGAATTATTTTTGAAACCTGAAATGTTCATTGATACAGAAATTCAGGTTTCAGGTTGGATTAGAACATCGAGAAGTTCCAAGGCATTTGGCTTCATAGAACTCAATGACGGCACGTATTTTAACAATTTACAAATCGTATTTGACGACACCCTTAGCAATTTTTCGGATATAGAAAAATGTGCAATTGCCTCTTCACTCATCATAAAAGGGACACTTGTTGCGACGCCTGATGCTAAGCAACCGTTTGAACTTAAAGCAAATGAAATTGTTGTTGAAGGCTATTCATCTCCAGATTTCCCACTTCAGAAGAAGAGACATAGTATGGAATACCTCAGAACAATCGCACACTTAAGACCGAGAAGCAATACTTTTTCTGCAGTTTTCAGAGTGAGATCCGCTGCGGCGTTTGCCATCCATAAATTTTTCCAAGACAGAGGATTTGTCTACGTGCATACCCCAATCATCACAGGTAGCGATGCAGAAGGTGCAGGTCAAATGTTTAGAGTGACTACACTTGATATGAATGAACTGCCTAAGACTGAAGATGGAAAGCTGGATACAGAACAAGATTTTTTTGGCAAAGAGACCAATTTAACGGTAAGTGGTCAACTTGAAGCTGAGACATTCGCTTTGGCTTTTAGAGATGTCTATACATTTGGACCAACTTTTAGAGCGGAGAATTCCAATACGAAACGCCATGCAGCGGAATTTTGGATGATTGAACCTGAAATTGCTTTTGCTGATTTAAATGACAACATGGCACTTGCAGAAGATATGGTCAAATACATCATCGCCTATGTCATGGAAACATGCCCTGAAGAAATGAGATTTTTCCATGAACGCATCGATCCAGGTTTACTCGATAGATTGGCTCACGTCCTAAACGCCGATTTTGGTAAAGTGACGTACACTGAAGCGGTTGAGGCGTTATTAGCATCTGGTGAAACATTTGAGTACCCAGTATTTTGGGGTGCAGATCTCCAAACAGAACATGAGCGTTACTTGACTGAAGTCATTTATAAGAAGCCTGTATTTGTCATCAATTATCCTAAAGAGATAAAATCATTTTATATGAGAATGAATGAAGACCAAAAGACTGTAGCAGCCATGGACTTGCTCGTACCGGGTGTCGGTGAACTCATCGGCGGATCACAGAGAGAAGAAAGACATGACTTGTTGTTAAACCGCATCAAAGAGATGGGCTTGAAAGAAGAAGATTACTGGTGGTATCTTGAGCTTAGAAAATTTGGTACGACTCGTCATGCAGGATATGGTTTAGGTTTTGAACGAATGATCATGTACCTAACTGGCATGGGCAATATCAGAGACGTCGTGCCGTTTCCAAGAACGGTTAAAAACGCAGAATTTTAGTAATTATGATAAAAATAGGCATCAATGCAAATTTGCATTGATGCTTTTTGATTTCATTTGAAACAATGGGGTATTTATTGACAAATGATGAAAATCGTACGGCCTAAGACTAAAGTCTTATAACATATTTAAATGAATTTGAATACATAATTGTAGAAATTAAGAATATAGTTAGGAGGCTTTATGAACATACTAATCGTCGATGACAGTAAACTCAACACAAAGATTGCTTGCGATGCCCTTTTGGAGTACAAACTTGCCGATGAGATTACCACTTGTTTGAGTGGGGAGGAGGCATTAGAAATTCTAGAGTACAGCTCAGTGGATCTCGTACTTTTGGATATCATAATGCCAGGACTGACAGGTGTTGATTTCTTAAAGATTTTAGTGGAAAGAGAATTGTTAAAGCACACAAGGGTAATCATGTTGACGACAATAGATGACCTTCAGATTCTCAAAGAATGCTTTGAGCTTGGCGCTGTCGACTATATCCATAAACCGTTTAATAAAATTGAGTTCGCCGTACGCGTTAAATCAGTTTTGTCTGAGATAGAAACGCGTAATT
>CAYLNI010000198.1:0-5028 GCA_964384705.1 uncultured Fusibacter sp.
CACTTTTTCAGGATCCTCACGCTCAAAAAACTTATCAACTGACATGTGTTGTGGTGATAACATGATAGCCACTTGGTGATAGTCCGTAATCTCTCTCAATATATCTAATGGTATATTTGTATCGACAATCACCTTTTGATTATGAGAAATTTGGATTAGCTCTGCGATTTCAAGTTCTGCCGCTTCTCGTTCTACTCCTAAAATCCATTTTTCATACTCTTCAGGCGTTCTATTGACGAATTCTTGCCAATCCTTCATCGTGTCAAAGTAGCACATGTTAGGTTGACGTTCTGGTGTAATGATTTGACTTGCATATTTTGTGTGATAGTTTTCACCACACTTTAAGAGACCATATTGATCGGCAAGCATTGTTACCATTGTTGACTTTCCAGCATACGCTGTACCATTGATAAACAGGACGTTCTTCAAGTAGTGTTTAATGATTGCGTTGTCTATTTTCATTATGTCATCTCCAATCACTTTTTTAAAATATAATCGATAAACCCTTGCTTGATTGGTTCACCTTCATAGATGCGCTGAATAACGCGCTGTTCTTTGATCAATGTCGTCATATCTACAAAATATTGATCCGCTTCATCGTGCGCATAATACGAATGGATCACGGGTTCATCGTCCATTTGTTCATATTGGTTATCCCCCAAATGTGGACCCTCACCGCATCTAAAATCATCTGTGGACAGGAAATTGACAAACATCAATCCACCAGGTTTTAATACGCGTTTTAGCTCTTTGACTGCTTTTTCTATCTCAATCTTTTTCATATGGAATATAGAATTATAAGAATAAACAAAGTCAAAACATGCATCATGAAATGGTAATGCTGTCATATCCCCTGTTTGAATGTTCAGTTCAAGGTCTCGAGACGCTGCAAAAGCATACGCAGACTTTATCGCTTGCTCATCAATTTCTATACCACTTGTGTTAAATCCATGTGCTTTGAAAAGGGCCAAAGGCGGCATATCGCCACCAGCGCCACAGTCTAAAATCGACACATTTTCTGATTTGGCATTTTGTAAGCAGAGATCCAAAAACCTGTATAGTGGGATTTGTTTGAATACGAACTCATGCTTCATATACTAAGTACCTCCATTGACGTATTATTGCACCGTTTCTAAGTAAAGTGCCTCAGCTCGGCTTTTCCCAGATTGGGTAACAAAGTGTTCATTTATGAATTGTTTTAAGAGTACTTTGTCTTTTTGGACCTCCAAAACTTTCATGTTTTCAAGCAAATCTGCTTCCCATATAATCTGAAAGTCAATCCCATCAATTGCTTCAAATGTGTGATGATGTCCAACGATATAACATATACGATCAATTAATTCGGCAGAAGCACCTACTTTATAAAGTATACCTCTCACAATTGGTGGTCCTTCTAGCTCTTGATTGGGTCCACTCATATTGCCATACTTTTTTAGTGCCTCAATCGCACCAATATCGTGCAGAATAGCTGCTATGCTAACACATTCGAGCTGATCATCAGCGAGTTTTTCTTGTTTAGCGATGGCTTCTGCATGCTCTAGTACCCTCATGGTATGAACAACACCATATTCCGCTTCTCTAAATATATATTTCATTTCCTCTATGATACATTTCTTCATTGATATCGATTGATCCGTCTCTTCTAGATTTTTAGGCATTAATCTCCTCGCAATTCATATTGATAGCTTTTCCATCACTTTATCAAACCGACTGTCCATGCATGCACTCAAATCGGTGGTCACAAATTTGCCTTTATAAAACATACTGAAAACAGTGGCAGGTGAAAGCGCGTTTTGTGCTTGTTCCATCGTCTCAAGTTTGATCGCTTTAAGCGGTATGCCTCTTTTCTCAGCAGTTTCTTTCAAAGAAGTCGTCACATGAAATTCTGAATAGGGGCAACGATTCGAATAATATACGACTAATCCTCCATTATTCTCACAGGCACCACTTTTCACAGACTCATTGAACTGTGGATCTTTCGCCTCAGGTTGAATTTTTTTGACGAGTAAGCTAAATCCAGACGCTATTTCTTCACACGTCACAAAGCCCTGAGAAAGCAACCATTTCGTGTCACTCATAAAATGAAACTTACGGGTTCCAACAACGGTTACAAGGCCATTTTTTCCTTGTTCCACAGCGTCTTCCATAGCTAGTCTCAGCAGCTCTTTCGCATAGCCTTGCCCCTTGTATTGACCCGACACCCAAAAACAATCGATTAACAGATAATTAGGCGCATTTATCGGTACCCATCCCTTTTCAGCGGGTCCATACTCTATGAAAACCTTAGCTCTCGCATCAATTCTACGAAACACAAAGCCATTATCGAATTCATTTTTCAGCCACTCTTTTTTCAGTTCGTAGCTGTCCTTGCACTTCTTATCAGAAAATGCACAGCAAATATGTTCGGTATCAATGTTCGATTGATCAAGCGTTATTATTTTTTCCATTTTCATAACCTCCTTGAGCCTTTTCGTCCATTATAAATCCTCTTACTGACAACACCCTGTCAGCAGGTCTGAAAGGTCTAAAAATGTCTAAATTTTATCGAGATTCTCAACGGTGCGTTCATTGATTACGTCACCTGTATTTAACGTCGATTTTGCCTCAATCAACATGACATGAACCTCATTTTCTGCAACTGGCATGTGTTCAACGCCTTTAGGGATAATTATGAATTCACCTTCACTTAATTCAACATCTTTGTCCCTAAATTTTATGACTAATACCCCTTTGAGGACGTAGAACATTTCATCTTCATTTTCATGTGAATGCCATAAGAATTCGCCCTTAAGTTTGGCAATTTTGACATACGCTTCGTTGACTTCACCTATAATTTTAGGGCTCCAGTGTTCAGTAAAAAGATTCAATTTATCGTATATGTTTACTTTTTCCATGCTAATTCTCCTAATTTTTAATCATAGACGTTAACAACATCTCCACCCAGTCCGCATCAAGCTTAATCAATCTATTTTTCTTTAAATTTTCTTTCACAATCCATAGAATATGCTTGCTCTCAGTAAAGTCTAATAATTTTTCAAAATCTTGTTTGCCAAGTGTCTCATCCGCACAAATAGCGACACTCCAACAATAGCCAAGTGCTTTCCTTAGTACGGTCAACTCGCTATCTAGCTTATCATTGTTGTTGAAACTATCTACTGTGATGTCAAGCAAATCAGATAAAACCACTGATGGCTCAATATAGTCATTTAATAAAATCGGATCGCATAGCGTAGCAAAATAAGCACGTTTATCGAGAGCCGACCCCTTTTTAAGTTTGCTTAAATTCTTCATCATTTCGTCAGGCTTTAAATAAGGTTTTGCCCATTGAAATCCAATACAGACACTTTCTCGTACCCGCCAACTTTCATGGTTGGAATACTTAGAGAAATCAATATCGACAGTTCCATGAAGCATGGCGGTTCTTTTGATTGAGGCAGCTACCCCACAGAAAAGAACAAATTCACTCGGTGAATTTAGTGTGACGCTGTCGGCGATCGACATGCAATTGTCGATCTCAGTATCTGTAGC
Organism: uncultured Fusibacter sp.; assembly: GCA_964384705.1. GTDB lineage: Bacteria > Bacillota > Clostridia > Peptostreptococcales > Acidaminobacteraceae > Fusibacter_C. The sequence goes on from CAYLNI010000198.1 coordinate 3,529, forward strand.
GTTTTCAATAAATTGATAAAGTAATTCCAGATTTACACGAGGTCCTGGCAGTCTCGAGTTTTCTTTTAAATAATCAGTTGAATAAGACATCTAACACTCCATTTCACTGCGTAATATCTTTACTCTTTCTTGATGCCCGCAGTCATCACAATCGAAGGTACAATAGTGCTCATAAGTAACAATAGTGGCATATCACTTTTCACATTATCCACCAGTGACAGCATGTATGAAACATATATTGAGTAAGTCTCCCATACATTGGAATTGCTAAAAGCATCAAGTTTTGAGATTGGGTAAATGACAAGCCACCATACGATCCCAATTACTGCTACGCTACTTACGGACAAAAGGTTTCTAGTTAGTTTTCCTTGATTTTTAAGCAAAAGTCTTGCACCTACATAATATAAAATGATTGCCATAACTATAATTACAACTGAAATAGCCATCATAAAATTCATATGGTTTTGATACGCTTCAGGGGTTGCATATTCTGCGATACCCGCTTTTATATTGAAAATAAAATACATATAAAATGAAATCGCACTGACGATGATATGGATGAGTATGGCTTTAAAATTATTTGAGATCATGTGGTTGCCTTAATCCATTTTGTGACGATTTCATGAAATAGCTCACTAAATTGCCTAATGTCAGCGAGCCCTTTAAATGTCGCTATCGCTCGATCATTTTCCTTCCAAGTCAAAAATGGGTAGTTACCGTCGATTAACCGGTTCTCTGGCTGCGTCTTTATTTTTGCCCCACGGTGAAAAATAATTTGAATCTGTTTAGGTGGATTAAGTCGCATCGTGATTCGGTCTTCATCATTTAGGCTATAGTTTGGGCCATTCCATTTGATGCCTTCACTTAATGTCGGTTCCGCACGCAAAATAATTTCTCTTAGTGCCTCAATTTCAGCTCTCAGCGGGTGCATCTGCTTATCTAAGAAATCTGTCACTTCATTACTAAAATGATTGTTTTCCATATGTACGTCCTTTCATTTTAAAAAAAACCGCCATTATATTTTATCTGTGCTCTGACCATCATTGTCATTCCAAAAATAAAGAATACTATAAAACATACCCAGCCATAGGGAGTTTTAGTTATAAAATCGATAATTCCCGTCAATAGCATCCCGATGCCCATGATAACACAGGCTTTACCCATCTGCTCCGTATACGCCTTCTTGTCTTGTGCTGAAACTTTTGAATAATGGTAGTCATGGATCAGTGTAATCTGTTCTTTTTTCCATATTCTAAAGCCAATGAAAACAAAGATACCTCCAATGACGAGCATCAAAATGAGTTCAAACATAGTCGCCTCCAATTATGATATATTGCGTTATAGTGATTATTCGACATTGCTATGTAATTTCCTTCCAAAACTATAAAAATCTCTATATTTCTATAGAGATTTAATGGCGGTACGATTATTCATTTGACGCTCCGCCAGCACATCGAGGACTTTGGAAAAACTGACTGCTTGGTTTTCATAGAGGACTAA
>CAYLNI010000199.1:0-4990 GCA_964384705.1 uncultured Fusibacter sp.
AAGACATTAAGCAGAAAAAAGACCTGAGCATCAAGATTATTGAAGCCCAGGAAAATGAAAAAAAACGCATTTCCAGAGACATACACGATGGTCCAGCTCAGTCGCTTGCAAATGTGATTTTCAAAGCAGAGTACGCCTCTAAGATCATCGATTCGTCACCTGTAAAGGCGAAGCGAGAAATTGCAGAACTGCAGGAAGATGTGCGTGACACACTTAAGGACATCAGAAAAATCATTTATGACCTTATGCCTATGTCACTTGACGATTTGGGACTTGTCCCAACGATCAAAAAACTCATATCAAATATTATGGATAACTATTCGATCGATGTTGATTTTCATGTCACACAAAGTTCAATAATAGATAACCAGCTAACGAACCTTATGGTATTTAGAGTAATTCAGGAAGCATTCAACAATATTGTCAAGCACGCCAAATGTAAAAATGTCAAAATGAGACTCCATATCAGCGATATTGAAATTGATGTGATGATCGTGGATGACGGCATTGGATTCGACGTGCTTCAAAATATTGAAAAACCTCTTGGATATGGACTTTACAATATGAAAGAGAGAATTGAAATCGTCAACGGTACAATAGAAATCAATTCTGCAATCAACAAAGGATCAACAATAAAAATTAGAATTCCAAATAGGTGATGGAGGAAAATATGAAAAAAATCAAAGTGGCTATAGTCGATGATCACGCATTGATCCGAGAGGGCATAAAAAAATTATTGGAACTAGAAGAGTCATTTGAAATAGTCGCACTAGCTGGAGATGGCCATGAAGCATTAGAGGTCATTCAAGCGACGCGTCCAGACGTTATTTTACTCGATATCAACATGCCTAATATGAACGGCATCGATTGTCTCAAACAAATTAAGCTTCAATTCCCTGATATAAAAGTCATTATGCTTACCATCCATGAAGATGCTGAATACCTCATAGAAACAATCAATATCGGTGCTGAAGGATATGTATTAAAAGATGCGGATGTTTCATCATTAATCAAGGCCATTCAAAAGGTCGTGCAAGGTGAGGTCTATATTCATCCGACACTTTCAGGCATTTTGGTACGCGAATATAAGCGTAAAGATAGAAATATGGAAGATGTCATCGGAAACAATTTGACGAAGCGCGAGTATGAAGTCATTCGATTGATATCAAAAGGGTTCAATAATAAAGAGATCGCCGTAGAGTTATTTATCAGCGAAAAGACAGTCAAGAACCACGTTTCCAATATCTTTAAGAAAATTAAGGTTACAGATCGCACGCAAGCCGCTCTCTATGCAATTAAACATAATATTACGAAAATTTAATTCACTTGAATAGACAGAATTATTTCGGTATCCTATATATATTAGAATTGCATGATAATTTGAACAATTCAAATTTTTGAGGGGGCTTTATGGAAAATTCAACAAATTTCGAAGATTTATCAAAATCTTTATCGCACAATTTCAAAAATGCGTGGGAAGCATTAAGTGAAACTGAAATGAAAGCGTGTTTCGATTTTAGTGAAAGCTACAAAAAATTTCTTGATGCTGGTAAAACGGAACGCGAAAGTGCCAATGAGATTTTGAGACTTGCTGAGAGCAACGGCTACAAAAACATCGAAGCGTTTTTAAATGGTCAGGAAAAGCTTCAGACGGGTTCTAAAGTCTATGCGATGAACAGAGACAAATCCATCGTCATGTTCATCATCGGTTCCAAACCATTAAGAGAAGGCATGAACATCGTTGGCGCGCATATCGACGTACCAAGACTTGATCTTAAGCCTTTCCCTCTATATGAAGATAGCGACTTGGCTTTCTTCAAAACACATTATTATGGTGGTATCAAAAAATATCAATGGACAGCAACGCCACTTGCTTTACACGGCGTTGTATTCAATAAAAACAATGAGAAAATCGAAGTTGTCATCGGCGAAGATGAAAGCGATCCGATCTTAGCAATCACAGATTTGCTGCCACATCTTGCAAAAGATCAATCGGCAAAGACGCTTGCAGAAGGCATTGATGGCGAGACGCTTAACGTCTTAGTTGGCAACATGCCTATCGGTGACGATAAAACGAAAGATAAAGTGAAACTACACGTTCTTAAAATATTGGGTGAGAAATACGGCATTACTGAAGAAGACTTCTTATCGGCAGAATTTGAAATCGTTCCAGCTGGAAAAGCGAAAGATCTCGGCTTTGACAGAAGCATGATTTCAGCTTACGGTCACGATGATAGAGTGTGTTCTTATGCAGGTCTTGCGGCGTTATTTGAACTCAAAGATGTTCAAACAACTGCTTGCGGTATGTTTATGGACAAAGAAGAGGTTGGCAGCCAAGGCAATACGGGTTCGCAATCGCGTTATTTTGAAAATGTCGTAGCAGAACTCATCGCACTTCAAGAAGAAAACTACAATGACCTTTATTTGAGACGTTGTATTTCAAATACGAAAGTCCTTTCAGGTGACGTTGGTGCAGCTTACGATCCAAATTACGCTGGAGCATATGACAAAAAGAATTCGCCACATATCGGAAAAGGCGTTCAACTTGTCAAATATACTGGTTCAAGAGGAAAAGGCGGCTGTAATGATGCCAATGCCGAGTTCTTAGGTGAAGTACGCAAGTTGTTTAACGACAACAATGTCGTTTGGCAAATAGGCGAACTTGGTAAAGTGGATCAAGGCGGCGGTGGCACAATCGCTTATATCTTAGCAAATTCCAACGCTGAAGTTGTAGATTGTGGCGTTCCAGTTTTAAGTATGCATGCACCATATGAGATCGTCAGTAAAGTAGACGTTTTTATGACATTTAAAGCTTACAAGGCTTTCCTTGACAGATAGACACAAATTGTTTACATCCTAGGCTATTTCTCAATTGGAAGTTGTATAATAAATAATGTATAATAGAATATAAGTGTTAATGAGCATTATTATACTAAATAATGCTCATTTTTTTTAAGGAGGCCGTTGGTATGAATAAGAAGATTTTTGTTATTGACGATGATGAAAACATTAGAGAACTGATAACACTATATTTGACAAAGGAAGGCTACTCCGTCGAGCAATATGAAAGTGGCGAAAAAGGCGTGGAAGCATGTAAAGCCAATGCGCCAGATCTCATATTACTCGATATCATGATGCCCGGTATGGACGGTTATGACACATTAAAAGCCATTAGAAAAATGGGCTCAGTGCCAGTGATCATGGTAACTGCAAAAGATGAAACATTTGACAAGGTTTTGGGTTTAGAACTCGGTGCAGACGATTATATCGTAAAACCATTTGAACCAAAAGAGATGACAGCGCGTGTCAAAGCAGTGATCAGAAGATTCCAAATGGCTGATAAAATGGAACAAGATGGCGTCGTAAGCGTCGCCAATTTAACAATAAATATGACGGATTATAACGTCACCTATTTTGGCGAAATATTGGAATTGCCCCCAAAAGAAATCGAATTGCTGAATTACCTCGTGAGTCATCCAAACAGAGTCTTTACAAGAGAGCAATTGCTAGACCACATCTGGGGATATGATTTCTTTGGTGAAACGCGTACAGTGGACGTACATATCAAGCGTCTTAGAGAAAAGTTCGAACGCGATAACAACGGCTGGGAGATTAAAACAGTTTGGGGTGTCGGGTATAAATTTAAGATTGAATAGCCACTAAGAAAGAAAATGCAATAGAGGTAAGCAATGAAGACGATTTTTCACAAATTTGCTTTTGTATATATCATGATTTTTTTGATTTCATTTATATTGATCATCATCGGTGTCAGAACGGTTCTGGACATCTATTTCGTCAACCACGAAACGGAACTCATCATCAAGAGGGTCTCGAATTACGAAGAACTGATCAGTAGCCGTTATGTCAATACGATTAGCTTAACCGTTTTACAAGAACAGGTTATGCTGCTGGATGGCTATACAGGAGCCAACATTTGGCTCTTTACTGAAAGCGGCGTACTTTATTCGACGGAAAGTGAAAATAACACGCTGGATGATATAACACTTTATCCAGATTTGGCATCCGATATGGCCCTTGTCTTTTCAGGTGAGACGACGAGTCGAGAAGTCTTGTATAAAGGCCTTTACAAAGAGCGTATGCTGCGTGTCGGCTATCCATTTAACGTGGGCGAAGACACCTATGCGATGTTTGTAAATGTTCCGATGCCTGAAATTGAAGACACAATATCAAAAGTATCAATTATAATCTTTATCTCAATAGCGAGCTCTGGTGTATTGGCAGTTATCCTCATTTTCCTTATGACGAGGCGTATGGGATATGAAATCAATGTCATCAACGAGTCCGCAAGATATATCTCAGAGGGCAACTTTGATAAAAAAATCATCATCAATCGCAAGGACGAGTTGGGCGAACTAGCCGAGAGCTTCAATATCATGGCTGATGAGCTCAATGAGCAGGAAAATGCAAAACGCATATTCATTTCAAGCTTATCACACGACCTTAGAACGCCTCTCACGACTATAAAAGGCTACACGCAAGGCATCTTGGATGGCACGATTGAAAGTGACAAACAAGAGCGGTATCTGAAAATAGTGCTTAACGAAAGTGATCGATTGATTAAGATGATCAACGATTTACTTGACTTGTCAAAAATGGAAAGTGGCGCGTTGGTACTCAACAAGACGGATTTTGACATGAATGAAATGATACTCACCGTTTTAGATAATTTCGAACAAAAAATCATCGGAAAGAAAGTTAAATTAACCATCGATTTGATGAAAGATAAAGTGCTGGCTCATGGTGATTACACATCCATTCACCGTGTGATTTACAACCTTCTAGACAATGCCACTAAATTCGTTGAAGAAGAGGGCTCGATCAGCATCCGTACGGAGCTTAAAGGAGACAAACTGTACATCGGCATCAGCAACACTGGTCGAGTACTTTCTCAAAAAGAACTCGAACTGATCTGGGATCGATTTACCAAGCTCGACAAATCGCGTGGCCTTGAGAAAAAATCATCTGGACT
>CAYLNI010000200.1:0-4963 GCA_964384705.1 uncultured Fusibacter sp.
GGATCACGATGGCATTTCAGAATATCAAACGAGCGTCCGTTCAAATCGAACGATGAAGGAAATCGCAGATGCCAAGGATACTGACGTAGAAACAGATATTGAATTTAACATGCTCCCCTTTGAACAGACCGATGTTCAACTAGCAAAACGCGTAGACAAAGTCCCTGAAGGTGATGATTGGATTTATGAACTCAAATACGACGGCTTTAGAATCGTAGCCTATCTGAAAAACAATCAAGTGCAACTGATGTCCAGAAATGGCAAGGATTATACGGATAAGTTTCAAATCATTGCAGATGCTTTGATTGAGTGGGGCGATGATAAAGCGATGGTCCTCGATGGCGAAGTCGTGGTGTTAGACAAGAATGGTAAGACTGATTTCCAAGCGCTTCAAGGATTTCTAAAATCACCTAAAGGCAAGCAAGTCACTTATATCATATTTGACCTTCTAGCTCTGTCCGGAAAAGACCTTAGAGGCGAGCCATTGAAATATAGAAAAGACAAACTTTCAAAACTAATGGAAAAACAGCAGCCGGGTTTACATTACAGCAATCACACTGACAGTGCTGGGAAGAATACATTTGTTGCGGCCTGCAATGCTGATATGGAAGGTATCATATGTAAAAATTTGAATTCGATCTATAGTGGTACTAGAAACGGGGATTGGTTAAAAGTGAAGTGCGAGAACCGACAAGAGTTTGTAATCGGCGGCTATACGCTAACCAATAAGAAAAAAAGTGGTGTCAGTGCCCTTCTACTAGGTGTTTACGAAGGCAAAGACCTTATATATGTAGGACGTGCAGGAACTGGTTTTACACAAAAATCTATGGAAGATTTGGAACGTAAATTTGGAAAAATCAAAAGTAACGCTTCTCCGTTCAAGGAGGCGCCAAAACAGCGTTCAGATGAAGATATCACTTGGCTTAATCCAGAGCTGGTGGCTGAGATTCGTTTTGCGGAATGGACGGACGAAAATCAGTTGCGTCAGGCGAGTTACAAGGGCTTGAGGACTGATAAGTCACCAGGGGAAGTAAAAAGAGAGGATTTTGATAAGATAGAGGACGATAAATCTTCACAGGCGAAGTCGAACGTAAAAGATGCAAAAAAAGCAACTGATACGACTAAAGCAACTGATATGTCTAAAAATCGCAAGAGTGCAACAGTAAAAGGTTTAAAAATCAGCAGCCCAGACAAGGAAATGTTTGAAGGATCTGGAATCACGAAAGAAGATTTAGCGCGCTACTATAGCGAAGTCTCAGAGCGCATGATGCGATACGCTGGAAAGCGCATTTCAAGTCTTGTGCGTTGTCCTGAAGGGATACCAGGAGAGTGCTTTTATCAGAAGCATTTGGCAAAACCTATCACAGGGCTTCAGATGATGAAAATTAAAGAATCAAATGGAGACACAGAAGATTACTTCTACTTAGAGGATGTTGCAGGTCTAATTAACTGTGTTCAAATGGGCACTATCGAATTCCATGTTTGGGGCAGCAAGGTGGAAAAAATCGATACGCCTGATATGTTGGTCTTCGACCTTGATCCTGCTGAGGACATGGCACTTGATCAAGTTCGAGAAGGCGTTCGGGATATGAAAGAAATTTTAGATGAGCTCTCATTGGAATCCTATCTAAAGACAAGTGGTGGGAAAGGGTATCACGTCGTTGTTCCACTGGAACCTTCAGCTGACTGGTCTGCAGTCAAGGCCTTTGCAAAGATGACCGCTACCGCAATGGAAACCAAATGGCCAGACAAATACACAAGCAATATGAGAAAAGAGAATCGCAAAGGTAAAATATATATCGATTGGGTGAGAAACAGCAGGAGTGCAACAAGTGTTGCACCTTATTCAGTTAGGGCAAGAAAAGGGGCTCCCGTATCAATGCCCATTTTATGGCGCGAACTTGATAAAGTGAAGCCCGATGAGATAACGATTGATAAAGCGATTGAACGATTGAAAAAGGAAGATCCATGGAAGGATTTCTTCAAAGAGAAGCAGAAAATAGCCAACATCAAAAAGTGAGTAACACTTTCTATTTTTATTTCATGAGTTCTGAATAATTTCCCTTCGTGATGGTTTCGCCATAGAGCAGAAATCCCGGTTCGATGTCGAATCGATAATAGGACATCGTGAAGTGGAGGTGTGGTCCCGTTGAGAAACCTGTTGAGCCCACTGCACCTACTAATTGACCACGTGTGACCATTTCACCCTCTTTGACAAATAACTTGTCTAGATGGAAATAGACACTGAAGAGGCCTTCACCGTGATCGATGACGATGCTGTTACCAGTTATGATGAGCGGCATGGCCAACATGACTTTACCTGCGTTTGTCGCTAAAACGTTAGCATTTCTTGGGGCTGCAATATCGATGCCCGCGTGTCTATAAGTTGTCAGTGACCCATTGACATAACGCGCTTCACCAAATTCAGTGGTAAGCTTACCTTGTGTTGGTAATAGAAAAGACTCAGTATAATACTTCACAGGAGAGGATACCTCACGGGAAGGGTTGAAATACTTTCTGTATTGGGCATATGCCTCTTCTGTTTTCGTGCTGGATTCAACATTTGGATCCACTGTTAACCTTTGAACTCTAAAATCCCTTGCAACGATATTGATTTCTTTAGTTGTTATATTGCCCGTCTTAGTATTGGTAAATTTGAGGCTGTGAATGCCAGGAGTTGAGCTATAATTGGTTGGAATGAACCCTTCAATCACATCACCCGTGTCATACCATTTGAAATTTGGATACAAGTCTTGAACGAGTGCTATTTCAGTCGGTGTGTCTGCATGATATACCGTTAATTTCAATAAATCACCTTGTTTAACTGCGCTTTTTGAAAGTATGATATTTTCTGGTAAGTCGAGGTCTGTTATAACACCAAGTTTAATGAGCAATTTATAGGATAGTACAGCTGCCTGAGCACGGCTTGCGTTTTGTTTTGGTGCGAAGGTGCCATTGGAATAACCCGTTATAAAATCTAGTGCCACAGAAGCAATCGCGTTCTCGTAATAACGCGGGGTGACGCTGTCAAAATCACTTAGTTTTGTACTTGCGTCATTTAAAACGAGTGGTTCCGTTAACCCACCAGACATGACATAAGCATTGACGACGATACTGGCCATTTCTTCTCTTGTTATATTCATGCTAAAGGTCATTTCATCGGTATTCCCAAACTCGTTTGAAAGGATCAAGCCGCTATTTATAGCCGCTTCGATATAGGGTTGACCCCAGTATTCACCAATTGCCGGGGGCCGAACTTCAAGTCCTTGTGCGTTGACGACAATAGCAATAAATTCAACTCTTTGAATCGGATCGTCGGGTTTGAATGTGCCATCTACATAGCCAGAAACAGCTTTGTGTGTAGAAACCACTTCTACGTAGGACTTTGCCCAGTGGTTATCGATATCGCTAAAATCAGTCGCGAAAGTGGGGGCAGAGGCTGTAAGTGATGATGCAATTATGGCTACTGAAGTAACTGCAATTGCTAGAATCAGGTTGATGTGTCGTTTTCTTAACGCATTGGCCATATTATGCTCCTTTCAAACCGGTTAAATAGTCATTCATAATGTTAGTATATCCTATTAGTCTTTCAGTTGTATTACAAAAAAATGACTATAAAAAGACAAAAAGTGCGTTCTACCTTTTATAAATAGGTTGAACGCACTTTTTATGTTGGTCAAATCAGATCACCAGCTAAAGAAATGATAATTTCATGCTGTTTTTTTTCCTCAGATACATTAACAATGCCGAGTTTTTCCATAGCCTTTAGTCTAGAACGCGATAGATTCAAAATCTCCGAAACGATTTTATCAGTTCTTATTTTGATCATATAGCTGTTGCTTATGACGATTAAATCACCCTTTTGAAACGCGCGATCTTTCTCTTCCGAAATAGCCTGACTTTCTATCGTATATTTTATGTTCTCCCAATCAACTTCTGCACTATTTTGAGCAAAAAACTGGCTGTTTGTTCCATACTCAAATGCTAAATCTTGTGAATTGCTTAAAAATTTCTCGTATTCCTGCTGAAGAAGTGATTCAGGATTCTGCCTTTTGTACACAGTCAAATTACTGGTATGCTTACATTTTATGCATTGATAAATCAGCCAAACATCCAATTTGTTGCCATTAGCATTAACTCGAAAGCGATTTGTATTATGAAATACCGCTTTACGGCCACATCCTGAACAGTTTCTAATAACATTAAATGAGTGTTCTGGTATTATACTGTAACCAATCTTTCTTAAATAGCTCATCTTGCATCTCCATTTATTTTCACTTGGATTTGCAAAGTGCTATTACATCATCGTTTGATTTTATTTGCAATAGCCTTTGCTATGCAAAAGAGACGGGTGTCGTCATAAAAAAGAGCCTCCTTGTAAGTACTCATGGAAAATGCATAAAATTGGCGTTATATAATTTCCTCACTTATTCATTTTAGAAGACTTACCCTTTGATTTCGACCTAATACATTTTTCTAAAAAAAAATGAGCCAATTCAAAATATTACTTTGAACCAGCTCAACTTCACTATTTATATTTCATCTCGCGAATAATACGTTGTATACTTTTAATAGATAAAAAATACTTTGCTGCTAAATCATGACTATTAAAGTTGTCTTGGTAATCCGAAAATATTTGTAAGTTTCTACTTTCCAATTCTTGACGAATCGTGGTTTTGTTTCCCCATTCATTTCTCTGATTTTCTTTTCGGGGTATATAAATAGTTGCTCCATCTATATATTTCTGTATAAACTCAATTATTTCAATGGGCAGAATTTCTTCTGCTTTTCTATATCTCACTTTTGCCTCCCAAATTTATATTACTTTAGGTTGCAATAGCTATAACAAAGTTCATATTCTAAAGATTGCAATAGCTAATGCTATGCAATAATAACGGGTGTCGTCATAAAATAGATCCTCCTGATACTTATTTGGAATATAACTATAATATCAAATTTTCAA
>CAYLNI010000201.1:0-2079 GCA_964384705.1 uncultured Fusibacter sp.
TGAAAAAAACATTTTTGAAGATTTGTCGCTTCATATCCCAGCGGGTCAAAAGTTGGCGGTTGTCGGTGTCAATGGCGCAGGAAAGACGAGTCTTATCAAGCTCTTGACGGGACTGTATCGCCCAACATCAGGCAAAATTATGATAGAGGGGACAGACATCTTCGAGATTCCAATTAATGAACACTACAAGCTATTTTCAGTAGTCTATCAAGAAATTAAACCACTAGCAGCCAGCATCTCGGAAAATGTCGCATCAAGTGAAACCTACGATGAAGGTAAAGTCTGGGATGCAATCACGCGCGCTGGTTTAAAGAAAAAAGTGGACAGCTTAGACAAAAAACTTGGCACGCCTATATTAAAAGTTCTCGAGGACGATGGTCTTGAGCTCTCTGGTGGTGAAAATCAAAAGCTTGCACTGGCAAGAGCGCTTTATAAAAATGGTCCAATCGTGATCCTCGACGAACCAACAGCAGCACTGGATCCCATCGCAGAAAAAGACATCTATGAGAGCTTTGGCGACATGATCGATGGGCGAACGGCAATTTTCATTTCACACAGATTATCCAGCACAAAGTTCTGCGATAAAGTCGCCTATTTTGAAGATGGAAAAATAGAAGAATACGGCACACATGACGAGCTCTTACACCTTGGCGGTAAATATGCACACATGTTCAACACACAAGCGCAATATTATCAAGATAAAACAGAGGAGGTAAGTGCATCATGAAAGATCAAAAAATGCTAAACAGCAACAAAGTCGTTATTCAGTATTTTATCAATCTCGTATCGCGTCTTACCCCTCAATACATCCCAACGTTAGTTGCCTCCTCACTGATCAAAACCATGCGACCTATGGTGTACATCTTCGGTCCAAAGCTCATCGTGGATGAGCTGATGGGTGCACAGCGCATTGACCGTTTGATCATGATTATCGCTTTTATCGCGGGATCAAACTTTTTTCTAAGTAGTGCAGAGAAGTTATTAAAAGCCAAATCAGATTTACTCACGGACCAGTTCAACAATGCCTTTGAACGTCACATTTCTAAGAAAACCGTTGAGATTGACTTCGAAAATGTTGAAGATCCGGAGGTGCTCAATCTAAAAGAACGCGCTTTATTTGCCGTGCGCAACCATGGTCTGATGTTTGCGATGGTCGATGCGCTCTCAAAAGTGGTCAATGAGGGTTTCCTCATTTTTACCTTATCGGCAGTCATTTGGACCTTTAGCCCATGGGTTCTACTATTTTTACTTGGTGCCGTAGTGATTAATAGTTTTCTCTTCAAACGCGTCCAAAAATACTATTACATGGAGTCCACGAATACTGTTAGCGCAAATCGCGCGTTCGTCTATTTCATTACTCAATCTGGAGACCTTGAAATTGCAAAGGATTTGAGGCTATATGACACATCCAAGTTGATACTGAGCAAGATGAATCGATTCAACCTTGAGACCTATACAGAATATATCAAAGTATATGGCAATATTAGTCGGTTAAATGGTTTAGTCAATGTAAACGCTCAAATCCAAAACGTACTAGTCTATCTGCTTTTGGCATATCGAACATTACTTGGCACAGTCACGTTAGGCAATTTCATGATGTACGCAGGTACGGTCAGTAAGTACAGCATGAGTATGAATACGTTGGTGAGCAGCACGATTGAAGCGAACCGACTTTGTAGACAACTTGAGTTGTTGGTTGAATACGAGAAAATTCCAGCATCCAAGGATACTGGCGAGATTCCCGTTCCTGAAAATGTGCCATATGTGATCGAATTTCACAACGTCACTTTCAAATACCCACGTGCAAAAACAGAAACGCTGAAGAATATCTCAGTTACCATAAAGCATGGCGAGAAAATCTCGATCATCGGATTAAATGGCGCAGGTAAAACTACATTCGTCAAACTGTTGACGAGACTTTACAAGCCAACAACAGGTATGATTACTTTAAATGGCATCGACATCCAGTCACTTGACTACGAGTCTTACATGTCCAAAATCGCAGCAGTGTTCCAAGACTACAAACTACTTGGTGTTACCGTCGCTGAAAACATCACGGGACAAAAGTCCGAGAAGATT
>CAYLNI010000201.1:2112-4925 GCA_964384705.1 uncultured Fusibacter sp.
ATGAAGTCAAAAACGGTGCAGAAATTCAAGTCAGCAACGACGAGGATAAGAATGCCAACTTTATAGACCACCTATACGAAATCCTGGATGAAGTTGGTGTTCGCAATGATATTGAATCATTAAAAGAAGGCATCCATACACCACTTGATAAAGGCTATGATAAAAATGCGACGAAACTCTCAGGTGGACAAGCTCAAAAGCTCGCCATCGCAAGAGCCCTATATAAAGATGCATCTATCGTTGTGCTGGATGAACCAACTGCAGCCCTTGATCCTTTGGCAGAACACGACATATACTGCAGATTTGACGAACTCGTTCACAACAAAACGGCAATCTATATCTCACACCGTTTATCAAGCTGCCGCTTTTGTGACCGCATCTTGGTGTTTGATGAGGGCCAGATCATCCAGACCGGCTCGCATGACGAACTCATCAAACATAAAGGGGCAATGTATGAGCGCATGTTCAATGCCCAAGCAACTTACTATTCAGCGTAATTAGCGGCTAGCGACAATAGATAGGCAAAATCAAACGTCGGAGTTGAGTTTAGTTTCGGTTACGATAGGGGAGTTTCTTATGAAAAAGAAACAGAGCACCGTGATTCAATATATACTGAATTTATTAGTCATCCTGATAATTATTTATTTTGGATATAGCGCGTACAGTTTACAAGACGACAAATTTGACCAATTAAAAAATGCCTTTGACGACGAAACAGCTAAGAACCAAATGCTTAGAGAAGAGTTGGATTTGTTAAAGCTGGAGAACGACAAAGTCCAAATGTATATTGAGCAAGCAGGTCAATTTCATCTCGACGAGATGGATCAATTAATGACCTCAAGTGATCGAAAAATAAGTCAAATGCGTGAACTCTTATCACATTTATCAGACATCGAAGTCAGACACGGAAAGATTTTGAGTTATACGCAGACAGATCAATTGGTTCTAGAGGTTGATTTCGAAGGTGAAACTGTTGAGGGGTATACACAGATGGTTCAGGTAACAGCCGAAACATCTGTGTTCCTTATCGATGTCATCGGACCAACACGCGCTGAACAAGCGAACTTGGTTGAATTATTGGATAGTGCTCTAACGGCGCCAATACCACAGTATGAACAATTCACATTTATATTCGTGAATGGTAAACTGATACAGATTTATCAAGGACAAAGTGAGTTGTCGTTTGATTCGTAACACAATAAATTCGTTGGAGGATTATCATGGTGATCCTATTAGGCGGCGTAAGCTGTACAGGTAAAACAGCAATGGCGCAAAAGCTTCTCGAAACATACAAAATACCGTATTTATCAATCGATCATATCAAGATGGGTCTAATCCGTGGCAGTCAAGCATGTGATTTCAAAGTGACAGATAGTGATGAAGACATAACTGTAAAATTGTGGCCTATAGTAAAGGGTATTGTCATGACAGCTATCGAAAACAACCAGCATCTCATTATTGAAGGGTGCTATATACCGACTAACTGTTTAGAGTCCTTTGAAACTGAGTATTCAAAGGAGATCATTTCATTTTACATCGGATTTTCGGAGCATTATCTTTCCAACAATTTTGAATCTGGGATTATTGACCATTTAAGAGAAATTGAGAACAAAGTGTTAGATGATTATATCCAACCTGAAAATTTCAAGAAGATGCATGCACAGCTTAAAGCAAGTTGTGTAGAGAATCACGCAACTTATTTCGAAATCGATAAAGATTATCTTGTTGAAACAAAAGCCATCTATGAGTGGATTGACGACAAAATTAAAGGACAAAATAATGAATTTATTTCATAGTTTCACATTAAAATAAACGTCCAAAGGAGTATCTTTATGACCCTAAAAATTAGTCAAACCAATGATCCAAAGGTGATTGCAAGTTTAAACCAAGAAGTGCAAAATCTACATTATGAGATTGAACCAGAGCTATTCAAACCTTTTTCACTTGAGTCGATGACGAACATGTTTGCGGGGATGTTTAGAGATCCAGCCATGTCAGCCTATGTGGCCTATGTGGATGAAACACCTGCGGCTTATCTAGTGGTTGCTGAAAGAACGCTTGAGGAAAATGCGTTCAGATATGCCTATACAGTTTTGTATATTGATCAAGTTTGCGTTAATAGTGGCTTCAAGGGGCAGGGGATTGGTAAGGCTCTCGTGGACTTTGCGAAGCAACTAGCGAAAGAGAACCATATTAACCGCATAGAAATGAACTACTGGACCAAGAACAACAACTCAGGTGAATTCTTCCGAAGCCAGGGTTTCACAAATTTTAATGAACGCTTATTTTTCAACCTAGATTGATGGGAGGACCATATGCACGCATCCGTAAGTGATTATCTAAATACCTATAAAGAGACAACGTACAAAGTTCGCGGCCATAAACTCAAATCGATTAAAGAAGAAATGGCCATATTTGATACGTTAAGTGACGATGTGATGCCAGATCTTTATGGAACAGGCGCTGTCATTGAACAGTTTGAAAACAAGATCGCCACAGATTTGGGCAAAGAGAGTGCTATCTTCTTTCCAAGTGGCACGATGGCTCAACAAATTGCTCTGAGAATTTGGTGTGATGAAAAGAGCATTAAACAGGTCGCCTATCATCCTCTTTGTCATTTGGAGATTCACGAACAAGACGGATTGAAGAAACTCCATCATATTCAGACGATTCTTTTAGGTGAGAAAGAGCGACTTTTCACATTGGAAGATTTAAAGACTTTACCTGAGGTGGCTGTGGTTTTGTTTGAATTGCCACAACGAGAGATTGGTGGACAACTTCCAAGCTGGGAAGCGCTTGTTGAGATGGTGACT
>CAYLNI010000202.1:0-4896 GCA_964384705.1 uncultured Fusibacter sp.
GGTTGGCGGGTCTTCCCGATCTCGACCAGACCAATCCCGAAGTTACTGAGTATTTTATAGAGAACGCCCTTTGGTGGATCGAAGAAACGGGCATCGACGGCTTTAGACTCGACACGATGCGCCATGTTTCGAAGACGTTTTGGGAAGATTTCTCAGAGGCGATCAAATCAGAGGTTCCCGACTTCTTCTTACTCGGTGAAGTGTGGGATGAAAATGCCAAAACGCTGGAATCGTATCATCAATCTGGTATCGATAGCCTTACCAACTACTCGCTGTTCAACGGCATTGAAAATGCCTTCACAACCCAAGCTAACATGTTTTCCCTTGTTAACGCACTAGATAAAGAAAAGGCCTTCACGCACCCAGAGTTAAACGCCATCTTCATCGACAACCACGACAACTCGAGATTCGCCAGCAACAACCCGCGCATGGCCTTAGAGTATACGAAGCAAGCACTGACATTCCTCTATTCTTACCCAGCGATCCCCGTTGTCTATTATGGTACCGAGCTCGGTATGAGCGGGGCATACGATCCTGAAAACAGGCGATTCATGGCTTGGGATAAGGTTGAAAACAACGATATGCTAGCCTATGTCATGCAACTTGCCGAGATTCGCGACGTGTACATGGAAGACTTCGTACTTACCTATCACGATAAAACAAGTATCGCCTATGAACTATCAAATGGTTCCGACAAAATGCTCGTCGTCATCAATTCGGAGGAAAAAGATAAGCCCATCACATTCGACTATGCAGCGGCATCACTTACGGACTATGAAACAGGTGAGGCACTCGCGTCATATGACGGCAACACATTCACAGAGACACTAGCTCCCGTCTCAGTGAAATTCTATATCGTCAATTAAGTCATATCATTACGAACTAAAGGTGGTGTCAATGCTCCTATCGAGCGCTGGCACCACCTTTTGCGTTATATCTGTATTCCGTTCATCGTATCTTTATTCCGTTCATCATATCCGTATTCCGTTCATCCCATGATTCGATTGACTGAGGGATCTTTCAAGATTTGCCATAAACGTCTCGAGGTCTTCACCAAGATATTCGACGATGCCATAGTGCAGGGCGATTTTGAGGTCTGTTCCAAAGGCGTAGGCGGCAATATCGCTCTGAATGGCTTCAGCAACAGAAACTGCAATCTCTTTAGGTGTCTTTGGAAAGATGATCATGAACTGCTCGATACGATATCTACCAAGTATGTCGGCTTCTCGTAGCCTATCCTTCAATATATCCGCAGTCCGTATCTACACGTAATCGCCAAAGGGATGGCCTTCAACCGTATTGATGGTCATAAAATCGTCAATCTCAAAAAGGGCGACGGTGAGAAATTGTGTGTTAGCACGCACGGCATCCATTTCACTTAAAAGCCTCGCGTCCATCCCCATGCGATTTAGGGTATGTGTCAGATGATCGGTGTACGCTGGGTTATTGTCAATTGGTCCTGCCTCACTCTCAGCTTCAATTGCTTTAAGCTTGCCTTCTGTCACATCAAAAGTGATACCCGCTGCGATCAATGGTTTCCCACTGTCATCTCGCATCGTCACGTCGCACTTGTCCTGAAACCAGCGGAACCCACCGTATTTTGTGCGGATTCTATACATCACATCAAAGCTGTCTGATTCGCCTTGAATGATGGCCAATATCGCATCTCTAACAGCTGGATAATCCTCAATATATATTTTTTCTGTGAAAAAAGCATATGTCACACGATCCGGAAATTCACCCTCATCGTATCCCAAAGCGCTCATTTTAAGTGGGCTAAAGTTTATCAAATGCGTTTCGATATCCCAAGTCCAATTCCCAAGATTTTTTGAATGAGTCATGTTGCCCCCGTTTTCTAAATAATTCCATAATGTGAATCGTTTCCCTGATTTCATTATATCATAAAACTTATTCAGTTATGATGCGTTTTCCTTTATTGAAGTACCACCCTAAGAACAATGAAGTGGCAAAAATGATAGCCAGCTGCCAGCTCTGAAGCATAAAACTCTCTGGCATAAACAGTGCAAAGCTGTTGTTCAGTAGATGCAGCACCATCGATGGAAAAATGGAACGCGTCTTAATCGCGGTGTATCCAAAGGCTAGACCTAGGGCGAATGTCGGAACGAGCCTTACAAAATCCAGATGGACGATGGCAAATGCAATCGCCGTCAAGATGATGGCCCATTTACCACCAAATGCTTTTTCAAGCGGTCTGAGCGCAAACCCTCTAAACAGGATTTCCTCACAGATAGCTGGCGTTAACGCGACAAATAAAAATTGCTTCCATGTGGACCACCCTTGCAGCTGGTCTTGTAGCTCAACCAAAGTAGGCACCTCAGTGACAAAACTAGAAATCAAAACTTGATAGAGCATGGACAATGAAAGTGCCGCTATCCAGAAACCGATACCTGGTAAAATACCACGGCTGTCAGGTGCATTTAGGCCTATGGATGTCTTTAGTGTCGCTTTTAAATACCAAATCAGGAGCAATGGCGCCAACATGAATACGCCGTATTGACTGATATAAAAGACGCCTTCAAACGTCAGATAATTTGGCAAGATCACGCTGAGATTGATATAGAGCACGATGATGACTGCGAGTCCCATAAAGACGTCAGCCGCTTCTATGGTCTCTCTTTGTTTGATTTTCTTTCTTTGAAGTCTAAAGGAAAGCTCTTTTCCCGATCCGAACAAGATTTTCTCCGTCGTGAACACCTTAAACATAAAGGCGAGACTCATCACAGCAAATAGCAGATTGACGAAGAATGCGATGGAAAAGTAACCGAAATCAAAGCGATTGATTAAAGCTTCTTTGATGAGAAGCGTGGCATTGAGAATTGGGATCATGCTGAACATCGTGTTCAGTTCGATGCCCGGCGTCGTCGCGACATAAGCGGGTACCATGAACAAGAAGACAAGCGGCGTCACATAAGCACCTGATTCTTTATAACTACTTGCAAACATGCCAACCGCTATACTGAGACCCGATCCGATAAACAGAAGTGGAATCAGCGTCATGAATATGCTGACAAACAGCTTTGGCGACAATGTAAACCCGAGCGCGTTCATATCCACAAAGAGCGGCATCATCAGATAGACGCCAATCAGTATAAACGCCATGGAAGCGACCGAGAATAAGATGCATGAAAACAACTTGCCCATTACCATCTCAACGCGTGTCAGAGGGACTGAAAGCAGAGTTTCCAGTGTTTCAGATTCCTTTTCAGCGGTAGTCAGCTCCGTTGAAAAGTTGATGATCATCATCATCGTGTACAAAACGAGCACTAGTGGTAAAATCCCAGCCAAGTTTCGGCCAGTCACCTCTTCAACACTTGCCATATCAGTGGCAACAAGTTCTACAGAGGTTGATTTTTGGGTATCGACGCCTGCTTCATTCAGGAGATTATCCCTTTCCGCTTCGGCAAACACATCGAGTACTTCCATGACGCGTTCACTAGCCCTTGTACCAGATGATCGTCCAAAATCGTATTTGAGTATAAATTCATGCCCCTCTTCAGTTGTATCATAGGCCAAAACCAAATCGACCTTTCGGTCTGCGATGGCTTGGTCCAAACCTTCGGGTATGTCTGAAGCGTCAATAAAATCGAGATGCGTCGCATCTTTTTCTAAGAGTCCGGTTAAAGCTGTGGGAAGCGATTCGCTGTTTACATTGTCATAATAGATAAGGCTTGCGGTTTCAGCTGTCGTAGCCTCTGTTTTATCTGAAAAATAGCTATAGCCATAAATCAAAATCGGCAACAAAATAAATGGCGCGATCAGACCAAATAGGATGCGTTTATTTCTAAGTAAAACGCGTGATTCTTTTTCGATGATTTTTAGAATGCGACTTATGTTCATTTGCTGTCACCTCCAAAAATCATGCGATCGTTTTTAAATACGAGGTTCATAAAGACGACGGCGAGTAAGGCGACACCCATGTTGATGACAAACACCTGTATGATGTAAAGCCATGGGTAACTGCCGAGGAAGGCCTCCTTCATGAGCATCATAGCATTGGTGATCGGCAAGGCGTAGATGAGTGCGCTGCCTTCGAGATCGGGAATCAGGAAAATATATGTTAAGCCCATGAGCGCGATAAGTGCCACTGAGGCATAGGATTGCGATTCCTGATACGTTCTCGCAAACATGCCGATGCCAATAAAGAGTGCGCTGCACATGATCATGATCGGAATCAACTGGAAGAACAAGAACAAAAGGGTTCCAAACGTTATCGTGAGATGAATTTCTTCAAAACTGCTCGAAATTAACACGATGAGCGGGAACATGGACAGTATATTGATACCACCGCTGATGAGTCCAACTGTGGTGCAGGCGAACAACTTTCCAGTGATGATCTCGTAGCGACGAATCGGCGCGGAAAATATCGTTTCAAGTGTTGCACGCTCTTTTTCACCAGCACTTAAATCCGAGGAGAGAATGTTCGTGCCCACGATGCCATAAAGGACGATAATAAAGGGCAAAACCATCCCCATAATCATGGACGCAAAACGCGAATCGCCTTCGCCCATAATATCCTCATGATCGATGACAACCAGATTGTCATAGGCCTCCAAGAGACCCAGTGACTCTAGCTCGCTTGTCATACGGGATTCAAGGTATTCGTCGTAAATTTCAGATACAGTATCGTACGCCCTGTTGCTATAATCAAAATTTGAATGGTAATTAAACACATAGGCAGTGTTGCTATCTACGTCTGTATTCGCGCTATCCGCTTCCGTACGTGTGTGTAGATAGCCACCTACTTCGTCAAAGTTTAAAGCGGCAATCTCATCCGCTGTCAGTACTTTTCTGCTTACATTCAATTGTTCACTTTCATCGAGCTTAACAAATAGAGCTTCTTCAACCAGTTCATCCACATAAATTTGGAGCACTTCC
>CAYLNI010000203.1:0-585 GCA_964384705.1 uncultured Fusibacter sp.
AGTTAATTTTATTTTCATGTCGGTTTCAAAGAACTCTAAATTTATCTCACCTTCCAAATTCTCATATATTATGTTTAATTCTTCTCCAAATTTGAAAAATTCGCCGGTAGAAAAATAACCAACATCTTTACATGTATAGTTTCCAGATTTTAAATTAACATTCCATCTTCCATCATATCCACCAGAGAATGAAGTGTTCTCTGGGAATCCCCAAAGTTCAATTAATTCAAACTCAATTTTCGAATTATCTCCATAAATTCCTATAATCATTTTTTGCTCTCTTTCTTTTTTTGAATAATGTCATATAACGTTCAGCCTTTCCCGTCACCTTAGTGATGGGAAAGGCGTGTTAAATGAAGTTCGTTATTTATTTAAAACATACCTTTTACTAAATCATAAATTATCATAATTAAACTAGGTACTAAAAACATTGTTATAATACCATTCAATCTGTTTCTAAATTGTTTATACTTTCTAGTGTGCTCTGGACCAAAATCGAATTCAACATTCGGCCATAGGTCAGAAATCCTATCAACTATGTTTTTAACAATTGTAAGCCCATATAACCAAGGGACTATCCAATCT
>CAYLNI010000203.1:608-2535 GCA_964384705.1 uncultured Fusibacter sp.
ATTAGATAAGATATTAAAATATTATTTTGAAAAAACTCACGAATTTTTATTAATGTTTCAGATGAATTTACATTAATTTCAGGTTGCCAAAACAAACCCAAGAAGCTAGTAATTATCATGAGTACTAGTTTTCCCATGCCTAATGCAATAATGTGTCTAAATAACTCTTTATACTTCATGTAAGTGTTTTCATGAACACCTAATGAATCAATATACTCAGTTATTTTAATAAAAATATTTTTTACCCAAGTTTCGTCATTTCCTTGAACTTTTAAAAACGATCGACTGTTACCTTCTGATATTGAAAAGAATATCGATTGGTCTAAAGTGTAATCATAAAATGTAAAATCAATATTCTTAGCCTTCTTAATCGTAATTATTTCCCCGTCATTTAAAATACTCATCGTTTCACTTTCATATGATGTATCATCAATACAATTTATTGAGTATGTTAATCTACATTTATTATTTGTTACATGTGATTTTGAATACTCGTTCAAGAAGTAACTTGCAATATGTCTAATGTTTTCGATTGTAAAAGACTTTTTTACTATTTTCAAACTTCTGCTTTCTCTCAATTTTTTATCTCCTTTTATTGAATTTCACTTAACGTTCAGCCGTTCCTGTCACCTCAGTGATGGGAATGGCGTGTTATACGAAGAATAATTCATCAATATATTTTTTCATTTCTTCTGGAATTCTATATTCAATATATGAATCCATTTCTGACTTCTTAACATTTAACTTAAATCCAATACTTTCAGTTAGAAGTTTTTCATATTTGATGTAAACATCAGTATTTATGCTAAATTTCTTACAAGTATCTACTATACTTTTATTTTCACCATTGAATCCCCATCTGAATTTTAATACATTGCTTTTTACCTTTTTCCCTAAAAAATTGTTATTTATCTTATCAACTACGGCACTTATTATATCAAACATGAACTCATCAGTTTCTTTATCTTCAGTTTCTATGATGTCTAAAAAAATTTTCTTAACATCAGTAACAGTACCTTTATCCAATACTTTGTTAAATATATAACTTAATACAACTAAATCTGAAATCATGTCAAATTCGAGTGTTGGCAAATCATTTTGATGCCCTTTAATGTCCAAAACTAAAAAATCATCCTCATAGTCATTACCTCTTTTTTGGTTACAACTAGAACAGACCAATCTAATATTATCCTCTTTACTGCTTCCACCCTTTGACCAAGGAATAATGTGGTCATAATGTATGTCTTCTACCTTAACATTTTGATTGCACATCTGACAAACTTGTCCGTCTCTTTTAAAGACTTTAAGCTGGACGTTCCTTGGTATTTCTCTGTCAATTCGTCTGAACTCTCTTGTCTCGGTAAATGGTTCAGCTACTGTAAAAACTGGACATTCATGACCAAATATCCTACAAGAATAATAGTCATTATATGAAATTTTGAAACTTTCAACTAAACTTCCATATGGACAATATAGTAATTCCCAACATGGTTTACAAATAGCACGAATTTTATTTCCATCTGTTCTTCCAGACCATTTATTATACATTTTCTTAACTTTATCCATCTAATTAATCTCCCAAAATCATTTTTCGTATAACGTTCTACCGTTCTAGCCGCCTCAGTGGCTAGAATGGTGTGTTATAGGATGCTCATATTCGAACTTAACTCATCGATTTAACTTTAAATTTTTTTCTTTTCGGTTTTATCTTTTCTCTTTTATTGAGCGTTAGCTCAACTATCTTTTTCGAACGAAAGTTCGAATGCTTTTAATCATACCTCAGAGTATTAATAAGCTTTTGATATAATTTTAATCAATTTTCGATTTAATAGTCATTATTTCCATTAAGTAGTTATCACCCTTTTCTGTTAAAAATATTATTTCATTTTCCTCGAACGCATCTAATTGAATAATAATTAGTCCTAAA
>CAYLNI010000203.1:2558-4854 GCA_964384705.1 uncultured Fusibacter sp.
CAAAGTATCATAAGCAATATCATCTATCATAAACTCTCTGCAATCTTGTATTCCTAATCGCACTTGAATTGCATATCCTACTAAATTGCGTAACTCGAATGAGTTCATTGGTGTTATTAGTTTAGAAGCAAATAAAGAAAAAATATTATCCCATGTTAAGCATAATTCCCATTCAGAATAATCTGCTTGTTTTGACACTCTATAATTCCCATATATAACAAATTCTTCTATACCTTTAGCAAGTTTACTTATCATAGCATCTTCATCGTTTGATTTATTATTAACTCGAATTTTTAATTCTTCATTCTCAATTCTCAACTTATTAATTTGTTCTAAAAGAAGCTCATTGTTCACTTGATTTCCACGGATCCACCCAACTTGCGGATACATTTTTTGAGCTTTTGTTAAACTAATAATTACGCTACTTACCAAACTGTTAATATCATTCCAAAACATAACCAATCTGTGGTTTGATACTTTGTGTTTAAATTGTTCGAGCATTTTTAGTTTTTCTGGATCTTTTTCAGTCTTTCCAAAAGGAATGTCATCTGGTTTTCCATGTATGAAAGCAAGTACTGGAATGTTTTGGGATAGTGCATAATCAAACTCTTTCTCTGTGTAACTAACTCCATTAAAGTCCTGGCTTCCGTATCTACCACCTATTATTAGAACATAATAGTCACTATCATCAATTATTGATTTAATAAAGTTGAATTGTTCATCATCAACTGCAGGAAATAATTCCATCCCTGCTGGAAAACACTCAAGCTGTAGTATGCTTTCTGTAACTCTTTTTCTCTCTTCAATTAAATCTGAATATGTTGAACTTACAAAAACCTGATATCTTTTCTTCATGTATTACCTCCTAATTTATATGAATACTAGTTATTATATATTCTCAAAGGTTTCTATTATTATTTTTTTTTGGTTTTTTGAGTTTCCTATAACGTTCTACCGTTCTAGCCGACTTAGTGGCTAGAATGGTGTGTTATAGGATGCTCATATGCGAGCGTAGCTCACCTAATTATCTTATGGATTTTTCAATATTAGATATAACTTTATCCCAGTCAAATTTACCATTCCCTGAAACAACAAAAATCAATAAAATAAGAATAGCAATTAGCATAGACAATTGTCTAAATGACAGTTTTTTCATCTTTATTACCTCTTTTATTTTATTTTTGAGCGTCAGCTCAACTATCTTTTTCGAGCGAAAGCTCGATTGCTTTATATCAGCCCTTAAAATTAATCATTATGTACTTCTACATCTGGTCGCTTATCATTCATTGATTTTTCAAGACTCTCTAATCTACTTTCAATTTTAGTAAGTAATCTAACTACAGTAATCATGAACCATGGAATTCCAATTAGTAATCCTATGAATATCAGAAAATTAAAAATTTGTATAAATGTCATCATATTGCACTCTCCATATTGTTTTTTTATTATCTTTTGTTTTACTGAGTTTCCTATAACGTTCTTACCGTTCTAGCCACCTCAGTGGCTAGAATGGTGTGTTATATGACGTCTTTATTTCCTTACTTTTATATAATATGTACTATTTTCATTTAATATAAATTGTTCGATTATAAAGCCACCTTTTATGAGTAAGTCACTTATGTACTTACTGTTTTTTTCTTCTTTTAATTGAACTCCATAACCAGTAGTTACTGACTTATCCTCATATTTTATGTCTAGTTGAACAATAAAAATGTCTTCTTCAATTGCACTTATTGATGGCATCTCTACATCCCATATTTCAAAAACACCATTATCTTTTAATACTCGATAAATTTCACCTATTGCACTTTTTATTTCTAAATCACTCATATACATGAAGGTGAAAAATGCTGTGGCTCTTTCAAACTGATTATTAATGAAATCTAGTTTTGTTGCATCCATAACAATTTTCAGTGATGATGTTTCAATAATTTCACTCAGTTCAACTAATCTATTATCAATGGCAACAACTTTTTCTTTATAAATTTTAGATATGATGCCTTCTCCGCCCCCGCCTATGTCCAATACTCTTTCATTAGCATCTAGCTTTTGATGGACAATTGTAACAGTTTTTCGTTCTGTCTCAAGAATTTTACTTGTATCAATAGACATAATTGGATCCTTTCTTTTTATTAGATGTCATATAACGTTCAGCCGTTCCCGTCACCTCAGTGATGGGAATGGCGTGTTAGGCGTAGTCGCTTTATTCTTTTATCAATTTGTTTCAGTAATTAATTTATCGCTTTTTATCCCAAATGCTAACCAAAGTATAAAATAATTGCAGTACAGAATTATT
>CAYLNI010000204.1:0-4741 GCA_964384705.1 uncultured Fusibacter sp.
GTGTCGGAGTTCACCGGCAAGGAAGCCGAGGCGAAGAAGTGGTATCAGAGTTTGTGATTTTGTCGATGAAGAATTGTTTGAGACGATCTTCAGAAAACAAATCGAAGCTAAAAATAAAATCATCACGCAAATTTATGGTGGTGAAGCGCTTGACGCTGATGTACTTGTAAAACAATACAGTGCGTTTGCAAAACAAATCAAACCCTACGTGACAGATACATCGGTCATCGTTTACGATGCCCTTAAAGAAGGCAAAAAAGTTTTACTTGAAGGGGCTCAGGGCACATTGCTTGATCTTGATTATGGCACATATCCATTTGTAACGAGTTCGCACCCTACGGCAGGCGGCTTTACGATAGGTTCAGGTATTGGTCCAAATCAAATTGGCGAAGTGGTCGGCATAACAAAAGCCTATACGACACGCGTTGGTAAAGGACCATTTGTCACTGAGCTCGACAATGAAGTCGGTGACAGAATTAGGGTCGCTGGCCATGAGTTTGGTACGACGACGGGTAGACCACGTCGTTGTGGTTGGCTCGACACGGTGATTGTCAAATACTCTGCACGCGTAAATGGTATGACGTGTATTGCCCTAATGCTTTTAGATGTTCTTACTGGTTTTGAAACGGTTAAAATCTGCACCGGTTATAAGTATGGCGATGAAATACTTGAAAATTTCCCAGCGAGTTTAAACGTACTTGGCAAATGCGAACCAATCTACGAAACGTTCCCAGGTTGGACAGAAGATATCTCAGGATGTACAAGTTTTGACGCATTGCCAGACAATGCAAAAGCTTACGTGTCACGCATAGAAGAACTTACTGGTATTCCAGTAAAAATTATCTCTGTTGGACCAAAGCGTTCTGAAACCATAATTAGAGGCACAATTTACTAATAAAAAAGCAACGCTAGAAGCATGTCTTCTGCGTTGCTTTTGTTTAGTTTGTTGTTAATTCGTTTACGTTTCATGTCATTTTTGTTTATAAGTTTGAGGTACAATTGGACATAACGCACGAGCGTCAACTTATGAATTTTACTCCTGTGATTAGTGTTCCCATCGAATATCTGGACCATAGAATTTGACGAGTTGATAATGACCTTTTAGTCTAGAATCGATGCGATCGTTGTAAAAACTTACGAGTTCAGAGAGTTTTATGTTGGTTGAAATGATTGTACTCTTTTCTTTGAGTATACGAGCGTTGATAATATTATAGAATTCGCTGATCGTAAAACTGTTTGCTGATTCTGTACCAAGATCATCGATTATGAGTAAATCAACTTGAAAAAGTTGATCATAAGCCAATTGGACAAATGAGTTGCCTTTATCAGTAAACGTCTTTTTTTCTAGAATGTTGATGATGGAAAAAGGTGTTTGATAAATGACGGAATGTCCTTTATCCAGCAAAGCCTTTGCAATACAGTTGCACATATACGTTTTACCGAGACCGCTAGACCCGTAGAATAAAAGATTTCTACCATTTGGAAACCCTTTGACGAAAGATTCTGCTTCAGAGAGGATCTTCATCATGTTTTCACGCTGTGAGAGTCTTTCTTTAGGCAAAATTTGCGTTGAAAAGACTTCAAGGTTGAAATGGTCAAAGTTCTGTTTTTCGAGTTGTTGCTCAATTCCGGACATTTCATAGGCTTTACTTATGAGTTTTTGGTTAAAACAACTGCATCGCGTCTGTTCAGCCGTAAAACCGGTATCTTTGCACTTGTAACAATTATATCTGAACTCTAAATAATCGGCAGGAATGTTGTGATCTGTGAGTAATACAACTTTCTCGCTTTTTAATGCGTCCAGTTCTCGTTTGAGTTTATTTAAAAGTGCATCGGCTTTTGTTGGTGAAATTAAAATGGACTTAGAAATCTGTGCGCTGATTTGACTCATTTTTAGGTCAATTTGTGCGATTCTCGGAATTTTTTCATATAGGGCGATACGGCGCATTTTTCGATCGTATTTGTTTTTTTCCTGTAGTGTCCGGTATGTTTCCAATATTTCATGATAAGCATTGTTCATCGGCGGCTTCCTTATTTGTTTTTATTTAATAGAATGGATTCCAGTTCTTCGTCAGAGTAGGTCTTATCTTTTTCGATGGTGTAATTTTTACGTCTATTAGTCGTAGGCTTTGTGTCTGCCTTTTCTGCACTTTGCTTTGGTGCAAATGCATTGAAAGACGCATAAGCTTCAAAGGTCTTGATATCGGATTGATTGAGCTTCGTCAAAATGTTGTCTATATAATTGAAGTTGATGTTAAGCGTCTTCTTTGAAAGGTCTTTTATGATGGCAAATAGATCGTCTTGAGGCATTTTGTAGCCATCTATCCACTTGTCTATGAGATCCTTTTCACCTTGATTGACCATTCTGAATGCAATGCCAAGGAGTCTTAATACTTCTTTGTAGATCTGGTAACGTGCACTTGAGTTGATTAGGTAATCATCCACGGCTGCGACTGTGTTGAGACCTTGATCGATCCATGAAAGCATCGTAGATTTTACCACTTTCAAGTTTCGAATGCCACGCTCTTGATAACAATGGACAAAGGCTCGCTGGATCCATGCAATATCAGTTGAATAGTTTTCGTAAAAGTCGCCAATTTCACGGTAATCTGCATAAGTAAGCGGGTGACCAACTATTTTTTCCACTGATTTGGTCAACTTTTGAAAGTTTTCATTTTCAGTTTTAAATGGATTGCTGTCAGATTTGACTTTTTTAGTATGTGAAGCTGGCGTAGACGTTTTTTTATTAAAATTGTTTTGAATATAAAGCGCTCTGAGTGAGAGGAATTCAATGTCATATTCAGCGGCGTCCTCATGTGTATGCTTGACAATCAACCCGACCTTTTCCCAGTATGTCCATGCTTCATGAACATCTTGAAGGGGTAGGGATAACATGTTTGCCACCGTTTTATTGTCGTAGTGGTATTTGGTATTTTCTTCTTTTGAAAATAGCATGCCGAGCAAATAGACTTTGACATAAGTGCCACTTGCAGAAGTCATGAAATCTGTGATGAAGATGTTTTCAATATTTAGTTCGCCAAGGTCGAATTCTGGCATTTTTTTAAAAAAGCCCATGTTTTTCTCCCATATAATTCTGGTGGATTTGTGATACAATTTCTCAATCATTATAACATTGATTGAAAAGATATTTTAGAGATATTTGTATACTTAGGGCTTTTTGCCTATGTAAGTGACGTGGAAATAAAAAAAAATTCATCAAAAAAACTACCATATGTAGACTTTATTGATGAAATCATAAGATTATATTGTGGTTAATGCAATTAACAGATGTCTATTTAAAACTTTTAATTTATAATTTGTTTATATTATGCTATAATGAAGAAGGTATTTTTAACTCAAAAGAGATAGAACCATTGCAACAGCCATTACTAAAGGAGTATAGGATGGGGAAAAAAAGAGAAAAAGCTTCTAATAAACACGTTTATAAGAAACCTAATACAAAATATTACGTAAAAGGTAGTCCTAAAACGGGCGGTTTAAGCGACAGCGCATCGAAAGTGATCGCGACTGCTTTGTATCCTTTCTATTTTGCAGGGGAAAAAATAAACGGTTTAATTAAGAGCGCAAAATCTAACGTTCAAATAGGTTCGCACAAGACAAACAATACAAGATTAAACATAGACCATACTAGATTTGAACCTATTAAATCGGCTGCAATCAAATACAAGTTCCAAATTGCAGGCGTCGCAGCAGTCCTTGCAGTATCAGTCATCGGATTTACGGCATTAAATGCCCTTGAACCTAAAGCTGAAATTGCAGCAGAGACTAAGCAACATGTTGTCAGCATACCGAAAACTGCAGTAGCAGTTGATTCGGAAAGTACACTTAAGGCAGCAGGTGATACGACAGAAACAGATTTGACAGGTGAAACCGCTTTAACAAGTGAAGCGACAACAACAGTAGAACTACCTGAATTTAAGGTACTGAGCCTCGCCTCTGTCAAAACGCATCAGTTGATCGTCAACGACCAAGTGGTAGCCAATTTCAAGACGGAAGACGAAGCCAATCAAGTTTTAGATCAGCTAAAAGCAAAGTTTTCAGCTGGTGAAACGACAAAAGTTAAAGATATCTACTTCTCAGAAGATGTGAAAATCGAGCTGGGTCATGTAGATATTATGAATTTCACAGCATACGATACAGTAGAAGCGACACTGGATTTCATTGTCAAAGGTACTAAAGAAGAAAAGAAGCACGTTGTTGCAAAAGGTGAAAACTATTGGGTAATTGCTCAATATTATGGCATTAGTCCAAGTGATTTAGAAAAAGCTAATCCAGATATAAAGGCTGAAACGATTCAAATTGGTCAAGAGATCAGCTTAGTCGTACCAACACCTATTATTAGTGTCGTAACAGTCGAAGAAGCATCATATAGCGATGCGATTGCTTTTGAAGTTCAATATGAAGAATCAGATTCTTTGTATAAAGGCGAATCAAAGACTAAAGTCAACGGTGTATACGGCGAACGTGCCGTTGTTGCAGAAGTCATCAAAGAAAATGGTAGAGAAATTGGCAGAAAGATTTTATCTGAAAATGTCGTTTCTGAACCACAATCAAAAGTGGTCTACAAAGGTACTAAAAATCCACCGCCTAAGATGGGATCGGGTTCACTTAATTACCCAGGTTCGAGAGGTGTCATCACTTCTGAGTTCGGCGTATGGAGATCTTATAGAAGACATACAGGCATCGACATCGGCTTAAACGTTGGTTCAAGCGTTAAAGC
>CAYLNI010000205.1:0-3343 GCA_964384705.1 uncultured Fusibacter sp.
TAGCATCCTCACAAATTATAATTCAAATCACATTGTCTGTCAAGCTAAAAACCTTTACAAGCAAATAATATCTTCTTAAAATAAGAAAATTGTATCATATATCAATTTCCTAATTAAACAACGCTTCAACAAACTCGTGCGGATCGAAAGCTTGGAGGTCATCGATGCCTTCACCGACCCCTATAAGCTTGACCGGGATACCAAGTTCGGCATTGATCGCCATGACGACGCCACCTTTTGCGGTTCCATCGAGTTTTGTGAGCACAATACCCGTTATAGGTGCGGCTTCATTGAAAACCTTCGCTTGTTGAATGGCATTTTGCCCTGTTGTTGCATCAAGTACAAGTAAAATTTCACGCTTCGCATCAGGATATTCTCGGTCAATGACTCTAAAAACTTTTGCGAGTTCGTTCATAAGGTTGACTTTGTTATGGAGTCTACCGGCAGTATCACAAATGAGCACATCGGTTTTCTTAGCTTTTGCAGATTGAATCGCATCAAAAATAACTGCTGCTGGATCTGAACCTTCTGATTGGTGAATGACATTGACACCGACGCGATCGCCCCATACCATAAGTTGATCGATTGCCGCCGCTCTGAAAGTATCAGCTGCCGCAATGACCACTGATTTACCTTCAGATTTTACCAAGCTTGCAATTTTACCGATAGAAGTGGTTTTACCAACGCCATTAACACCGATGACCATGACGATAGTCGGCACGTCACCAACATGAAATGGCTCATCGTTATTTTCTCTTAGCATCGCTTCCACGACTTCTTTAAATACGCCTTTTACTTCATTTGCATTTTTGATTTTGCGAATTTTCAGTTCTTCGCGTAGGCGTTCAATCAATTTATGCGTCGTCGCCATGCCAACATCTGCAACGACAAGTATCTCTTCAAGTTCATCAAAAAGCTCATCGTCAATTTCTCCGTAGTTGTTGAATAAATCATCAATTTTATCTGTGATGCCTTTGCGTGTCTTATCAAGGCCCTCTTTAAGTTTATTTAAAAATCCAAATGCCATGTTGCCTCCTCGTCATTTAATCCAATTGTGCAGCGATATCCTCAAGCTTAACACTGAGAACTTTGGATATGCCGTACTCTTCCATGGTTACACCATAAAGCGTGTCTGCAATCTCCATTGTACCTTTTCTATGTGTGATGATGACAAACTGCGAATTTTTTGCATATTCCTTGATGAAGTCAGCAAAACGATATACGTTGACATCGTCGAGCGCCGCTTCTATCTCATCTAGAATACAGAACGGTGTCGGCTTCGTCGATAAGATGGCAAAAAGTAACGCAATTGCAGTTAGTGCCTTCTCACCACCTGATAACAGATTGATGCTTTGAAGTTTTTTGCCAGGTGGTTGTGCGATAATCTCTATGTCACAATCTAAGATATCGTCATAGTCAGCAAGAAGAAGCTCCGCATCACCACCACTGAACAGGTCTTTAAAAGTCCCTTTAAAGTGGTTATTGATGATGTCAAAATTTTCTTTAAACATGACGATCATTTTCTTTTCAAGCTCGACGATGATTTTTTCAAGCTGAGAAACCGCTTCGAGCAAATCTGCCCTTTGCTCACTTAAAAAAGTGAATCGCGTCGACACTTCGTCGTATTCCTTGATAGCATTGATATTCACTGTTCCGAGCAATTTCAGTTCATGTCTGAGCTGCTTCATCTCTGACTTTTGGTATGGAACTTCCTCAATTTGCAAAGCTTCAGCGATACTCATCTCGTATTTTTCCCAAAGTTCTGATGTCACTGTATCTTTTTCAACATCCAACTTCACTTTTTTGACATCGAGTTTGTGTACACCATCTTTGGCGGCATCGTGCTTTTCAGTCAGTTCAGCGAGTTCTTTTGAGATGCCATCAAGCGCTCTATACTCGAGTTGTTTAACGGAAGTTTTCGCTTCAATATCTACTTTACACGCCTCTAAGTCCTTTTTAATTTGAATCAGTCGATCTGATAAAGCGATAACTTGATCCTCAAACACATCGGCATGATCGTTGAAATCGGCAATTTGTTTAGATCTCATGTTTGTTTTTTGCGTGAATATCTCGAGGTCATCTTGAATTCTTAAGATCTCCCGATTCTTAAAGGCAAGTGTCTGTTCCAATGATGCCAACTTGATCTTTTGTGCCGTGTGGCGTTCTGAAAGCGATTTGACATCATCATCTAACACCTCTATGGCGCGCAGTGCTTCAGAAAGTTCTGATTCGACTTTTGAAACGAGGCTTTGCGTTTCTTCTATCGATATTTTGTTTGCCGCAATCGTTTGTAGTGTTTCATCATATTCGGTTTTAAGCGTTTTGTAATCGGCACTATATTTATCATAGACT
The DNA here is from genome assembly GCA_964384705.1 of uncultured Fusibacter sp. Classification (GTDB taxonomy): domain Bacteria; phylum Bacillota; class Clostridia; order Peptostreptococcales; family Acidaminobacteraceae; genus Fusibacter_C. The sequence continues at coordinate 2,353 of CAYLNI010000205.1, forward strand.
TCTTTAGAAGCACCAACCACTTGATCGTGATTGTCTCTTGCATGTTCAAGTCTGACAATCTCAAGCCTTAAGACATCAAGCTCACTTCTAATCTCCTTCAACAGGTTTTCTTGCTCGTCCAAGGTAATAGTGAGTTGCTCGAGTTCCGATTGTTTAGCGGACTTTTCCTTTGAAATGGCTTCTAGCTGCTCAGCAAGTTCTGCGATTCTACGTTTTCTACCCAGAATGTTGGAAACTTTTGAGCGAAACGAGCCACCCGTGATTGCACCACCAGGTACGAGAACATCGCCTTGAAGTGTGATGACTTTATATTTTAAATTGCGTATTTTAATCATTTTACTTGCTGTTTCAAAGTCTTCAACAACCAGGATTCTACCTAATAAAAACTCTGATAGCATCTCGTATTTTGAATCGATTTTGATTAGGTCTTTGGCTATACCAACGAACCCCTTTTCTTTTGAAACGATGGCCATTTGTTCGTTTTGTTGCCCTTTTTCGTCTAAGTTTTCGATCGGTAGAAAAGTCACACGACCTAAGTCGTTACGTCTTAAAAATTCGATGGAACGCTTTGCATCCGATATTTTCTCACAGACGATATTTTGAATCGCACGACCAAGCGCTACTTCGATGGCAACTTCAAATCGCTTTGGCACCTCAATCAAAGAAGCGACGATGCCGATGATCCCAGTTTTATCCTCTAGACTTGTCAGTATATCTTTTACACCTTTATCGTACCCGTCATATTCTTCTTCAAGCGTCTTAAGTAACTTATACTCTGTTTGAAGCTGGGAATTTTGGGTCGACAACTGTTCAAAAGCTTTGACAGCTGCATTTTGATTTTTTTTTGTGAATTCTAAAAATTGAATCGCGGATGAAAGTTTCCCATTTAGTTGATCCTTATTTTCCGTAAGGATCCCAAGCTTTTCTACAATAACCGCTTTATCTGTATGGGATTGTTCAATCACTTCGTGTTGTCTTGCCAATTGGGTTT
>CAYLNI010000205.1:3361-4674 GCA_964384705.1 uncultured Fusibacter sp.
GAGCTTCTCGGCGAGAGACCCACTCAATCTTTCAAGCGTTTCAATTTCTTGCTTTTTCATCTCTACTTGATTGAGGCTATCAATGACATCGCGACGGTTTGTATCGTTGTCATTTTTTGCTGCCATTAGCGCGTCTTGTGCATCTGCATAGGCTTTAGTCAGCGCTTCTAAAGCCACTTGTCCCATCTGCCACTCATCATCGAGGGCGGCTTTTTCATCGGAAAGCAATTCAATATTTCTGAGAATTTGCTTTTTCTCAGCTTCGATTTCTTCTAGCTCATCTTCAACGCGTTTGATATTGACTTTGGTATTTGCTTTTTTCTCAAGAAGCAGCTCACGATCGCCAAAGGTCTTGCTTTCAAAATTTTGAAATTCGTGGTATTGCGCTTCCAATGCTCTGATATCGCGATTGATATCGAACATTTGCCGGTCCTTTTCATTGTATACGGCTTTCAAATCCGCTTGTCGGCCTTCAATCGCCTTTAACTCGTCATCATAAGATTGCATTTGCTCAAGAATCTCAAGTAACCCTTGTTCAATCTCAAGATATCGCTTCGAATAGTAGTTGAGTTCGATATTTTTAAGTGCGTCCGTGAGGTCCACATACTGCTTAGCTCGATCGCTTTCCAGTCTAAGCGGTTCAACACGATCCTCTATCTCAGAGATGATGTCTTGAATCCTAAGCAAATTTTCTGTTGTCGCTTTCAACTTTTTTTCGGATTCGAGTTTTCTCGATTTATACTTGATGATACCAGCCGCTTCTTCAAATAGGAGACGACGTTCTTCTTTGTTGTTGCTGAGAATTTCGTCAATTCTACCTTGGCCGATGATCGAATACCCTTCACGTCCAATACCCGTATCCATAAAGAGCTCTCTTACGTCCTTCAAACGACAAGGCATCTGGTTGATTAAATATTCACTGTCACCAGAACGATGAACGCGTCTAACAACGGAGATTTCTTCATATTCCATGGGAAAAAATTGATCTGAATTGTCAAATGTCAGTTTGACTTCAGCAAGGCCAAGCGATTTTCTGTGTTTGGTACCACTGAATATGATGTCCTCCATCTTATTGCCACGTAGCGTTTTGACGCGCTGTTCACCTAGAACCCATCGAACAGCATCCGTTATATTGCTCTTGCCACTCCCGTTTGGACCAACAACACAGGTGACACCCTCTCTAAATTCAACGACCGTTTTATCTGCAAAGGATTTAAACCCTCTCATTTCAACTTGTTTTAAATACACTGAAGCACCTCAAATTATTTCATAATGTGTTTTGTGTAGCTTTGTTCGTTTATGGTTAGGGTTAC
>CAYLNI010000206.1:0-3804 GCA_964384705.1 uncultured Fusibacter sp.
CAGAAAGGTTGGATGAGTAAGATGAACAATACCAAAGCGCATATTCTGAAAGTTACATTGAAACTTTTCCTTCAGAAGGGGTTTAAAGAAGTCACCCTCAAAGATATCGTAGAAGAAACAGGACTTTCCAAAGGCGCATTCTATCACTATTTCTCCAGCAAAGAGCAGATATTTCTCGAACTGATCAACAAGGTCTTTGCTACTGTACTGGATGTTCCATATGAGCAATTTAGCAAGGCATCACATTGATTATATTAATTATTATGTTGCGCATTTAAAGCAAAATGATTTGAATGAACATGATCAAATAGACGGGAAAAATATAACACCAAGTTTTAACTATGTTTCACTGATCTTTGAGGCCATTAAAATTGTCCCTGATTTTCAAGAAAGACTGCATGCGTCTAAAGAGATTCAGCTAAATAGTTGGCTAGACATCATTAAAGAAGCGAGAGAAAAAGGCGAAATCAAGTCATCAATGAGCGATGAACATATAGCAAATATGTTTATTAATTCATCCGATGGCGTTGAAATGAAAAACATTTATTCTGGAAACAATGAAGATGTTGGTCAGACTTTACTGGGATTGTGGGATAGCTTCTATCAAGTATTAAAAGCATAATGAGTAATTGGTGCCAGGCATTTCGACTCATCAAAAAAACCACAGCATAGGCACGTTGCAAATACAAGACTTTGATACGTGTCAAAAGGTTTTGACATAGCTATAAGCGCCGTGTCAAACACATTGGATTGTGAATCCTTTGAAAAAAGATAGACTGAGTTTACAGGAGGACGATCTATGGAACTTGGAAAGCAAATCAAAAAATACAGGATGGCGCTCGATATATCTCAAGAGGACTTGGCGGAGAAAATTTACGTGTCTCGGCAAACCATATCCAATTGGGAAAACAATAAAAACTATCCTGACGTCAAAAGCTTATTGCTTCTAAGTGCCACGTTTAATGTGACTCTTGATATCTTAATCAAAGGAGATTTAGAAGCTATGAAAGAGACGATTGCTAAGGAAGAAATCAAGCGGTTCGGGAATCAAAGTAAAGTGTTTTCGATTTTGTTTATGCTATGTGTGATATTGCCGGTGCCACTGATTAAGTGGCTGGGTGCATGGGGAATCGGTATATTAGTTGTGATGTTTGCATTTACCACCTATTTTGCGTATCGCGTTGAAAAGCAAAAGAAGGACTTCGATATTCAGACGTATAAAGAGATTGTTGCATTTAATGAAGGCAAGAGACTGCCCGCTGACGAAAAGCTGATGGAGTTGGGCAAAAGGCCATACCAGAAAATACTTCTTGGCTTCGGATCCGCAGTGCTCACTACTACGGTAGCGATTATTTTGCTTTATTTTTTGAAGTAAGTGAGTAATTGGTGCCAGGCACTTCGACTCATGACATAAGAAAATCCCAGACACCTAAGTGAATGGGACTTTTTTTGTGAAATTTATAGTTCTTTACGTAGCTTTAGTAATTTTGCGCCGCTGATGATGCTTAATATTGCAAAAGGGATTGTTACAGCAAGCAGTACAGAACCAAGAGCAATATTGAGTCCTCCGGATTGCGCTAATTGTTTTTTAACCTTTTTAAGTATTTTCTCCATTTCAAACCTCCAAGAGTTCATTTGTTATATTATATCATTAAAATAGGTTGTTTTGATAATTAAACGGGATGATGAGATATTCTCGAACACACAGTAGATTGAAAAGGATTGCTTAAAGCATTATACTAAATAATAGATTAACAAAATTTTAAGAAAGCGAGGAATGAACATATGGATTTGAAAGGAAGCAAAACAGAAAAAAATCTTATGAGCGCATTTGCTGGAGAATCACAAGCTAGAAACAAGTATACTTATTTTGCCTCGGTAGCTAAAAAAGAGGGATACGAACAAATCGCCGCCATCTTTGAAGAGACTGCGAATAACGAAAAAGAACACGCCAAGATTTGGTTTAAGGCAATGGGTGAACTCGGAGATACAGCTACCAACTTGTTGCACGCTGCAGAAGGCGAAAACTATGAATGGACTGACATGTACGAGGATTTTGCGAAAGATGCTGAAGCAGAAGGCTTCAAAGTTCTGGCTGCTCAATTCAGAATGGTTGGTAAAATCGAAAAGGCGCATGAAGAAAGATATCGTGAGCTGCTAAAAAACATCGAAATGCAAAAAGTCTTTGAAAAATCGGAAGAAACTATCTGGGAATGCCGTAATTGTGGCCATTTAGTGATGGGTAAAAAAGCACCTGAAACTTGTCCAGTATGTGCACATCCAAAAGGTTATTTTGAAGTGAGAAAAGAGAATTTCTAAAATGTAAGTCGAATCATGACTCGAATCATGAGTCGAATCTTGATTCGAAGAATCCCCGCAAAACCTATTGAATAGGCGATGCGGGGATTTTTTAGCATTATTTATTTACCCCATGTAAAATACGGTACAGTTCCTCAGCGATTACCTGATAGCCCACGCTGCTAGGATGAAATTGATCAGCAGCGAGATACGTACTCAAGTTGTACTGAAAAAGCTCATAAGTTGGAATAAAAATCATCCGCTCATCTGTGGCAGCGATATGTTGTGTCTCATAGTTCCACTGAAGGAGTAGACTGGTTTTGTAAGAATCGTTTTCAGCATATGGATCATACAGCCCAACAATTGCAAGCTGTGCACGATCGTTTAGCGCTCTTATACTATCAACAATGCCTTGAAGCCCATCCGTGTATTGCTTTAGCGTTTCCTTGTAATCAATCTCTAAAGATAACACGTCAAGAGCATCAATATTATTTAAATCATTGCCTCCAATTGAAAAGATGATTAAAGTCGCCTCACTAATTGCCACTGCATTTTCTGGTTGTTTCACGAGTTCGAGCAGCCCAGAAACTTTTGCGCCGGGAATGGACAGATTGGTGATTTTGATATCCTGGATGCCTTCAGGATCTAACATCGTCGAATAACGTCTTCCAAGACCTTGATTGGGATCATCTCCAACACCAAAGCCAATGGAATCGCCAAGTACTAAGATATTGGGTTTAACAACAGCAACAGCATCATTATTATTATCATTAGCATTGTCATTAGCATCATTGCCTTGAGTGGTATCAATGCTGGTGCTATCGATGACGCTTGTCGTGTCCGCACGGTTTCCATTACTTATGGTGATAGAGGTAACAAAACCTATGGTAAACACCACCATTAGGCTAATGGAAGCCAATAACAGCAGTGGCCAAATTATTTTTCTGAACATGTTTGCCCTCCATTTCAATCGCTATACCAACACGTCTTTACGATCAAAAACCTGAAAACTGACTACTAAAGAAATGATGGCCCAAATACTGAGCACTAATATTGAGAATATCAAATTCATGCCTTCAATGGGTTGATAGGACCCCGTTAAATAGCGCGTAAGATTGAGATTGGTTACATAGAAGTACTTTACGATTTCCCAATCGGATAAAAAGAACTGGAGAAATTGTCCGCCTATGAGTGTCGCCATCAAAATGCCTATGGCTGTGGATGTGCTTTTTACAATGACGGATACCATGAACGTTATCGTTGCGATCACGATTGAGACGAACCAGGCCAGTGCGTAGACGAGCATCATATACTCAAAGCTCGTAACTAAAATCACAGTGTCAGAATTTAACACGCCACCAACTGAGTTGAAGCCCGTTGCGACGGGTTGATCAAAGCCCCATCTACCAAAGAAGGCAAACGATATACCGGTTGCTATAGCACCTATGAGGAACACCACGAGTGTCGTCATCATGATGAGCGCGAAATATTTGCTAAGTAGTATTT
>CAYLNI010000206.1:3814-4103 GCA_964384705.1 uncultured Fusibacter sp.
AGCGTGGAATAGCCCTTGTGAGTAAGAGCTTGATAGTGCCTGCCGTAAATTCGCCTGAAACCAAATCGGCTGCTAATATAATGACAAGCAATGGGATGAGCATCACAATACCTTGCTCGATAAACTCAACGCTAAACTTCGCAGCACTTGGTGTGATCGGATTGATATCATTTTCAATAAAATAGTTCAATTGCTCGATTTCGATGACAATGGACTGAATGTCGCTTTCAGGTATATAGGGGCTATCCAAGCGCTCTTTCATATCTTCAAGGCGTTGCGTGGAAAGGCT
>CAYLNI010000206.1:4122-4665 GCA_964384705.1 uncultured Fusibacter sp.
ACCATCTGACGCATCTTCAAAGCGTTCAATATTCTTGTCATACGTGTATTTCTCACCATAGGCAAACAGGCTTGTAAAAACCAATACAAGCAATATGATGAGCACCATTTTTTTCTTGAGTAAGAGTTTCATCACTTCATTTTGTACGAGTGAAATCATACCTTCACACTTTCTATAGTATTTTTTGATGATCCGTAAAGCTCAGAAACAGATCTTCGAGCGTTCTATTTTGCGTACTTACATATTGAATTTTAATCCCAGCATAAACCATAGCGGTGTTAATTTCCGTGAGTCTGTCGGCATTCACTGTCGCTGATAACTGATCATTGATGATGATGGCATCTATGTTGAAATCTTGCTTAAGCAGTTTCTGAGCAGTCTCAACATCGTCTATTGTCCAATTGACTTGCCCTGTTGATAGCAGCGCATCAATGCTGGCGTTCTTAACGATTTTGCCACCGTTAATGATAGAAACTTTATCACAAAGCAGTTGAACTTCACTGATTAAATGAGAAGAGACCAGTACAGATATCCCTCTTTCTT
>CAYLNI010000207.1:0-2867 GCA_964384705.1 uncultured Fusibacter sp.
AAACCTCTTCGCCATGCGACTTCTTCTATGCAGGCGATATAAAAGCCTTGTCTCGATTGTAAAGCTTCTACGTATTCTGCCGCCTTCAACATACCTTCAGGTGTACCAGTGTCAAGCCATGCCATCCCTCTTCTGAGTAGTACAACACTTAAATTGCCATTTTCGAGATACACATTGTTGACAGAAGTAATTTCAAGCTCTCCACGTGCTGATGGCATGATGTTTTTTGCGATCTCTATCACGCGATTGTCATAAAAATAAAGGCCAGGTACGGCATAGTTTGATTTTGGTAGAGCTGGCTTTTCTTCAATTGATATGACTTTCTTATTTTTGTCAAATTCAACGACACCAAAAGCCCTAGCATCTTTCACAGGATATCCGAAAATAACGGCACCATCTTTTAATGCCATAGCTTGATTTAAAAGCTTCGTTAAATCCAGACCATAAAAGATATTGTCGCCAAGGATTAAACAGACTTGATCGTCACCAATAAATGATTCGCCCAAAATAAAGGCTTCTGCTAATCCTTTTGGCTTATCTTGAACGATATAACTGATTTTCATGCCAAGTACTGAACCATCATGAAGCAGTCGCTCATAAGCATGGATATCATCAGGTGTAGATATGATGAGAACTTCACGAATTCCCGCCAACATCAACACGGACAATGGATAGTAAATGAGCGGTTTGTCATAGATTGGCAAAAGTTGCTTTGAAACGGCTTTGGTCATAGGATAAAGACGCGTGCCGTTTCCACCTGCTAATATAATGCCTTTCATTTCAACACCTCTACCTTTTAATAATTTCGCATATGCGATCGACATCTTCAAAAGTCAGATCAGCATATAGTGGCAATGTGAGCACATTTTTAGATATGTTCAAAGCAATTGGCGTCTCTTCTGAATTAAACTGATCCTTATAACAATCAAATTCACTTATGATAGGAAAAAAGTATTTTCGAGCGATGATGCCATTTTGTCTTAAAGCATCAAACACTTCATCGCGGGTTTTATGAAACCCATCAAGTACGATTGGAAAGTAAGCATAGTTTTCTTTGATACCAGCCTGTCGTGGGATGAGCTTTATGCCCGCCACTTGACTTAACTGTTGCCTATAATAATTGACGATCAACTTGCGTTTTTTGATTTCCGAATCGACATGTCTTAAATTGCATAAGCCCATCGCCGCTTGAAACTCGTTCATTTTTGCATTTCCACCAACGAAAACAACCGTTTCTTGACCAGTGATTCCAAAGTTCTTGATATTGTTGAGCTTCTGTTTTAGCTGAGGATCTTTGAATGTCAGCGCACCACCTTCAATGGTATTGAACACCTTTGTGGCATGAAAGCTGAACATGGATATATCACCAAAATTGGCGATGCTTTCATCATTTATGCGTATTCCAAATGAATGTGCGGCATCATAAATGACCTTTAGATTGTGTTTTTTAGCAATTTCATCGATGCGTTTGACGTCGCATATATTGCCATAAACATGTACAGGCAAGATCGCTGAAGTCTTTTCAGTTATAAGCGCTTCAATTTTGTCAGGATCCATCGTGTAATTGGAAGGTGTGACGTCGCAAAACACGGGTTTAAGTCCAGCTCGCACGATCGCATGTGTCGTTGAAGCAAAAGTAAATGGCGTCGTGATCACTTCACCTTTTAAATCCAGTGCAGCAAGTGCGCATTCAAGTGCCAAGTGACCATTTGTAAATAGCGTTATATTGGGCGTTTCCAAGTATGACAATAATTCTTGTTCAAGTTTTTTGTGCTTTTCTCCCATATTTGTCAGCCAATGATTGTCCCATAACACTTTGATTTCCTTTATGTACTCTTCATAATCTGGCAATGAAGAACGCGTAACGGGAATCGATTTTAACTCGTTATTCAAGTTTAAGATTTTCTCACTCATGTTTTCACCTGATTTCTTGTAGGGTTTTCCATAAAAAATTCAAATAGTGCCTTCACAGTATCTTCCAGTGTATGCTTAGGTGACCATCCAGTATCTTGATAAAAAAGGCTCGAATCCATACCAACGATTCGATGGATGTCATTGCGTCCTACTTTAAGCATTACAGGATCCAGTTTTAATTTTTCCGATACATCAATAACGATTTTAGCGATTTCCAAGATCGTATGTTGTTGATTAGCGCCTAAATTATAAATCTCTTTCCACGTTTTAGGGTCGATAGACAATAGAGCGATAATGCCTGAACAAACATCCCTTACATCAATATAGGATAAAACTTGATCGCGACCTATAACGGTGATTGCTTCTCCTCCAATAGCGTTCATAACCAATTTGGAAACGAGTTCAAGTCGCAACCTTTTTGTGCCTCCAGTGATACTTGCTAAGCGCAAATTGGTCACATTCGTTTTATTTTCATTGATTCTTTTGACATCAAGCGCTATCAACTCACTGGCATGCTTCGCTATGCCATAACAGGATTTTGGTGCAACGGTCATCTTTTCATGCCATAAAGGTTTATTGGACTGACCATATACTTCTTGCGTTGAGATGTTGATAATATTTGAGATATTGTTTTCGTAGGCAGTCATAAAAAGTGAATTCGTAAACGCCAGACTACTCTCAATTTCTTCACAGGTGTTGAACCCTCTAGAAAAAGCACAATGGATGAGCGTATCAATATTCTCCCAAGAAAGGTCACCCTTTTTATAATCGTCTAAGCTTATGATTTCCAATTGATTTGATGGTTTTAATTGGCTCAGCAGTTTCGGTTTGTTTGAAGTTAATGCGTAAATGGTGACTTCCGTTTCTTTAGTGAGTTCTTCGATTAATGCACCCGCCAGATAGCCACCTGCACCTGAAATCAATACTGTATTTTTTGTCACAATTTCACCTTC
>CAYLNI010000207.1:2882-4638 GCA_964384705.1 uncultured Fusibacter sp.
CACGCATATAAGCTCATATAATCTCATTAACATTTAAGACTTCGAGCAACATATTATCCCCATCGTCAGTGTTAACTTTTATTGTTTTGTGAATTTGGTCCATCAAAGTTTTCATTTCGTTCTTTGTCTTCGATGTCCCAAATACTCTCAGTACCACTTGTTTCAGCGTTCCAATCGCATTTTCCGGTATGACATCTCCTGGGCTATAGGCAGTTACAACATCGAGCACATCATCCATATCGGCTACTGTTTTAAGACCTTCCATGCTTCCTATTTTTCCTGGTCTAGCCAAAAAGGTTAAATTGAATCCCCAGTTCTCATAATTTGGCTTAAACTTTTGATCAAGAGATTCTTCATACATACTGCCTGTCAGTGCAAAATTAACGAGCATTTCAAGTGGATCCAGGCCGTTGAGTTTTTTCATGATTTTGTACTCGAGTGAGCCTGATAGACGGTATCCCATTTCATAAAAGATACAAGTACCATCAACGACAAACGATTGGATAAATACGAGACCATTCTTTAGACCAATAGCTTTAAACATTTTGACCACGTTTGGATGAAGTGTTTCTTCATAATGCTTAAGCACATGAGATGGCCATGTATAGGCAACAGGAAGAGGAATATGTCCAAATATCTTATTTTTCATATGCCGGTCTGCCATACCGCTTAAATAGACGTTTCCATCTTGAATGACATAAAAGATTGAGGCTTCTTTCTCATTCATATATCTTTCAACGATGATTTTATTACTTTTCGAAAACGAACGCGCATCTTCATAACGCGATATAAGCATATCTGCATTTTCGCAGACATAAATGCCTCTTGCGCCACTGTTATCAGCAGGTTTTACAAGCACTGGATAGTTCAGCTTTTCTATTTCTTCTCGCAGTAGTGGATATTTTAAGTTGTATTCTTCAACAACTGGCACACCAAATGCATTACAAAGCGCTTTAAATCTAATTTTATTGGTCGCCATCTCAAATTGTCCGTCAGATGCATAACAAGGTAATCCAGAATCTTCGCATATTTTCTGATAGTAAGGCAATAACGAGTCAATAAACCCCGTCAATACCCCATCAATATTTTCATCTTTTATTAACTGAACGACGGCATCTATATCTGTCGTGCTCACCATAAAACTTTTATCAGCCATTTTTTTACCAGGAGAATCCTCTAAATAGTCCGTGACATAAACAATAGCACCTTGCTTCTTGGCTTGCTCGATGATCTCGCAGGATAATTTCGTGCCGCCCAATACCAATAGTTTTTTTCCTTCAATAGTCACATCATCACCCTTCCTTTATACACTGCACCATGTAAGCCATGTCATCTAAGTTGTATCTTTGATCACAAGGCAATAGCAAAATATTAGCTGCAAAATCATATTCGACACTATTTTCTGGACAATTAACTAGGATCTCCGGCCATAGTGTCGGAATATATATTTTTTTCAAGGCCATTTTTTCCCTAAATGAGACACCGTTTTTTACATAAAAGGGATACCCAAAGGCACCTTCAGGTTTTGAGACAGGCATCATATTATAGGATTTCAGCTCTGTATTTAAATAGTCGAAATTTGAATTTCGAATTTTGATTACCTCGTCATAGTTGATTGCGCCAAGAAGATTGCGCGTCAATCTGGACATTGCTTTAAGCGGTTCTTTTTTAAACGAGAAACTATTGTCTTTAAAATCTTTATAGTATGTCTGTGCATCACCTTCATATCTACCTAATACATGACGCATTCGGTCCT
>CAYLNI010000208.1:0-4551 GCA_964384705.1 uncultured Fusibacter sp.
ATTACGCGCTTATCCAGATGGTAACACTGTAGTCATTGAAGTTGAAGACGATGGTAAAGGCATCAATCCTGAAGTGATTAAGCGAAAAGCAATTGAAAAGAAACTCATCACTAAAGAAGAAGCGGATGTCATGTCTGATAAAGAAATTATCAATTTATTGTTCCTTGCAGGATTCAGCACGGTGGACAAAGTTACAGACATCTCTGGTAGAGGTGTTGGCCTAGATGTTGTAAAATCTAAAATTGAAGCGATTAATGGTATGGTTGAAGTCGTATCAACTCTTGGACAAGGCAGTAAGTTCGTCATCAGATTGCCACTCACATTGGCAATTATTCAAGCGCTGATGGTCAATCTCAACCAAGAGAAATTTGCAATTCCACTCAATAATATTAAAGAGATAACAACGATCGAGACCGGTAAAATTACCATGGTTCAAGATCAAGAAGTCGTCCTTTATAGAAATAAGACGCTCCCAATCATCCGTATGAAAGAAGTACTTGATATTGAGCATGAGCATGAAACACTTGATGAACTGATTGTCGTCATCGTCAAGAAAGGTGATGTTGAGGCTGGACTGGTCGTCGATAGTTTGATTGGCCAACAAGAGATCGTTATCAAATCACTCGGCAAGTATTTAACAGGTATCAAAGCTATTGCTGGCGCTACTATTTTAGGTAATGGTAGTGTGGCTCTAATTGTTGATCCAAATCAACTATTCTAGTAAGGGGTGAGATGATGAGTGAAATGAGAGAGTTTGTAACCTTTAGATTAAATCAGGAGCATTATGGCATCAACATCCAAAATGTCGAAAATATTGAGAAAGTACTGCCGATCACTAGAATTCCTTACACATTGAACTATATCAAAGGCGTCGTCAATCTTCGTGGTATTATTGTACCTGTAGTAGATTTACGAGCAAGATTTGGCCTTGAAAAAAGACCAGCCAATGATGAATCAAGAATCATCATTGTCAATCTTGAAGACAATAAAATCGGTATGCTCGTTGATGCTTCATCTGAGGTCCTTCAGATTGCAGAAGACGATATTGATGCTTCGCCCAATGTCAAAAAAGAAGCTAACAATGAATTTGTCAAGAATATCGGTAAGAAGAACGGTCGTATCATCATGCTTATAGACCTACACAAGGTGCTCGGCATAGAGCATGCCGAATAGGAGAATTGAATGGGGATCCAATTTGATAATATGAACAATACAGTGATTCTTGATGTCCTAAGAGAAATAGGGAACATCGGAGCCGGCAATGCAGCAACGTCACTTGCAAAAATGATCGACAAAAAGATTGATATGAAAGTACCAGTCGTCAAGCTTCTTGAATTTGATGAAGTTCCAGAATTACTTGGTGGTCCAGAAAGCGTCGTATGTGGTATATTCTTCAAAATTGAAGGCGATATGACAGGAAGCATCATGTTTGTGCTTGATCAAACGTCTGCGATCAACCTCGTCGATTTGTTGATGCCTAGAGACAACGCTGAGTTTGATGAGTTTACTATTTCAGCGCTTAAGGAAATTGGCAATATATTGGCAGGATCTTATATTGCTTCATTATCTGGACTCACAAATTTAAAAATCAAGATTTCTGTTCCTGCACTCGCGATTGATTTTGCTGGCGCTATTTTAAGTGTCCCTGCGATTCATTTCGGCCAGATGAGCGACAATGTATTGATCATTCAAAATGAATTCATCGAAGTCCTTGAAGCAAAAAGTGTCGATGGTTACTTTTTTCTAATTCCGGACTTAGATTCGTACGAAATATTATTAGGCAGTCTGGGAGTGACAATATGAGCACCATGGTAAAAGTTGGTATGGCAGATTTAAAAGGTGTTGTTTTTCCTGATGCTTTAACGACACTCGGGCTAGGCTCTTGTGTCGGTATTTGCCTCTATGATGCAACATCAAAGGTGACTGGAATGGCGCATATTATGTTGCCTTCCAGTAAAGCGATTCGGAAAAATGAAAATGTGGCTAAATTTGCTGATACTGCAATTGTTGAATTAATTGCACAGATGGAAAAATTGGGCGGGAGGAAATCCCGCTTCACAGCAAAAATTGCTGGGGGCGCTCAGATGTTCTCATTTTCATCTCAAAACGAATCGATGAAAATAGGTGAGCGCAACGCTGAAGCGGTGCGAGAGATTTTAAAGTCGTATGGTATTCCAATTAAAGCAGATGATACCGGAGGTAACTTTGGCCGTACCATAGAGTTTTATAGTGAAAATGGAAAATTGATCATTAAGACAGCGGGTAAGGGCAGCAAAGAAATCTAAAATATGAAGGTGTTATAAATGACTGAGCAACTTTGGATCAATTACAAAGAACATAACATGAAAGAAGCTAAAGACGAGCTAATCATCCATTATGTTGCATTGGTTAAAATTATTGCGGGCAGACTATATTCGAGTTATAACGCACATGTTGAATTTGATGATTTATTGGGGTATGGCATCATTGGGCTAATAGATGCTATTGAGAAATTTGATCATAATAAGCAGATTAAGTTTGAAACGTATGCCAATATTCGTATTAGAGGCGCAATAATCGATCAAATCAGACATATGGATTGGATTCCTAGGAGTACGAGACAAAAGTATAAAAAAGTTGAAGAAGCGATTACAAAGCTACAAAAGATCTATGGTAATGAATTGACGGATGAACATATCGCCACTGAACTGGATATTAGTTTGGATGAGTATGCCAAACTTGTCGGAGAAGTAACGACGTATGCAATCGTTTCATTAGAAGAAAAATTGGAGGACAACTCAAATTTCGATATTGCTTCTGACTCTGTAGATTTTCAACCCGAGGAGAATTATACATCTCAGGAGGTAAAGCGCATATTAGCAGAGACCATTGCCTATCTTCCAGAAAAGGAAAAAAGAGTCATGCAGCTCTATTATTATTCCGAACTGACTTACAAGGAAATCGCAGATATATTGACGATCTCTGAATCAAGGGTATCTCAAATACACACTAAAGCTATCGCTAAACTGAAAATATCGTTGAATGGTTTATATTGATTCCATATATTTGGTTGTTAAATTACAATAATTTTGATATTATAATTTTATAAGACTTATCGATATTGATCACAGATTCATTCTGTGATTTTGTTATATGTGCAATTATGTTATAATTAAGAATAATAAGTTGTTAATTTATTGTTATCTAAATACCGATATTTATAGTGATGGTTTTAGTATGCGTTAATCTATTAGCGATTTTGATGTTTAAGGGGGATACAATGGGCGAGGAAAAAAACAAGTTTGATATAACGGTACGTATATCAGATGACTATTACAAAGCGTTTATATCATTGGAATTTCATTCTTCTGATCATACGGTTAAACCCGACGAAATCATCAAAATATTGAAAGATAAAAATATAATATTCGGTCTGCAATACAATGTTATTGAAGAGATATGCAAAAATTCCACTGCGGTCTTTAATGAGCTAATCGCTGAGGGAATCCCACATGAAAATGGGGTCGATGCCAGAATAGAATTTTCTATGAGCAAAGAACACCGTGCAAAACCTCAAATATTGGAAGATGGTCGTGTTGATTTTAAAAATATGGGCTTCGTCGAAACAGTGCAGGCTGGTGATGTCCTTGCAACTAAAATACCTGCAACACCAGGTAAAAATGGGACGACAGTCACAGGTAAAGTAATCAGGGCAAAAGATGGTAAAGAGGCTGTCTTTAAAATCGGTAAAAACATCAAATTATCAGCAGATGGTTTACATGCCTTAGCAGAATGCGACGGGACCATCGTTTTTGACAACGATAAGATTACCGTCATACAGATGCTAGAGATAAAGAAAGACGTCGGTGTTGAAACGGGCAATATCGCTTTTCAAGGCCAAGTAATTGTACATGGTAACGTCACTAGTGGTTATTCCATCGAATGTGATGGCGACTTGGTGATAAATGGCGTCGTTGAAGGTGCCAAAATAAGCTCAAACGGATCGATTGTCATATCAAGAGGCATACAGGGTCATGACACTGCAGATATCTATTGTGGTGGTCATTTGACTAGTAATTTTATCAATAGTGCAACTGTATACTGTAAAGGTGATATTGAGACAGGTGCTATTATGAATAGCCAAGTAAAATCTGATGGCAGAATCATAGTCAAAGGTAAAAAAGGCCTCATTATTGGCGGTGAAATTATCAGTAAAAGTGATATTGAAGCCAATACCATCGGATCTGAAATGGGTATAATCACTTCAATCAAGCTCGGCGTAGACATAGAAGTAATCGATGAACTTAAAACACTTAGTTCAGAAGTAAAAGAACTTATGGATATGCATGACAAGTTGGATAAATCGATTAAAATTTTGAAATTAAAAGTAGAGCAGAATCCTGATGATGATCGTTCAGCCTTCATGCTTAAAAAATACAGTTTAAACTTCATCGAGTTAGATGAAAAACTATCTGAAAAGAGATCTAGATTTGGGAAGGGAACACAATGGAGAAATGCTATGGGAAAAGTGGGAACAGAACCGTATCTGATAAGGGCAAGGAAGAAATCACC
>CAYLNI010000209.1:0-2982 GCA_964384705.1 uncultured Fusibacter sp.
TGGTCGAGATTTCTATAATAATCGAGATGATCTTCGTCAATATTCAAAATCACGCCAACTTTTGGATAAAATTCAAGAAAATTCTCTTTATATTCACAGGCTTCTGTTATGAACAGCTGGCTTTTACCAAGCTTTACATTGCTTTTGATGTCTGCGAAATAACCGCCGACGAGAGCGGTAGGATCATGTGTCGCATCGTTAAAAAGTCGCGTAACCATAGAGGTCGTCGTCGTCTTGCCATGTGTCCCTGAGATCGCTATGCTATCCTTATAACCTGACATGATATGGCCTAACATTTCAGCACGACTTATACATGGAATGCCCAATGTAGCAGCAGCTACTATTTCTGGATTGTCTTCGCCAACAGCTGATGTAAACACGACTAAATCCGCACCTGATAAGTTGTCTTCTGAATGACCATAATATATCGTTAAGCCCATTTGCATGAGGTGGTCTGTTAGGTCTGAACGATGAAGGTCTGAACCGCTGACAATATGTCCTTGCGTCAAGAGTATCTCTGCGATAGCGCTGTTGCTAACGCCGCCTATGCCAACAATGTGAATGTGTTTTCTCGATGAAAGATCTATCATATATACTCCTAGACTATTGAATTGATTTAATCATACGCTTAGATTGTCGCAAAGATGCGATAAAAAGTATGTAACATAAAATCATAATGATTATACCCTATTTTACCACGACTTAAAAGAACTTCATCTAGGAAATTGTATAATAACAATTTCCATTATCAAAAACATGAAAGAAATAAATGAAAAGGTATTGAAGTATGGTGAAAAAACGAATAAAATTAGAGTATTATAATAAAAACATTCGGAGTGTGATGGTGTGAGTAAATTAAAACGAAACGAAAGAATTGGTGCAATCGTTAAAATTCTATGTGATTCACCCAATAAAGTGTTTACACTCAATTATTTTACAACAATATTTGATTCGGCAAAATCCACAATTAGCGAAGACTTAGTCATTGTTAAAAAGCTTATGGAAGAATTGTCACTGGGTAAAGTGATAACGATTGCCGGTGCATCTGGTGGTGCCAAATACGTTCCGATGATGGGACGTGAAGAGAAGCACACTTTAATTGAAAAAATATGTGAAGACATCAAAAAGCCTGAGCGTATCATGCCAGGTAGATATTTGTACATGGCCGACATTTTATACAACCCAGCTTATATAAAAGGAATTGGCGATATCTTTGCTGAAAAGTTTTCTGACGAACATACGAAAGTAGATTATGTCCTAACCATAGAGACGAAGGGGATCCCAATTGCGATGATGACTGCACGTGGCCTCAATGTACCCCTTGTTATAGCCCGTCATGAAAACAAAGTGACTGAGGGCTCTAAAATCAGCATCAATTACATTTCAGGATCTACTGGAAATCTTCAAACGATGTATATTTCTAAAAAAGCGATCAAGAAAGATTCTAATGTTCTCATCGTAGATGATTTCATGAAAGCAGGTGGTTCTGCAAAAGGGATGACTCAGCTTGTTCAAGAGATGGATTGTAACGTTGCAGGGATTTGTGTTCTTTTTGATACGACCACGCCTTCTAATAAATTGGTTGATAAATACATCTCTCTAATTAAGTACGAAGGCATTGATGCAAATGATCAAATCATGGTGCATCCAAATTATGAGTTTCTTTAAATACGAAAATCACATAATTATGTGATTGCTCAATGCGAAATGTGAATAAAAATAAATAAATTAAAAAAAATTAACAAAAAAAGAAGGAATATTCCTTTACTTATCGAATACTTAATCTACACAGCATAAGTTAGGGGGATAAAAATGAACATAACAGACGTCAGAATAAGAAAACTTCGAGAAGACGGTAAGATGAAAGCAGTGGTATCGTTAACTTTCGACGACGCTTTTGTCGTACATGATATCAAAGTCATCGAAGGGCAAAATGGGTTATTTGTTGCTATGCCAAGTCGTAAAGTAGGGGAAGCGGATTATAGAGATATTGCACACCCTATCAACCAAGAAACGAGAACGATGATACAAGATATTATATTTGAAGAATATGAAAAAGCGAAAAATGCAACTGGGGATGAATTTTTCGTAGAATAAAAATACTTAAAAACAATCAATTGAGCACGCATATGCGGGCTCTTTTTTTATAAGTTTTGTTAATATATGTTTAGTTTTAGAGTGAAAAGTGATATAATTTCACGTGTTGAAAGTCATAACATAGAGGGACGACAAATGGGAAAATTGAATACGATTATTCTAGCAGCAGGGTATGGAAAGCGCATGAAATCCAAGTTGCCCAAGGTGCTACATAAAGTGAGTGGCGTGCCAATGATTCAACATGTGGTCGATCTGGCTAAGCGCGTAGAAAGTGATGCTGTCATTTGTGTCGTTGGACATGGCAGAGAACTGGTAGAAAAGGCACTCGAAGGACAAGACTTAATTTTTGTCGAACAAGACGTACAGTTAGGTACAGGTCATGCTGTAAAAATGGCGGATGCTTACATTGACACGGGCGATATACTCGTATTGTTTGGAGACGCACCACTTTTAAGTGAAATGACGCTACATGCTTTTATCGAACATCATCGTGTTGGCGGTTACCAAGCAAGTCTCATCTCAACCATATTTGATGATCCATCAGGTTATGGACGTATCGTTCGTGGTGCATCGAATCAGTTTGATAAAATCGTCGAACATAAGGATGCGACTGAGGCACAACTCTTAATTAAAGAGATCAATTCCGGCATCGGCTTGTTTGATGCCACATTTCTAAAAGAGGCTTTGGCAGATCTTAAAAATGACAACACGCAAGGTGAATATTATTTGACGGACGTGTTTGAAGTCATCAAAAACAAAGGTGGTAAAGTCAGTGCTTATATCACAAATGACAATACCGAAGTTATGGGCGTTAACGACAGACTCGCATTAGCTGAAGCAGAAAGCTATCACCAAAATAAAATTAAAAGACATTGGATGCTTGAA
>CAYLNI010000209.1:3002-4438 GCA_964384705.1 uncultured Fusibacter sp.
GAGAGCATTTATATAGAAAAATACGTGCAAATTGGTCAAGATACCATCCTGCATCAAGGCACGCAGTTAAAGGGTAAAACAATCATTGGAGAAGACTGTATCATCGGACCTTATGCGGATATAACAGATACAGAAATTAGCAACAACGTGAAAGTGAAGCATTCAACTATAACGGAATCAAAGATCGATGACAAATCGGTCGTTGGACCATATGCCTACTTAAGACCAAAATCAATTGTTGGAAAAGATGTTAAAATAGGGGATTTCGTCGAAGTCAAGAATAGTACAATTGGAGATGGCACAAAAATCTCACATCTTACGTATGTCGGAGATGGCAAAGTCGGAAAAAATGTAAATTTGGGTTGTGGTGTAGTATTTGTCAACTACAACGGACTTAGCAAAGGACTGACTGAGGTCGATGACGATGCATTTATCGGTTGTAATACAAACCTCATAGCACCTGTTAAAGTGGGCAAAAAAGCTTACGTGGCAGCAGGTTCAACGATTACGGAAGACGTACCCGATGGCGCTCTTGCAATTGCGAGAGAAAGACAAGTCAACAAGACCGATTGGTCAAATAAATATCAAAAAAACAAGTAGGAGGATCCAATGCAATCGAGTGATAGGAGGATAAAGGTTTTTTCCGGCAACGCAAATCAAGATCTAGCAAAAGCGATTTGTAAGGAACTTGGTTTACCACTGGGTGACAGTGTCGTAAAAACCTTTAGCGATGGAGAAATATCAGTTAATATCAACGAGACAGTAAGAGGCATTGATGTTTTCGTGGTACAATCCTTTTCATTACCTAAAGTGAATGACTATTTAATGGAATTGTTAATCATGATTGATGCGCTAAAACGTGCATCTGCAGGCAGAATCACAGCAGTAATTCCTTATTATGGTTATGCTAGACAAGATAGAAAGGCTAAAGCAAGAGACCCAATCTCGGCAAAACTTGTTGCCAATCTCATCGTTGCAGCTGGCGCGGATCGCGTTTTGACTATGGACTTACACGCGGCGCAAATTCAAGGGTATTTTGATATTCCTCTAGATCATTTAAAAGGTGTTCCAATCCTAGCAGACTATTTCAAACAAAAGGGCATCAAAGACCTCGTCGTCGTTTCTCCCGACTTAGGCAGTGTGACGCGTACAAGAGATTTATCAAACAAGCTTGATGCACCAATCGCCATCGTCGATAAAAGAAGACCGGAGCCAAATGTTTCTGAGATTATGAATATCATTGGCGATGTAAATGGTAAAAATGTCATTTTGATTGACGATATGATCGATACGGCAGGAACGATTGTCAACGCAGCGAAAGCGCTTAAAGAAATGGGTGCAAAAGACGTATATGCTTGTTGTACACATGGCGTATTCTCCGGGCCAGCAGCATTAAGACTAAAAGATCCAGTTATATCAGAACTCGTCGTTCTAGA
>CAYLNI010000210.1:0-351 GCA_964384705.1 uncultured Fusibacter sp.
TTATTTTTTTCACAAAAATTCAGACCGGATAGCTTGCGATTGACGCGCATGGCGACGATTTTACCATCATGCGTTTTCGAATCAAGCACACTTAGTGCATCCAAAAATCGTTCATCTTTTTTTGCATAGTTATAAAAAGATAAAACATAAACATAGTTGAAAAGATTATAGGTCATAAATGGATATTCAACTTGCATAAACAATGTACCGATGCCATAGTGGCAAGGTCCAATAGGCATACGCAGTGTCCAGTGATTGAGCAAAAATGCCACTGCTCGATCAAGTCTTGATTCCCTATTGACGTAGTTGCTCATGCGAAATGCATCCAGAGCAGCGAGTGTCGGTCCAGGG
>CAYLNI010000210.1:361-1972 GCA_964384705.1 uncultured Fusibacter sp.
CTCAGTCTCAGGTCCTCGACCAAAGCTGAATTTGTTGCAGCGCCATCCACCGTCATGAAATTGTGTGTCAAGTAAGTACTGAAACGTTTTTTCTAACCTTGAATCTTCAGCATACCCTAGATGACAAAGGACATTTAATGCATGAATTGTATGACAGGGATAAATCGCACCTCTTGGTGTCAGCTTGAATCGACCATCGTCACGTAAGCAATCAAAAATAAGCGTTGCGACACTTTGAAGCACCGGATCTGTCAGCGGCATACCGAGTTCAGTGAGTAGCACAGCACTTTCCAGAGTCGAAAATGGACCACCAACATTCAACTGTTTGTCAGGTGTCGCCCAGAAATCTGCGCCATTATCAAAGCGCTTTGATAGAATAAATGCAATATCGGCAAGGCAATCCTCAGATAATTTCATATTTTCATTCATATAATGCCTTCTTTCACTCGCTTAGTGTTTCAATACGCGATATGATCCTTCAAGAAAGATCCATCTCTCAACTCCTTGAACGCCGTTTGAATTTCTTCATCCGTATTCATGACAATCGGACCACCCCAAGAGATAGATTCATCCAGTCTGTCTGAACTGACAAACAATATGATGATCTCTTGATCAAGGGATTCAATTTCTATAGAGTCGCCTTCTGTCAATTTGACAGCTGTCTTTTCTTCGACGACTTCACCACCTACTTTTGCGCGACCTAATAATGTGAACACAAAGATCGATTTATCATAGGCTGTTTCGATTGTAAGCTTTTTATTGGCTTCCAGTCTAATATCGTAATAATCAAGTGGTAGATACTTGCCTTTATAACCCTCGTGATTTAAGTAACTGCCACTTATAAGTCTTAAGATCCCGCCTTCAATCTCAATTTCTTCGATTGTATCTTTCTTTAAGCTGTGATAAGCAGGCGGCGACATTTTATCCTTTTGAGGCATATTCAGCCATAATTGAACCCCTAACATACGCTCGGATGCTGGTAATTTTTCTTCGTGCAAGATACCTGAACCAGCAGTCATCCACTGGACCTCACCATCAGTTATCAAATCTTCATGCCCTAAACTGTCTCTATGCATCATTTTACCTCTGATTATCAGACTAATCGTCTCTATCCCCCTATGCGGATGCATTGGAAAGCCTTTTATGTACGCTTCTGGATCCGTACTGTCAAATGAATCCAGCATGAGTATCGGATCATATTGTTCAACGGTTTTTATCCCTAGTACCCTGACTAGACTTACGCCTGCGCCATCAGTCGTTCTAAATCCAGTCGTTTTATCACTTATTTTTCTTTTCATATACATAACCTCCTTATAGATTATCAATGGTCAAAACCAATATATCGCTAACTAGTGATAGAGTCAACATAAAAAAAGACACAGGCAATGGTCACCATGTGTCTCATCATACTTATTTCTTTCTAATCGGAATCCAAATCTCACTTCTATACACTGGATTGCTCATATCCTTGCTTTCGTGCCACACAATTTCTGGTCCTTCTATGGCCTCATAACCGTTTGATGGGAACCATTCGGAATAAATCCTCCCCCAAGTCTCTTGAAGTGTTTGAGGAAATGGTCCGACGGATTCAAATATTGCCCATAAGCCAGC
>CAYLNI010000210.1:2005-4153 GCA_964384705.1 uncultured Fusibacter sp.
AACCTGATCATTTGACGTCGCTACGCCTATATAGTGATCGAGTTCACCTTTTTCATCCATTCTATCCTCTGAAAAATTTGCTGATGCGCTGATGATGCCTTTTGGTTCAATATCTGAAAGGCCTTTTAGCTGTGCTATGATATCAGGTGTCAGCAGCGTCGACATTTTAGCAATTTCAGGGTTCACACCATTAAATACCACCTGAACCCTCTTTTTTAAGCCTATGATATTAAAGGCTTCTTTCTCAATAATTCTACAGTTCATCTCTTGTCCTCCATTAATCGTTAGTTGGAAGCTCATCTTCGGAAACATTTTAATAGATTGCGCTTCCTTTCTCATTTCTGAGGGTAAAACGCCATGCAAAGCATGGAAAGCACGTGTGAATGCATCATTTGAGCCGTAGCCATACTTGATCGCAATATCAATCACGCGCACCTGCGAACTTTTAAGTTCAATCGCAGCAAGTGTGAGCCGTCTCCTGCGAATGTACTCAGAAAGACTGATGCCCGCTAAAAATGAGAACATTTTTTTAAAATGGTATTCCGAGCATATTGTCAGCTTTTCAACTTCCGCATAATCGATTTCAGAATCCAAATGCTTTTCAATATACTCAAGTGCTTTATTCATATTCGCTATCGAATCCATAAGATAACCTCCTTTCATGATTCATTTTAACAAATCGATGATTGCTTCACTCGATTATTTGAGAACAGGAAAAGTCGCATTAAATCGATTCAAATCTTGTCTTATTGCTTCCTTCCACTGATTAATAGTCACAATTGCATTCTCCTCACCATTTAAATAGACGTCTTGAATGGTCATCGACCAATCAAAAAATATTCTTTTGCGAGATTCTGATACTATAGGCGATGTAATTTTATCAACTGACTTGATCCGTTCACGGTTTGTTTTTAGTATATAAGAAGTCTCCCATTTGTTGTCATAGGCATCAATGAACAAATTTATCATCTGTTCATATCCCTCATCCGTATAATTGGATGGGTGTTGAATCATATAACATGTAACAAGCCAAAAATGTAGCGCATAGAGATTCTCATCATTATGCTCCCAAACAAGTGGAAATCCAAACTGTTCGAAACATGAATAACCATCATTCTCTTTACAGCCACATTCTGCACATATGCCATCAAGCATAACAGTGCTATTATCTACCATCACCGAGTCACCTCCTAACGCGCTTATCTTTTAAGACTATTATAAGGGCTAACGTTACGTAAAAGTCAAGTCATATCGAGTCACTAAAACCATATAGAATTTTAGCTATTTTTTCAAACCGTTCATCAGATAAACCTAATTTCTTTTCAAAAGGCGCATCTTCGATTCTTGCAACGATAATCCGAGTGGGTGCAATCCTCTTTATAATGGCTTTCATGCTTTCAATCGATTGGTCATCATCATTGTAACCCTTTATGATCGTCACTTCTAAAATGAACACGCCACCATATTGTTTCGAAAATGCTGCCATATTGTCGATGTAAGATTCTAAAGTGTATCCCTCAATTGGACGCTGCACATTTTGAAATGCCTCTTCCGTGATGACCTTTATCTCGCCGATGACTTCTTCACAGGTGTTTGCGATATCAACATAAAGTTGCGTGCCTAACAAATAGCCATTCGTGAGCAATCTAACCACAACATTCTTTGATTGAATTAAAGCGATGACTGCTTTCACTTTGTCATGAACTAAAGCTTCGCCCATTGAATTGATAAAAACCAAATCCGGCTTAATCGCATCAATTTTATAAGATAACTCTGATAATGCGTCTTCTGACTCATCAAAATTAAGTGGTGTATCGCCCTTGCTTGTCGACCGTCCAATTGGACAGAATATGCAATCAAAATTGCAGTGTTTTTCTGGTAATATATTAACTTCCAAGACCTTTTTATCTGCTTCATAATAGGCTTCTTTATAGGTAAATCCTGACATTGCATCCTCCATCTTCTTGTCTTACTTTGCAACTATCTTATCATTGATAATCCATTCATGTTTTAAGTTAATTTATGTTGACCTGTTTATTATGATAATCGAGAATAAAACTTTCACAAGTGCCACCCAAATGGGCCTCAACGAGGCTTTTGAGTTCCTTTAGTGCTGCTTCTAACACATCGAAGCGTGTGGTATCCACC
>CAYLNI010000210.1:4189-4426 GCA_964384705.1 uncultured Fusibacter sp.
TTTGCGTGTCCTCTGTAAGCATCGTACGCACTGATTCACGCCAGTTCCAGCACCTACAAATCGCACCGGCATCATCTTTATAGACGATTTCACCTTCATAAGGCGGTGCATTTTCATCTGTACCCAGTGTGATGAACGGTTCTTCCCCCACAGCCGTTGTCAATTTGACATCGCCTCTAAAGGTATCTATGTCTTCTCCACCGCACGGTAATGCGTATTTCAATGAAATCGAGTTGT
>CAYLNI010000211.1:0-4415 GCA_964384705.1 uncultured Fusibacter sp.
ACAGCATCTCATGTTGCCAGGGCAGCTATGAATCAATTTTTAAATAAAGATTATGTCGTGAAGAAATACAATTACGTTCGTGACGCCGATGCGGTTGAAGAGATCGTCATAGAAGCATCTAAACACAAATCCATGATATTGTTCACAACAGTGCTTGAAGAACTCACGAACACGATCGTCACCATGTGCGCACAGCACAACGTCTTATGCCATGATATCCTATCACCGGTATTGACGCAGTTTACGTCGTTTTTTGGGGATAAACCAGCAAGAAAACCAGGTACGATGTATAAACTCGACGACGATTATTTTGAAAGAGTCGCAGCGATTGAGTTTGCAGTCAAGTACGATGACGGCAAGGACTTAAGAGGGCTTAAATATGCCGACGTCGTTTTACTCGGCATCTCTAGAACGTCAAAAACGCCTTTGAGCATGTATTTATCACATAAAAATGTAAAAGTGGCAAACGTGCCTCTCGTACCTGAGATTCAAGTTGCCAAGGAGATATTCCAAGTTTCAAAGAACAAATTAATTGGGCTTACCAATTCACCTGAAAAACTCAATGAGATCCGCATCGAACGATTAAGGGCACTCGGCCTTTCCTCGGATGTGGAATATGCGAATTTCGACCGCATCCTCCATGAGTTAGATTACGCCGAACAAGTGTATAAGCAGCTAGGTTGTCCTGTCATCAATGTCGCCAATAAAGCAATCGAAGAAACGGCGAGCATTATACTAGAAATCACGGGACTCAACATCAAATTAAAGTAGGCTAAAACGTTTCACGTATTTGTCTTAAGGTAATTGACCCATAGTAAGTCACTGGATTACTATGGGTTTTTTATAAAAATTCTTTGTGAGGGAAGGTTTTTATGATGAAAAAGTATGTTTATGCCTTTGAAGAAGGGTGCAAGGAAATGAAAAAAACATTGGGCGGAAAGGGTGCCAATCTCGCAGAAATGAAGAAGATCGGTTTGCCTGTTCCCGATGGCTTCACCATCACGACTGAAGCATGTAATCAATACTATGTTGATGGAAAGAAAATTTCCGACAGCATCAAAGCTGAAATCCTTGAATACCTCGAAGGATTACAGAAAAAGACTGGTAAAGTACTGGGTGATTTCAATGATCCGTTGCTAGTATCAGTGCGTTCAGGGGCGTTCGTATCCATGCCGGGCATGATGGACACCGTTTTAAACTTGGGTCTTAATGACAACTCAGTAGAGGGACTAGCGCATCTGACAGGTAACAAGCGTTTTGCATATGACTGCTATCGAAGATTTATTCAAATGTTTGGTGACGTCGTATTAGAAATTCCAAAGTATAAGTTTGACCGCGTTTTGGACGGACAAAAAGAAAAACAAGGTCACACTTTGGATACACAGTTGACGATTGAGGATTTTGAGCATATCATCAGCGAATTTAAAGCGATCGTAAAAAAAGAAAAGGGTTTTGAATTCCCTATGGATCCAGTAGATCAATTGATGAGGTCGATTGAAGCTGTCTTCGGTTCTTGGAACAACGATCGTGCAAGAGTTTACAGAAACTACAACGACATCCCACATGATATGGGTACAGCAGTCAATATTCAATCTATGGTATTCGGAAACATGGGCAATACTTCTGGAACAGGCGTTGCTTTTACCAGAAACCCATCCACAGGCGAAAACAAACTTTTTGGCGAATTTTTGATCAACGCACAAGGTGAAGACGTTGTCGCAGGGATAAGAACACCTCAAGAGATTGACGAACTCAAGGACGCTTTACCAGAAGTTTATCAGCATTTTATCGATGTTGCAAATACTCTCGAAGTACACTATAGAGACATGCAGGATATCGAATTTACTGTAGAACGTGGTAAATTATACATGCTACAAACGAGAACTGGTAAGAGAACGGCTTTTGCAGCAGTTAAAGTTGCTGTCGACATGGTCGAAAGTGGTGTAATTACAAAAGAAGAAGCACTTTTACGCGTTCAACCATCTCAGCTTGACCAGCTCTTACATCCGATGTTCAGCCCTGAAGCACTTAAAAATGCAACGGCTGTAGCAACAGGACTACCAGCATCACCTGGAGCTGCATCTGGTCGCATCTATTTCCATTCTGAAGATGTCGCACGTCAAAAAGAAAAAGGCGTCGAATCCATTTTAGTGCGTACTGAAACGTCACCAGAAGATATCGAAGGCATGGTTGTCGCAAATGGTATCTTAACGGCAAGAGGCGGTATGACTTCGCATGCAGCGGTTGTTGCAAGAGGCATGGGTAAATGTTGTGTCGCAGGATGTAGTGATATTTCTGTAGACGAAGAAGACAAGTATTTCACAGTGGGTGATGAAATATTTAGAGAAGGCGATTGGATTTCTCTTGATGGCAATACAGGTACAGTATATAAAGGCAAACTGGACACTGTTGAAGTCGCTTTAACGGGCGATTTTGCACTCTTATTGTCTTGGGCGGACGAATTTAGAACACTTGGCATCAGAACCAATGCTGATACACCGCTCGATGCTGAGACCGCAGTGAAATTTGGCGCAGAAGGTATTGGCTTATGCCGTACTGAGCATATGTTCTTCAGTGAAGAGCGCATTTTAAATGTAAGAAGAATGATTCTTTCAGGTACTTTACAAGAAAGACTTGAATCCCTCAGATTACTTCTTCCATATCAAAGAGAAGATTTTATAGGCATCTTTAAAGCGCTTGGCGCAAGACCTGTAACGGTGCGCTTACTCGATCCACCATTACATGAATTCGTACCGCATAAGGATGAAGAAATCCGCACTTTAGCAAAAGATCTCGATCAAACTTATGAATTCGTCAAATATAAAATAGAAAACCTCTCTGAAGTCAATCCTATGCTTGGTCATAGAGGCTGTAGATTGGGAGTCACCTATCCAGAGATTTATGAGATGCAAAGTATCGCGATTATAGAAGCGGCTCTGTACTGCAAAAAAGAGCTAGGAATCGACGTAAAACCTGAAATTATGATCCCACTTGTTGGTCATATGAAGGAATATACGATTCTAAGAGACTTAGTTAAAAAAGTAGCGGACCAGATTATTGGAGAAGGCGACGTCGCTCTTGACTACAAGATTGGTACGATGATAGAAGTACCTAGAGCTTGTCTGATCGCAGATGAGATCGCAGCAGAGGCTGAATTCTTCTCATTTGGTACGAACGACTTGACACAAATGGCACTTGGTTTCTCAAGAGATGACTCAGGCAAATTCTTACCTGAATATCTCAAGAAAAATGTGTTTGATAAAGATCCATTTGAAACCATCGATCAAAACGGCGTTGGCAAACTCATTACAATGGCAGTTGAACAAGGCAGAGGCGTAAAATCAAATCTAAAGATCGGCATCTGCGGCGAGCATGGTGGCGAACCGAAATCGATTGATTTTTGCCATCGTTCTGGTTTGGACTATGTCTCATGCTCACCATACCGCGTTCCAATTGCACGCTTAGCGGCAGCTCATGCAGCAATCAACAATAAAAAGTAAAAATCATAAAGATAGGAGCTGACATCAGCTCCTATTTTTCAGTTTTTAAATTGTCAAACTTATATCAAATGACAAACTTTTACAATTTGACGATTGATTTTTAATGCGTGTATACATACAATAGAAGTATTGACGCAATACTGGCCTAAGGAGGCACACGAGATGATAAATATGCGCGAATCACAAGAGCAACTAGAATTAAAGATTCTTGATGAAAGGGCACAGAAAGTGATCCATTCGCTTGGAAGAAGATCCCTTGAAGAACCATGTCCACTTCGAACGGACTATCAACGGGATAGAGACCGCATCATTCACTGCAAATCATTTAGGCGCCTTAAACATAAAACACAAGTATTCTTGTCACCTGAAGGCGATCACTATAGAACGCGTTTAACACATACGCTTGAAGTCGCGCAGATAGCGCGCACGATTGCAAGAGCCCTTAGATTAAATGAAGATCTCACAGAAGCAATCGCACTTGGACACGATCTCGGTCATACGCCATTCGGTCACTGTGGTGAAGCACGACTCAATGCCATTCATCCGACTGGCTTTAAACATAATGAACAAAGTTTGCGCGTCGTGGATTATCTTGAGCGCAGAAATAAAAGCCGATTTGGCTTAAATCTTACGGAAGAAGTGAGAGACGGCATCGTACATCATGGTTCTTCTGGGTCACCTAAGACACTTGAAGGACAAATAGTAAGCAAATGCGATCGCATCGCCTATCTCAATCACGATATTGATGATGCCATAAGAGCAGGTGTGTTAAACGGTCACGATATTCCAGAAGACTTGAAATTGACACTTGGCCACTCTCATAGCGCTCGCATCAACACGATGATCATGGACATCATCAAAAATAGTGAACAGACGTCTGAAATTAAGATGAGCCCTGATATTGAAACAGCATTT
>CAYLNI010000212.1:0-4393 GCA_964384705.1 uncultured Fusibacter sp.
TATAAAAGGGGGATTATCATGAACAAAGTTTTATCATTATTACTCGTGGCAGTGTTGTTTTTCAGTACTTTTGGTCCTATGGCTTACGCAGAAGAAGAGCTTACATACGGTATAGCGTTGCAAGAACTTGGTATAATTAGTGGCGATAAAGAGGGCAATTTAAATGGTGACAAAGCCATTACACGTGGCGAACTGATTGCCATCATCCACAATTTGACCACTACAAGTTCTGAATCATTTAAAGTCCCAGCGATAGCAAGTTTTAGTGATGTGCCTCAAACACACTGGGCATACTATTTTATTGAACGCGCTAAGGCTAATAACGTCACGCAAGGTGTCGGCAATGGCAAATTTGGGGTCAAAGATGAAGTGACTTACAAACAAGCAAGAGCATTTATGCTCAACATGCTCGGTTATACAGTAGAATGGCAAGCAGTAGAAGCCTATGCAGATGAACTCGGGATTTATTGCAACGCAGCAAAGAATGCGACGACGTTCACACGCGATATGATGTTTGAAATTCTCTGGAAATCACTGGTTGCACCAACCACTCAATATAAAAATTTTATCTATGCCGTTGTTGATCGTGCCTATCTTGATCTCGACAGTACATATATCAAGTTCTTATCCGATGCCAACATTATATTCATAGAGCGTGAAGCAACGCCTTTAAACACAACGGTTGAGAATTTTATTTTCAGTAAGGCGAACTATAGCTTGCACGAGCAAGTTCCAGTCATGTCCGATGAGCGTATAATAAATTTTGGTAGATACCATGCAAAATATTACTACAATCTTTTCAACAAAGTCTCTTATAGTCCATCCACAGTGACTGTTTTTTACAACGCATACAAAACATTTGAATTGAAAGGCTCTTCTGAATTTGTAGCTTTTGTTGATAGCTTATACCTGTATGACAAAGCAACGGATACTGACAACCTTTATTTTATCGAGTTTTTGGAAAACGGAACTGTGACAATGGAAGTACCAGTCCAATCAACACTAAACTTCGAAAAAACGACTTTAAATGTTGATAGCGTTTGGATGTCCGATGGCCATGCGAGAAACACTAATTTGAAATCTTTTGTAATCAACTTAAGTCATCCAAGTGATAAAAGTATTGTTCTTAAACTAGTCTATTTGTTTGACTACAAAAATTATTATTCGTACAGAAGATTATATTGACATTTTAATTGAACAAAACCCCTGGATCCATCCTATAAATTAGATGGACTCAGGGGTTCTTCATTATTCACCTTGTTCACCTATTATTCACCTTGTTCGCTCAAACTGCCCGTTCCAGAGCCACTTAAAAAATCGAATATAAAAAGCGAATGGTGAAAAATAATCGCATACATGAATAAAAACCGGCTTATTGGATATAATTGATACATCTTATAAAATGTAGACGAAAATGACAGCGCTATTAAAGGAGGATACACATGAAGGCAATCCCATATATTACATTAAACGGCACCTGTGAAGAAGCGGTGAAATTCTATCAGTCCATCATAGGTGGCACAATTACCAGCATAAGTTTCAAAGAGCTTCCCGCAGTTGAAAACATACCAATGAGTGAGTCTTGGCAAGATAAAATTATGCATAGCACATTGACATTTGATGACGGCAATGTGCTTTACTTTAGCGATGCTTGGGAGCAGTCTCCTATAAAATTTGGCAATTCTTCAACCATTCACCTCGTCGTTGAAAACGATAAACAGGTCTATGATTTTGTTGAAAAATTAGCTGAAGGCGGTGAAATTACAATGCCTGCAGATAATACTTTCTGGAACTCAGTGTATGGCAGTCTTGTAGACAAATACGGCATTAGCTGGGGCATCGAGTTTGAGATTCCTCAGGAAGCATAGTGATAATTGTTTAGATATTTGTACTTGACATAGATTTTACACTCTGTTAACATATGGATGTAAAGATTATGGTGTGTTACTGTTTAATCAGGCATGAACCGAAAGCGTTGCTTTTTGTTCATGCTTTTTGTATTACAATGATGCTTATTGGGAGTGTGTTGTGAAAAACGATTATCAGATCTTGAAGATATATAATAACAATGCAATCCTGGTTCTAAACACAGATACCAAAGGTGAAGCGGTACTTGTCGGCAAGGGGATTGGCTTTGGAAAAAAACTAGGGGCGTATCAAACGATATCACCTGAAGTCATAGAAAAATACTTTTTGACTTATGATGATAAGTTGAAAAGGGACTATATAGAACTGGTGCAACAGCTGGATGAACAGATACTGACGACCTGTTCGGAGATTATTCTGAGTGCCACTCAAAAACTTGGGCCTCTGAACAACCGCGTTCATATCGTCCTCACGGATCATATCGGTTTTGCGCTTGAGCGGATGAAAAATGGCATGGAGATTCACAATCCATTTTTGGAAGAAATCAAATTGCTCTATCCTGAAGAATTTGAGATGGGGCTGACCGCACAACGTATGATTCAGGCAAATATCGGCGTTGAAATTTGTGAAGATGAAGTGGCATTTATCGCACTGCACTTGAGTGCTGCAAGACAGCAGAAGGACATCAAAGAATCCGTCAAAAATACGCGTGTTCTCAAGGAACTTGTACAGATCATCGAAGAGACGCTAGACATCACACTCAAAAAAGACCTCACATACAGCCGTTTGATTCAACATCTTCGCGGCGCTATCGAGCGGGTCGTCGATGGCTACCAAGTGACCAATCCGCTACTGGATACATTGAAACGCGATCTAAAAGACAGCTACGAGATTGCACTGAAGTTAAAGACGAGGATCGAATCGGCTTACGATATTGTCGTACCAGACGATGAAGTCGGGTTTATGGCGATTCACATCGATCGATTGAAGCGGACAATCTATAAGCCATAAGCTAAAATACGCATCAATAAGTTCGTATCATTAAATTACATCAATAAGTTTGTATCAATAAATTGCATCACAAATTTTATAACATTGACGTGTAACTGATTCGATCAGGCATGAGTCACAAGAAGAGTACACACTCTTTTTTGATTCATGCTTTTTTGTTTGGATTCTAAAGGCTAGCGCGCAGCCTAGAATATATAAGGGAATTGTGATTCATCGCAGTTTCTTTGATAAAAAGATAATTTATCAGGAGAGAATTTTATGGGAAATTTTTTTGGTAAACTGCAAAAAGTAGGCAAGGCACTTATGTTACCAATCGCAGTCATGCCAGCTGCGGCAATACTCCTTCGTTTGGGCGCAGGCGTACCTGGTATCGAAGGCATCGTGGCTCAAATCATGTTACAAGCTGGTTCAGCAATCTTTGATAATTTATATTTATTATTTGGTATAGGTATCGCCCTTGGTCTTGCAAAAGACAACCACGGCGCAGCAGCTCTTGCAGGCGCGGTTGGCGTTTTGGTCACTAAAAACGTATACACTGTCATTAACCCAGACATCAACACAGGTGTTATGGTTGGTATCATCATGGGTGTTATTTCGGGTGTTCTTTACAACAAATTCCACGACATCAAATTACCTGAGTTCCTTGGATTCTTCGGCGGCAAGCGTTTTGTACCGATCCTCACTTCATTTGTGGGCGTTGCTATGGGTATCGCATTCGGTATCTTATGGCCATTTGCACAAAATGGTATCGATGCAATCGGTAACGCAGCCATCAATGCAGGCGCTGTCGGCACATTCTTCTTCGGTTTTGGTAACAGATTACTGATCCCAATCGGTTTACACCATGTACTCAATTCAATCTTCTGGTTTACATTTGGCTCATTTACAAACGCTGCTGGCGAAATCGTAAATGGCGACTTATGGCGTTACTTTGCTGGCGACCCTGATGCAGGCGTCTACATGGCAGGTTTCTTCCCAATGATGATGTTCGGCCTTCCAGCTGCTTGTTTAGCGATGTACCATTCAGCTAAAAAAGAAAACAGAAAAGCCGTAGCTGGTATGTTCATCTCGATTGCATTTACATCATTCTTGACAGGTATTACTGAACCAATCGAATTCTTATTCGTGTTCTTGTCACCACTTTTATACTTTGTCCATGCGATCTTGACAGGTTTATCTCTTGCATTGACACAAGTTCTTGGCATCTTGCACGGTTTTGGTTTCTCAGCGGGCTTGATCGACTATTTGCTCAACATGTACTTGTCGACAAAAGGTCTTTTGATTATTCCGCTCGGTCTTGCATTTGCAGTGGTTTACTACTTCGTCTTCAGATTCATGATCACAAAATTCGATATTCCAACACCTGGTAGACTCGATGAAGTGACTGAAGAAGGCGAACAATTGATCAGCGAAAAAGGCGTATCAGAAATCGCACGTGGTTATTACAACGCGATTGGTGGTAAAGATAATATAACTGAGATCGATTCATGCATCACGCGTCTCAGATTGACTCTTA
>CAYLNI010000213.1:0-4344 GCA_964384705.1 uncultured Fusibacter sp.
GATTCAATCCCAGAATTTTCAGTCGATCAAACCCTTCACTGGCTGATGCCATCGTTTGAAAGAGGCCTGAGATGACTTTGCTGCCATCCCTTTCTGAGACTTGCCAAAACACTTTATTGGACTTTGTCGACGGAACGCGGCTGAATCTGCCGAACTGCAGCGTTTTCCGATGGGCTTTATAATAGTCAATCTGCGCTTTTACTTCCGCGCGCTCAACTTTTGACAAGTATTTCAAGTCCATCTCATAGCCGAGGCAACCAAATACAGCGACATTAAAACGCGTAGACAGCGGCGTTTCCCTAAGGGTCTGTTGATGCGGCGCAGAAGATACATGAGCCCCCATCGTCGATGGCGGATACAGATAAGAGAGGCCGCCTTGTATTTTCAGACGCTCGATGGGATCTGTGTTATCCGATGCCCAAATTTGAGGTGAGTAGCAGAGCATGCCCAAATCAAATCGATTGCCGCCACTAGAACAACTCTCAAGTAAAATGTTCGGCCGTGGCCCAAAAATTCTGTCGAGAACCGAATACAAACCAAGCATGTACCTGTGATTGAATTCACCTTGATTAACAAGTGATGCCGAAAACAAATCGCTCATGTGCCGGTTCATGTCCCATTTGACATAGGAAACATCTGCCTCATCCAGTATTTTTGACACCGAATTCACGATATAATCCTGAACGTCAGGCATACATAGATTAAGTACGAGCTGGTGCCTACCCAAAGTCGGTTTTTTACCCGGTACAGTCACCGCATATTCAGGATGTGCCCTAAATAGGTCGCTGTCCATGTTGACCATCTCAGGTTCAAACCAAAGGCCAAAAGATAGCCCCATATTTTTAAGCTTTTCCGAAAATGATTTGAGTCCTCTTGGCAGCTTTTTCTTATTGACCGAATAATCGCCTAGACCCGCATGATCGTCGTCCCTTTTGCCAAACCAACCATCGTCGAGTACAAAGAGTTCCACCCCTAATTTTTGGGCTTGCTTTGCCAAAGTGACCAGCTTTCCCTCGTCAAAGTCGAAAAAATGCGCTTCCCAGTTGTTGCAAAGGACCGGTCTTTCCTTCCCCTTCCATTCACCTCGAACGATATGGTGGTTGATAAAATCATGCATATGGTGGCTTGCGCCGTTGAAGCCTTGATCGCTAAATGTCATCACCGCTTCTGGTGTTTCAAAGGATTCGCCTTGGCCAAGTGTCCACTCAAAACAGTGGCTGCCCACACCAAGTGTCACCCTTACTAAATCGTTGTTGCTAAGCTCGACACTCCCAAAGTGGTTGCCGCTATAGATGAGATTGAAGCCATACACCCAACCATTTTCTTCTGTCGCGTCACATTCTGATAAAAGAAAACCGGGATTATGCCTATTTGAACTGTTGCCGGTCGTCGATGCGTTGACATGCATACCAGCCGTCAATAATCGGTCGTTTCTATGGGTTTCTTTGATCCAGCCCCCATCAAATGTCGTCATCTGGAAATTTCGATTGGGCAGATCGATCATCATGCTCAGCGCACGCCTAATCACAGCTTTTGAACCTTCTGGGCAATTATTGGTGATGACCACACGCCTTGTGATGACATCTGTCAGTTCGTAAACGGTATAGTAAAGCATCACTATCATCTGATTGGAATGGTCTTCAAGGGTTATTTCAAGCGTCTTGCAGTCAGTTTCACTACCGTAAGCCGATGGCAATGTTTGAGGCTTTACATTGCCATCACACACCCTATGACTTTTATAGACAAAGTCGCTTACAAAGCTGCCGTCCGGCATTTTAATCTCTATAGGACTGAATCTATAATCGCCTTGACCGATGCCAGACCATTCGAGACATAGCGTATCTAAACAATACAAATCATCTGAAGGGTCGTATGTCACACTGGATCCAATTGGCACTGTCCGCTTATGTTTCAATGCCTTCGCGGTACTTTCAGGATTCATGTCATCTTTTAATAATGGACCATAGTAGATGTGCTCCAAATGCCCGAATTTCGTTTTTTCAAATATGTAACTCGTTTGTGCAGTGTTAAACCAAAATAGGTTGTCGATTTGGCGTATCATCTGTGCCTCCTCATAGTCGCTCGTTGTGGAAATTTCATGATGAATATTCTTCAATTATAATGGTTTGCATCCATATAATCAATTACACACTTTTAGTTCAACGCCTATCAAATTGGATCGCCATGAACAACCACAAAATCAGTTATATCAATAGAATAAATTATGCATCTCTGTTTAATCTGTCAATTTAGTTACTTTACACATTAACCGACATCATGTAAACTTCAAATGATAAGATTGCAGTTTTATAACAATAATGGAGGTACTCATGAACATCAAACGAATGATTTTTTTAATTATATTGATAGTGATCGTCATAATCGGGATTGCTATAATCATTCAACAAATAAAATCGAATTCGTTGATGCAGGCGCCTGTTGAAGTAAAGACACTAAACTGGAATATTGGATCAGAGCCACTTTCTATTGACCCGCAACTTAACCGTGCGCTTGACGGTGGATCCATCATAAACAATACCTTTGAGGGTCTTTTCAGGTATGAAGGCAATAAAATAGTACCTGCCATAGCTGAAAGTTATGATCTATCTAGCGATGGGTTGATTTATACCATCAAACTTAAGAAAACAAAATGGTCAGATGGGTCACCATTGACCGCTTCAGACTTTGAATATGCATGGAAACGTGCACTAGACCCTGAAACTGCCTCCGAATATGCTTATCAACTGTATTATATAAAAGGTGGACGCGACTTTAACGCAGGGACAGGCACGCGTGATGCTGTTGCAGTAAAAGCGCTCGACGATGAGACGCTCCAAGTAGTCCTTGAAGCCCCGACGCCATATTTTCTTGATTTATTGACGTTTTTCACATACATGCCAACAAAGCAGACTGTGGTTGAGGGTTCAAAAGATGGCAAATGGGCGACTGACCCGAACCAGGTCGTCAGCAACGGTCCCTTTGTGCTTTCAGAATATCTCGCAGGAGATAAACTCGTACTCGCTAAAAACCAACATTATTGGCAAGCAGACGCCGTTTTGCTAGATCGTATCAATGGCTTTATGATAGTCGATGAGACTACGATGTTAACTGCTTTTGAATCTGGCGAACTCGATATCATCGATTCAATACTCGCATCTGAACTGCCGAAAATACAAGCTGAAAGTGATGCATTGATTACAAAGCCCACTATTGGTACTTATTTCTACGCATTTAATACGAAAATAAAGCCACTAGACGATGTTTTGGTCCGCAAAGCACTCTCCCTTGCAATCGATCGGAAAGCCATTGTCGAGTCAGTGACGAAAGCGGGAGAGATTCCTGCTACAGGGTTTACACCACCTGGTCTATATGATGCTAATGGTGAGGTTTTTCAGAAAATAGCTGGCGATTATGACACACAGCCGGACACAGCTGACCTAGATACCGCCCGCAAATTGCTTGCACAGGCTGGTTTCACAGACATGAAGCAGTTTCCGAAACTCGATATCGTCTACAACACCAATGAAACACACAAAATTATCGCCGAGGCGATTCAATATATGTGGCAAAGCAACCTCGGTATAGAAGTGACAGTGACCAATCAAGAATGGGCCGTTTTACAAGAAACTAAAAGGCTTGGCAATTATAGTATCGCAAAAGCTGGTTGGTTTGGCGATTATGCAGATCCTATGGCCATGTTGGAAATCATGACTTCATCGAGTGCAATCAACACAACGGGTTGGTCAAGTGATGCATATGATGCATTGATTGAAGCCGCAAAGCTAGAGACAGGCCAAAAGCGGTTTGATCTACTCTACAAAGCGCAAGCGATATTGATGGAAGATGCACCAATAATGCCAATTTACTACCATACAGATCAGTTCATGGTCTCAGATCGCGTCACAAATTATGAGAAGACCGCAATAGGGTTGTGGTATTTCGGAAACACCGACATCTCTGAAAATAAATAAGACGGAGTTAACACATGCGAACGAACTTATCGACTGTAATGAAAGCATTATTAAATGGCATTCTCGATCCCTTTATTTTTCATGGCGGGGATTATTCAAATGTAAACCAATTAACTTTTTTCACAAGTGTATTGCCGCTATACTTCCTCAATTCACAGGAAAATCAGCAGATTCTGCAAACAAATAAAAGCAATTCCAGTCGGCTCTCTAACTTGTTTACAAGGCAACTCGATCCAAAGAGAAAAGAGCCGAAATTCAGAGATAGATTTGTCACATCGTTTGATGAGTACTTCATAGATGACATGTTGCTTTCGTCACGGTTCTTACTGCGGAATTATAACAAAGACGCTTTTGATAAATGGATTCATACATT
>CAYLNI010000214.1:0-4313 GCA_964384705.1 uncultured Fusibacter sp.
GGTTCAGTTGTTGGTTCAGTTGTTGGTTCAGTTGTTGGTTCGGTTGTTGGTTCAGTTGTTGGTTCATCATAATCATTGATGAATGTCACTGATTTTACTTTGTGGTGACTAGAAAGTTCTACTTCTTTATCATCATCCGCTGGTGTATAACCCAATGGAATCGATACTTCTTCAATATCATAATCGCCGTAATAAGGAACGTTAAATGATACGAATCCATCACCTATGATGGTTACAGTTTTGCTGTATCCATAAGGACCAGAAATGTTAAATGTAAAAGTTGCATCTTGTCCAGGATTTCCAGTTACAACTTTGTTGATAATGATTGATTTTTTAAAGTAGAAAGTTACGTGGCTGATTTGCGGCTGATTTCCACCACCATTATTTGGTGCTCTTAAATTTGTATCTCCAAATGAACCGCTTGGATAATGATACATGTAACCACCATTACCACCTTTAACAAATACGTATTCAACAGGAGCGTTTGAGGTAAAATCTACCCATTTCTTATCGCTGCTAAAATCTGCTGTGACTGAAAAGCCATCATCATTTTTTGTTCCGTCATTTGGCGGATCAAATTTAATCATTGTAAATCCTGAATAAGCCCCACTTGAAGGATCGTTTCCTGCGATGTATGTCGGGGTTACGGTTGCTGCAAATGCACTAAAGCTACCACCAATGGTTAGTAAAGCGATAAGTGCTATAGCCGTTAAGGTTCTAATACTCTTTCTCATATAATGCTCCCTTCTTTAAACTACGTCTAAAGAAAGGTCGGTTGCACTATTCACTCCATACATTTAAAGTGCCCATATACAAAATGTACTTCATCGTTCCCTTTCAACAATCTGAAAGGCCGGTTGCACCACTCGCTCCATACACGTCAAGTGCCCAGTTAACAACGTGTGTTTCATCGCTCCTCTTTACAAATAAGTAATCATTATAAATTGATATTGATTATCATGGTCAATAAATACCCGTGTTTATTTTGTCTAAACACCTTAAATGAAAAATATTATCAATTAACATAACTAATTTTTGATAAGTAAAAAGGAGCACCTAACAATGATCAAATTTCATCAAAGTCAGGTGCCCCAAAGTCTTTCATATCAAGCCTTTCAAATAAACCTAAAAAAAAGAAAAGAGTCCAAAAAATTCTGGACTCCAATTGATATTTTTTATTGCAATGAGTCAAAATGCCTGGCGCCATCCACTCATGAGTCGATCTGCCTGGCACCAATAACTCATGGCACCAATAACTCACTAACTCACTTCTTTGCTGCCACGATCACGCGTATCAAACCGCCCAATCTATAGCCACTGTCGATATATCCAGTCACTGTGTAGGCATTCGTGTTTGACACAGTGCTAATATTCACAGTGAAATACTTGCCATTGATGCGTTCATAGACCTGAACATCCTGAGCCACGCCGTATTCGTGAACACCGTCAAGCGACATCGCCTTGATGTCACTGATTGCAGAAAGTGATAAGCCTCCAAGAGACTGAATCCCATCTACCACGCCATCTTTATACGTAAACATCGCAGGTCCAGTTGAAATCTCAAGCAATCTGTCGCTTGTTCGCATGACGCCCGGCATCCCTTTAATCATGTATTCGTAAATGCCACTTAATATCACCGTATCTGGAACTGGTGCGACATTGTCAATCACAGTCGTCGTCTCATCCACATCTGTCACGATGCCATAAGTGTTTAAATCGCCCGTAATGTTATTTAAGATCAATCGATCCACAGCGCCATCACTGTCTAGGGTATAATAACGCACGTCATGGCTACTCGTTAGAGAAGAGCCAGCCAAGCGATTTGGGAAAAGTTTCGCAAATCCGCCCGCATAATTCACATCGATAATTTCCACGTCTTTAGCAAACTTATAACTGCCAACTTGCGTCGCATCTGAGCTGATGTTACCCGTCAAGAACGTGTCACCCAAAAGCTTGACGACACTTTCGGAATTCGTATATGTCACGGAAACGATATTGCCCGCTGAAAATATCAATCCGCCCACCATAAACTGTCTAAGCACGCCGTCGGTACCTGCTACTATCACAGAATTTTCCGAGATGAGCTTGCCTGAGCTGTCTTTGTAGCTGAGCGTTTCGTACTTTGTAACTACGCCATATACCGT
Organism: uncultured Fusibacter sp.; assembly: GCA_964384705.1. Classification (GTDB taxonomy): domain Bacteria; phylum Bacillota; class Clostridia; order Peptostreptococcales; family Acidaminobacteraceae; genus Fusibacter_C. Next base: position 2,145 of record CAYLNI010000214.1, read on the forward strand.
TTCATTTGAAAGTTCTGGATCAAGTACGCTCACGACATCGCCGTTCATGCCGAGAAGCAAAGTCACCGTGTCACCAAATCCAAACTTACCTTTAGAAGAGAGGGCAAACGCCGCCTCGCTAGAACCGATTGGATAACTACCACCAGCCACAACCACTGTATTGGGTGCGCTCGCAGATGGCAATGCGCCTGTGTATAGACCAGTAACCTTTTGGCTATAAGCCCAAACCGTTCTCATATTTTGACTATAATAGTAGACATCGTAAGGAAGAATCTCCTCTAAACTGGATGCCACACTGTTTCTGTATACTGTCACATGCCCACTTTTAACAGAAAACGGCAACAATGTACTGATGTTGCCCTTTTCAAGCACAAATGGCCCTTCCGTCACCGACTGCACTAAGAGGGCATAATCGATTTCATCACCGAGCATAGGGTGCCCAAGCGTTTGCGCATAAATCTGCCCCGCTTTAGTCTTCGAATGCATCATATTGTAGAACATGTGCATCGCATCTTGACGCGTAAGCTTTTGACCCTGTTTTACATGGATGCCGTCTGATAGTCCGAGGGCATTGAATTTAGAGATTTGCGTAGACGGATAGTTACCCACAAGATCTGCGTTGGTATATCCGAGAAGCTTTAAAAGTGCCGTAGCCCCTTCTTCAAATGTGATGAAACGCGTCGGTTTGAACGTCCCATCCAAATAACCAGTGAACCAACCCGATTGAACGGCGATCTTCACCGAATCTGCTGCCCAGTAGTCGTATTTCACATCCTTGAAGATGGAAGTACCGCTTCTGACATCGTCTGAATCCTTAAAAACGGACGCATTGACCATCATCTGTGCAAACTCCGCACGGGAAATCAACCTGTTGAGAGCAAGATCTCCATTTGAATCACCCGACATGATCCCGAGCGCCCTTATAGTTTCTTCTATATGCGCAGTGGTTTTATCCGCTGCAAATGTTGGTGCGGGTGCCACCACAGTCGTAAATAGCATCGCGCCGATTAATAGCCATGAAAATATTTTCTTCATATTCATCTCCTGAATTATTTGAGTGAGTTGTTGGTGCCTGGGCCGAGTGAGTCATTGGTGCCAGGTATTTCGAATCATTCTGAGGTCGAATGATTCGATGTGCCTGGCACCACCCACTCACGCCGCTCATTTACTCATACCTTAACGCTTCGATTGGATTGAGCATCGCCGCCTTGCGTGCGGGCAGATAGCCGAACAGGATACCTATACCCGCTGAGATGGCAAAGGCACCAAATGCCGCTGAAAATGAAGCCGTCACCTGAAGCTCAGTATCCAGAGCGATCATGATGATCTTGCCCGCCAAGCTCGATAGTGCGTAGCCGAGTCCGATACCGATGAGTCCGCCAAGTGCACTTGTAGTTGCCGCTTCGATGACGAACTGCTGCATGATATTGTGTCGTTTTGCGCCAAGTGCTTTCCGAATCCCGATTTCGCGCGTCCTTTCAGACACCGATACGAGCATGATGTTCATGATGCCGATACCGCCAACGACCAGTGAGATCCCAGCAATAGCTGCTAAGATAGTGATCATGATATCAATGGTCGAGCTCATCATACTGAGAAGCTCAGTCATACTGATGATCATGTAGGCATCCTGATCGCCATAAACATCGAACAGTACATCGTCCACAACTTGTTTCGCGGCTTTGACATCGTCTTCACTTACCATTGCAAATGAATAACTCGAAATGACGTTTGTTCCAGTCAGCTTAGCTGCCGTACTGTAAGGCAGGTAAACGGCATCATCTGTGCCACCCTCTTCTATCTCGTCGGTTTCCGCTTCGAGAACACCGACGATTTCAAGAACTTGACCGTTGATGCGCATCGTCTTACCGACTGCGTTGCCATCAAAGAATTCATTGTTGACATAAGCGCCTATTACAGCGACTTTATGCCTTTTAGTGATATCGATATAATTGATAAAGCGACCTTGTGTCAGCGTATATTGCTTCATCGCTAGATAATCTTCACCTATACCCGTAACCGTTGTGCGGTTTATGGTCTCGTTGCCAATTTTCACCGCGCCATTCAACGGCACTGTCGGCGACATGGCTTTAAAGTATTCAGGATTATCGTCGAGAATTTCATACATATCATCCACAGAGATGGTTCGCGTCGATCCACGGCCCATGA
>CAYLNI010000215.1:0-2629 GCA_964384705.1 uncultured Fusibacter sp.
CTGCAATATTGCCCACGGTTACATGTGTTGTAAATGAGTACATATCCAATTAGGCATCTGGGAACAATGCTGACGCAGAAATTGTCACAGCGACTACGACTACGCCACCTGCTATACCAACTACGACACCTAAGCCTGTTGCCATGGACGTGTGAGTGTGTTGTTCCAATGAAAACCATCGCATCAATTTAAAACCATGAAATGAGTCACGGCCACTATAAAGCGAACTTCCTACTTCCGAAGATGGTGACAAGTTCGAAGGAGGAAGTTCGTGGAGTGAAGTTACTGATTTAAGTTGATTTTTGGTGTTGAACTTCCTTAACTGAAACAGGTACGGTTCACGCATTTACTCACTCGATCGTGAATACTACTGTGGATGATCAAAGCCGAATTTGGGGCTTTGTGACCGATTAATTCATGAGTAGCCATTCATCCCTATGACTAGCTTAGGTGTTTCGTTGCCCACCTGTTGCTAACGCTCGCCCTGTGTGGCGTTTTTTCAACCCAAGTGGAACATAACTATTCTGCTGTATCCAATTACTGCAAATTAGAATACAATAATCTTTCCACTTGGATATTCTCCCTCCCAGCCACATGGCAAGTGACCTGATGTGTATATCTTGAACAATCGGCTACAAAACTCCGAAGTATAGTATTTTGAATACGCATCACAAGCTAGTATAGTCACTAAATTAAATTTAATATCATCAATAACAATCTCAGGTAGGCATTTTATGGCAACCACTTCTTGAATTTTATCGATAATTTGTGGTAATACTTCTAATTTGATTTTCTTGACAATCTGGTTCCAATTCTTGTTGTATTCTTCTTTGTTATGAACAGCTAGATATTCAGTGATATTTCCACTTCCTTCAAGACAAATATTTTCCCATTCAATTGAATTTATAGCTTTTATAACTTCACTGCAATCTGTTTGAAATGCAACATCGAAATCGTATTCGACATTCTGCTGTTCACCACAATTTTGTAACCACTTGCAACTCAATAATTCATCAATCAATACTTGTCTTATTTCCAAAATAACACTCCTTTCATCATTGAACTTGATTGATTCTTCCAGGTATTCTAGGAACTAAATCAGTATTGCTAAGTCCAAATCCTCGTTGTTGTTTGAATGCCTCAACTGTCATAATAGAGCGAACTTCCAATTTCCGAAGATGGTGACGGGTTCAGAAATGGAAGTTCGCGGAATAATGTTATTGATTTAACTTGACACTAGATGTGTAGAACTACCGTAATTGTACCTAGTATGATTCATTCTAGTTTGGGTCAAATTTGACGTTCGCGTGGTAATTAGTTAGCATAAAATTGTATTTCTTTTACATCACCCAAGTGATTTATGCTATTTCTCCATTTCTATTTGTTTTAATAACTTTTCAGCTTTATACATTTCTTCTAATAATGGATTCTCGTAGTCGCTATAACTATCCATATAAGCTCGCACACCGCCAGCCAAATGCAAATCTGCTAGATTTGTCACCTCATTATTCAGTATCTTGTAGGCTTTGCAATATCGATCATATATTAATTTGATAACACCCCCTTCTTCTCCAGGGTGATATTTTTCTTCAAGATACTCAATCACTATCGCAACTTGATTTTTAAGCATAAATTTACAATCCATTATGGTTACCCTCCTATTTCGATGGTACAACGTAAATACTCTTAATCCACTCTAATGGCCAATTTTCCGGAAGCAATACTTGATCGGCTTGTCCAGACAACTTTGTACCAGTTAGTGTAAATTGCTCAGCTACTTTTCCAATGTTCAAAACTTGTCCTTCAGGAATTTCAATAACTGCCTCATACATTCTACTATTACCCCAATCTGGTAATAATGCCGAATCAAGCTTTGCTTGAATTCGGTTTGCAGTTGAACCTGTGGTCGCAAAACCTCCACCAGCATCCGCATATCCACCAAATGTTCGATACAATGTAACTTTACCATTTGTAACTACCGTTCTGTAATACCCATCAGTAAACGTATCTGCAAATCCATTGGGTAGTTTTACTTGATTAATGGTAGTAACTTTGTCCTCAATACTTGTAAGATACTTAGTATTTGCCCCCACAACATCATCAATCTTACCCGACATCCCACCAGTACTCACACCAGGTATCATGAGTGCGATGGCATCAACATATGCCCCTGCAATATTGCCTGCTGCTACATTTGTTGTAAATGAGTTCATATCCAATTGGGCATCTGGTAACAATGCTGACACAGAAATTGTCTCAGCTACTACGACTACGCCACCTGCTATACCAACGGCGACACTTGCGCCGCTCTTCTCGAGAACAAACGTCGCCTGGCCACCGATCTCAGCGGGTTTGATGCTTGTCGTCTTTTGGCTGAGCATGTTGCCGTTTGCATCGTAAGTGTAGGTCACTTTGTCATTGGTGCCAAGCACTTGAGATTTTGTCTCAGTGGTGAGCAGGCGGTTGGACGCGTCGTATTTATACAGCGTCTCCTGGGTCATTGTTTCACCAACAACCTTTTTCTCACTGATGCGGTTCCGTGCTTTGTCATACCCATAGACGGTCTTGATGCCGCTTGGTTCTGTGACGGTTGAGATTCTTTTCAGCTTGTCATACTCAAACGTCGTCG
>CAYLNI010000215.1:2639-4245 GCA_964384705.1 uncultured Fusibacter sp.
TTGAATCGGTCTTGGACGTTTGGTTGTTCGCCGCATCGTAGGTGTAGCTGTACGTGTCGATGAGCGAATTGTCTGCCTTGCGGTTTACGAGGGCAGTGTTTTGACCATTTGCGTCATAGACATACGTTTCACTTGAGCCATCTGGATAGATGACGCTTTGTCTAGAGCCATTGTCATAGTACATAAAACGCGTAACGTCTGAGCCGTCATCGACTGATACGATGCGGTCCATTTTGTCATAAATTTTGAGGGTGACATTGCCCATAGGATCTGTGGTGCGCTCAGCATACTCGCCTGTACCAAGGCCTGCGATGCCAGTGAAGAGGTCATAGTCATAAATTGAGGTGCCGATATGTGGCACGGTTTTTGTGAGGGCTCTGCCTTGTGCATCATAAGTCCAGGTCGTCATGCCTGTTTGGTCGGTCATGGTGAGGTGTTGCCATTTGCATCATACGTGTAGGCAATGATGTCTTCATCTTCTTCTTGACTAAGCATACGACTAAGGACATCGTAAGTGAAGGTCATAGTTGTATTATGGCAGAAGGTAATGATTTTGTTGTTCCAATGAAAATCGTCGCATTATTATACAAAATCACAAATTAAGTCAATGTCATAATAAGGCGAACATCCAACTTCCGATGATAGTCAGAAGTGGAAGTTCGTTAGGTAAATATTAATTTAACTTGGTTTTGGAGATTCAAATTCCGGGGTTGAACCTGATTCCGATAGTACTGTCAGGCACGCATGCGAAATTAACTCGTTTTCTATTCTTTGCAAGCATTCCAATTAAACACTTTGCTCTTTGTATTTTGTAGTTACTTCCGCTTTGGGCTTGACACCGATAGGTCATATTTACTTGTCTATTCAAACTTGTAGCTCTATCAATTCTTAATTTTTTTATAGAGTTCGTAAAACTTTAGCAATTCAATACCAAGCGAATCGCTGAAATCCCAAGAATCCACAATGAATCTTGGATAACTAGGCACAAATTGATTTGAATTCCTGATATCGTTCATTTTATTCAAATCAAAAATTATAGTTTTTAATTGTTGATTTGATCTCTCTTTCAGACCATTTTTCACTAAATCTATTTCGTTTTCAACAGTTTGAATTAATTCGATATACTTATCTTCAAACACTTTCACTCTTATCATTTTGTCAACGCCTCCAAATTGTTAATGTGCCCTTGCTTAGCTCCTCCTACGTACTGCGAACCATACTGTAGTTGAGGAGCTGCATTACCTGCAATCATTGGTGTTCCGCTTTTAACCTGAAATTGTTGCAATCCAGACATGGAATTCCAATGATTTGGCAATGCTAAATTGTTTCTGTTTGTAGTTGTTGAAAAAGTCTCAAACAAGTATCTACCTTTTTCTTCAGCAAGCCCACCATAGAATCTAATTCCATACGTTGCATCGCCAGCTGTCTCCATTTTTATGGTTCGTACGTCAAACGATTCGAGGGCATGTTTTCTGTACTCTCGTGGAACATTTTGAGATTTGAGAAATTCTGAAGCTTCTTTGACTCCTGCAAATACATCATTATCTGTTGCTGTCACAACCACCACAACATCATCAATCTTACCCGCCATCCCACCAGTACTCAC